>NZ_JAMYLI010000003.1:0-308494 GCF_040317955.1 Mesorhizobium sp. M1342 | reverse complement strand
ACCTGGCTTGTTTATCCCACAAAAAACACCCCCGCCCCCCCCCCCCCCCCCCCCCCCCCCCCGGGTGTTTTGGTGTTTTCCACCCCGCCGCGGGCCCCCCCCCGCCGCCGCCAGGTGACAGCCAGCGATGATTTACTGGTTTTCCTTGGTCTGACCCATGATTTCCTGGGCGCTGAAATTGATGCCGCAGGTCGGGAAGGAATTGCCGACGAAGAAATTATCGGATTCCTTGGGGAAATAATCCGTGCCTTCCTTCAAGTTCGGGTCTTCGGCGATCGCCAGCGGCAGCTTCACCTCTTGTGGCACAACCTCGCCTTCGAGTGCGGCGATCGCGGTCTTGATGGCGACGGCGACCTGAGCCGGACCCGAGCCTGCGGACGAGCACTTCAGCCCGTCGGCCGAATGCGCGGCGCAGAACTTGCGGAAGCCGTTCTCGGTCTCGCCGCCAAACGGCACGAACGGATGCTTGGCGTCGATCATCGCCTGCACGATGCCGGTGTCGCCGCCCTGCCCGGTGATGCCGTCGAACGGACCGTTGGTGGCGATCGCATCCGCGGTCACTTTCTGTGCCACGCCGTCATCCCATTTGCCGGCGACTTCGGTCACGTCCCACTTCTTGCCGGACGCGTCGAAGACCTCGTGGATGCCGTTGTGACGATCGGTGTCGACCGAGGTGCCGGCGACGCCGCGCACTTCCAGGATCTTGCCGCCGTTCGGAATCTTGGCGACCAGCCACTTGGCCCACAATTCGCCAAGGCCCTTCTGATCGACATTGACGTTGATGGCGTCCTTGGTGTCGAGGATGTTGTCGAAGGCGACCAGCACGATGCCGGCTTCCTTGGCGCGCTTGATGACCGGACCGAAGGCCGTCGGGTTCTGGGCGTCGGTGACGATGGCGTCATAGCCGGAATCGATGAAATTGTTGATCGCCGAGATCTGTGCCGGCACGTCCTCGCCCGTCGAGACGACCTTGAATTCCTTGATCTTGGCTTTGACTTCAGGTTGTGCGGCGTAGGCCTTGGCCGTCTGCACCATCTGGATGCGCCAGGTATTGGCGATATAGCCATTGGCAAAGGCGATGCGGAACGGCCCTTCCTTCTTGGGATATTTGAAGAATTTGGTCTCCGCGCTCCACGGCGCGAAACAGTCCGCCTGAGCGGCGGGACCCGACACGATTTCGGGTCCGGCGGCCATGGCGGCCGAATTGAGCATGACGAATGCAGTGGCGGCAACGACGCCACCAACAAGTGACTTGATCATCGATAATCCTCCCGATTGCAGTTCAGATTGTTCGTTTCGCAACGCGAATTTTCGCGCGATGGACCGGCACCTCCCGCCTCGCCATGCGCGTCCTTGGCCGCCCGTGGTGGCCGACCCGGTTCCTCCCTTGTCGCCCCCAGCGGTACGAAAACTATCATATTATCCATAATAAACAAGTATTAGTTGTCGCTTATGTATAATAAACAGGTACGCCCTGTCGTTTATGCACCTGCCTGCGGGAAATGGTAGCGCTACCAAATTGGCGTGTAAACCGGCATTTGCACAGTCGCTCCTGTGCGTTTCAACGCGCCGTGCTCTCGCGGCGCTTGAGCTCGAAACCGAGGTCGACGATCCGTTGCTCCGGTCTGTTGCCGGCGATCGCCGCAAGCGCCATGGCAACGGCACGCCGGCCGATCTCATAACGATGGGTGCGGATGCTGGTGACCGAAGGAAACGCCACCTGCATCATGTCGAGATCGTTGAACCCGACGATGCCGATCGTCTTCGGTACCGCGATCGAGGCGCGATGGCATTCGAACAAGACGCCGAGCGCGATATCGTCATTGTTGCAGAAGACACCGTCGAGTGTCGGCACCTTGGCCAGCGCATCGCGGAACATCTCGCGGCCGAGCGAGACGCTGGACAGCACCGGCGTAGTGGTGACGAGGCGCGGGTCGAACAGGCCCGCGGCCTCCATCGCCGCGCGATAGCCGGCAAGGCGCCGCTGCGAACGCGGATCCATGCGCGCGCCGATGAAGCCGATGCGGCGATAGCCCGCCTCGATCAGATGCTCGCTCGCCGCCCTGCCGCCATCCAGATGCGAGAAGCCGACCATCATGTCGACCGGATCGGGACCCGTTTCCATGACCTGCACCACAGGGCAGCCGGCACTTTCCAGCAGCTTTCGCGAAGCCGGTGTCTGATCGATGCCGGCGACGATCAACGCTGCCGGCCGTTGCGAACCGAACACCTGCAGCAGCCGCTCTTCCTCGAGGCCGGAATAGTGGGTGTTGCCAAGCTGGATGCGGAAGGGGCTGGCCGACAGGCTGTCATAGATGCCGCGCACCACCTCGGCGAAGACGTTGTTGGTAAGCGACGGCACCAGCACGCCGAACACCTCCGCGCGCGCCGAGGCCAGGGCCCGGGCATTCGGGTCCGGCACATAGCCCAGTTCGTCGACGGCGGCCTGGATCTGGCGGCGCAGCTCTTCGGACACACGCTCCGGCTCGCGCAGGGCGCGCGACACGGTGATCGCACCAACGCCGGCCTTGCGCGCGACATCCGCGATGGTAGGGCGGCCGCCGCCCCGGCGCGAGCGCGGCTTGGTCAAGGGCGCACTCCTGGCGACGGGCTTGTGCAGCCAAGCGCCTTTAGAACCATATTCAGGGTCTTTGCCACCGTCGTCATGCCAAATCGGCCTGTTGCCGCACCCATCCGCCTTCCGGCGTCGCGCAGCCTTGGGTGGTTGTCAAGCCGCGCAGCTCCCGGACCATTGGGCAGGGTGAGCTCAGGCCATCACGGCTGTGCTGCGCCGTGCCTTCCACAACAGCAGCCCGATCGCCAGTATGTTCAGCAAATTCCAGGCGATGCCGTTGAGGAACGCAGCCGCATAGGAGCCGGTCAAATCGTAGATCCAGCCCGACATCCAGCCGCCGATCGCCATGCCGAAGATCGTCGCCATCAAGACGATGCCGATACGCTGGCCAGCCTCTTTGGCCGGCATGTAGTCGCGCACGATGATCGCGTAGCAAGGCACGATACCGCCCTGCGACAGGCCGAACACCAGCGACACCACATAGAGCGAGGCAAGCCCGTCGAATGGGATGTAGAACAGCAGCGACAGGCATTGCAGCACCGAGCCGATCATCAGTGTCCACACCGCGCCGATGCGGTCGGCGAGAAAGCCCGATGCCAGCCGACTGACGACGCCGCCTGCCATCATGATCGACAGCATGTCGGCGCCATGTGCGACGCCGTAGCCAAGGTCCATGCAATAGGCGACGATATGCACTTGCGGCATCGACATCGCCACGCAGCAGCCGAGGCCGGCGACGACCAGCAGCACCTGCAACGCCGCCGGCGACAGCGGCATCGACTGCACCGGCCGGCTTCCGGGCGAACCGGCGGCAGCCGCAACTGGGGCACCGCGCCGCAGCATCAGCACCAGCGGCACCATAGTCACCAGACAGAAGATGCCGATGGCGGCATAAGTGAAGCGCCAGCCTTCCGCCTTTATCAGCGTCGGCATGATGGTCGGCCAGATCGCTCCGGCGAGGTAGTTTCCGGCGGCCGCCGCGGTCACCGCGACACCGCGCCGGCGGTTGAACCAGTGCGAGATATCGGCGATCAGCGGCCCGAAGATCACCGACGTGCCGATACCGATCAGCACTCCTTGGGCAAGCGTGAATTGCAGGATCGAGGTCGACAGCGCCGCGAGAAGCAGGCCGGCGGAAAGCGCAATCGAAGAGAGCAGCGCCGGGATCCAGTATCCCATCCGGTCGATGGCGCGGCCGACCAGCACGTTGCCGGCGGCAAAGCCGACCATGGTCGCAGTATAAGGCATGGACGCCGCTGCGCGGTCGACGCCGAACTCGGCCTGCACCGCGGGCAGCACGACGACGACTGCCCACATTCCGACGGCGCCGATCGTCGCCAGCAGCATCGAGATGGCAAGCCGCATCCAGGCATAGGAGCTGTCGATGCCGGGGCCGGGCTGGATGCTGTCGGTTCGGGTCAAGGCGTTTCCTGTCGGCGGTCTCGGAGATCGGCTGCCGTTTGCGCCACTATCGGCGCATTCTCGGGTCGCAGCAGCGCCACAGCTGGCAAATCCGTGGCTCCAGAGCCAGGGCGGAACCGATGCCGATGTGCGGAGTTTCCTGGCAGCCTACCCTGCAGAGGAGTCCTGCGATGACCGCCACCAGGAAAAAATGGTCGGCCGAGGTGACCGAGCACAGCGACGCGATGGATCTTGAGGATCACGTCTTCGAATCCGACGACGCCAGGAAGATCGCCGCCTCGCTCAAGCGATCCGCCGAACACAGCCACCGGCGCAAGGCCGAGCCGTTCCAGTCGGCCATGTCGATGCTGAACTTCTACATCAACCGCGCCGGCAAGAACTTGCCTGCCGCGCGCAAAAAAGTGCTTGAGGACGCCAAGGATGAACTGCGCAGCGCCTTCGGACGTGACAAGGATGATTAGCGGCGGCCGGCCCTACCGGGCGCGGATGACGCCGTCTGTGTTGGCGAGCAGTTTGCGCACTGCATTGCGCGCCGCGTCGGGGCGCTGCAGGCGGATGTTCTTCTCGATTGCCTCGTGCAGCTTCTGCGCGTGGTTGAGATCGTCGATCTCCCGCGTCGTATAGGCAAAGAGGTGATCGAAGGCGGATTCGATCAGTACGCCGAGCGGCACCAACAGGTCGTTGCCCGAAGCCCGCAGGATGGCAAGATGGAAGCGCGTGTCGGCGCGGGTCCGCTCCTGCAGGCTCGTCGCCTCTCCCATCTCCCGGCAGGCCAGGCTGATCTCGGCCATCTGCTCGTCGGTTCTTCGCATGGCGGCAAACGCGGTCGCTTCCGGCTCGATGATGTGGCGGAATTCCTGCACCGTCTTGAGGAACACTTCGCGATCCGGCGACGTCGCGTACCAGGCAAGCACATCGCGATCGAGCAGGTTCCAGCGTTCCTTCGGCTCGACCCAGCTGCCGATCTTGGGACGTGAGGCCAAAAGGCTCTTGGCCATCAGCATCTTGATCGCCTCGCGCACCGCCGAGCGGCTGACGCTGAAGGTCTCCGACCATTTCGCTTCATTGGGCAGGATGGTACCAGGCGGATAGTCGCCGCGCACGATCCTGAGGCCAATTTCGCTGGCCAGCGAGGCGTGGACGCTGGAGCCAGGAATACGGGCGGCGTCCGCCCGGCGAACGCCGCCCGGACGGTCCCCGGAGGCCGCTTTCCCCAACGATTTTTCCTTGTTCGGCTTCGCGTCCCGCATGGGTTCCAGAAAGTCCGTATTAAGCAGGCTGTCAAGCGCGGCAAGCGGCTTGCACCGCAAAGCCGCCCGCTGTGCACAGATCAGCTCGATTGCTTCGCGGATCAGTCCTGCTTGACGTATTTGCGCCAGCTATGCTCCGGGCGGAAGCCCAGCACGTCGCGCGCCTTGCGGTTCGACAGCAGCGTCTCGTATTCGCCGAGCTCGGCCTTCACCGGCACGCCGGGGTAGAACCGCTTCAGGAGTTCGGCAGTCGGCAGGTCGGATGAGGTGTCGTCATTGGCGGCGTTGATCACCTGATAGCCGAGGCCGTCCTTCTCGATGGCGCGCAGCGTGATCTGGCCAAGGTCGCGCGCGTCGACATAGCTCCAGGCGATGCGCTTGCGGAAACCCGGATCGGCGAACCATTTCGGAAACAGTGAATATTCGTGCGGCTCGATGACGTTGCCGATGCGCAGGGCATAAATGTCGGTGCCGTTGCGCTGGGCGAAGGCCCGCGCCGTCTTCTCGTTGACGACCTTGGACAAAGCATAGCTGTCCATCGGGTCGACGTCATACTCCTCGTCGAGCGGGAAATATTTGGGATCGCGCGGCTCGTTGGCGAACACAAGCCCATAAGTCGTCTCGCTGGAGGCGATGATAATTTTGCGGATACCGAGCTTCACCGCCGCCTCGATGACATTGTAGGTGCCGAGCGCATTGATGCGGAACACCTCGTTGTCGGTGGTGATCATGATGCGCGGGATGGCGGCGAAATGCACCACCGCATCGACCGGCTGCGGGCGCAGCGAGGGGTCGAATTCATGCAGGCCCATATAGCTCGACAGCGCGTTGAACACCTGCCCGCTGTCGGTGATGTCGGTGATCAGCGTGCGCACCTTGGGATTGTCGAGCGGCCTGGTGTCGATGTTGAGCACCTGACAGCCTTGCTCGACCAGATACTGGACGACATGGCGTCCGGCCTTGCCGCTGCCGCCGGTGAACATGATCCGTTTTGTCATTTTGCTCTCCACATCCTCAGGGATTTATGTGTATTGTCAGACAATATCGCCATCTGCAACCACCCTCGCCTGCAAAACGGCAGCGCCTGACATCAATCATTGCAACAGGACTTGAAGACATGAACACGACTGCCGCGCGCGAAAAGATCGGCTTCATCGGGCTTGGCCTGATGGGCCACGGGATCGCCAAGAACATCGTCGACAAGGGCTACAGTCTGACCTTCCTCGGCCGCAAGAACCGCAAACCGGCGGAAGACCTGCTTGGCCGCGGCGCCACGGAAGCATCGACCTCGCGCGATGTGGCGGCGGCATCTGATATCGTCTTCATCTGCGTCACCGGTTCGCGCGAGGTCGAAGCCATCATTCGCGGCCCCGGCGGCCTCAAGGAGGGCTTGAAAAAGGGCTCGGTCGTCGTCGACTGCTCGACCTCCGATCCGGTCTCGACGGTGGCGCTGGCAGCGGAACTTAAGGCGCTCGGCATCGATTTTGTCGACGCGCCGCTCAGCCGCACGCCGAAGGAAGCCTGGGAAGGCACGCTCGACGCCATGGTCGGCGCGCCGGACGCCCTTTTTGCCAGGGTGAAACCGGTGATCGAAACCTGGGCCGGCCGCATCGTCCATATCGGCGACACCGGCGATGGCCATCGCATGAAGCTGCTCAACAATTTCATCTCGCTTGGCTACGCAGCGATATATTCCGAGGCACTGGCACTGGCTGAGAAGGTCGGCATCTCGCCGCCGCGCTTCGACAGCGTCATTCGCAATGGCCGCATGGATTGCGGCTTCTACCAGACCTTCATGCGCTGGACGCTGGAAGGTGACCGCGACGCGCACAAATTCACCATCGCCAATGCCTTCAAGGACCTGACCTATCTGGAATCGATGGCGGGTGCGGCCGGCATTGCCAACCCGCTCGGCAACGCCACCAAGAACTCCTTCGCCGGTGCCCATGCAACCGGCCCGGCCGAGCAATTCGTACCGATGCTGGCGACGCATATCGCTGGGGTGAACGGTGTCGACCTGATGCCGATGAAGGATGGCAAGAAACAGACCATTTAACCGATTGCCCAACGCCGGCGCCGATCACCGCCGCCACCGCCCTATCCCATCGTCGGTATCTGCAAGCAGCTTGTGCACGGCGTTGCGCGCAGCGGCTGGGCGCTGCAGGCGGATGTTCTTTTCGATCGCCTCATGCAGCTTCTGCGCCTGGCGCTGATCGGCGACCTGCTGTGTCGTGAATGCGAAGAGATGGTCGAGCGCCGATTCGATCAGCACGCCGAGCGGCACCAGAAGGTCGTTGCCGGAAGCGCGCAGGATGGCCAGATGAAAGCGCGTATCGGCGCGGATACGCTCCTGCAGGCTCAAGGCCTCGCCCATGTCGCGGCAGGCCTGGCTGATTTCCGCCATTTGCTCGTCGCTGCGCCGCATGGCGGCAAAGGCCGACGCTTCCGGCTCGATGATATGACGAAACTCCTGCACGGTTCGCAGGAACGCCTCGCGGTCGGGCGCCGTCGCGTACCAGGCCAGAACGTCGCGGTCGAGCAGGTTCCAGCGCTCCTTCGGCTCGACCCAACTGCCGATCTTGGGGCGTGAGGCCAACAGGCTTTTCGCCATCAGCATCTTGATGGCTTCGCGCACCGCCGAACGGCTGACATTGAAGATCTCGGCCCATTTGGACTCGTTGGGCAGGATGGTGCCGGGCGGATAGTCGCCACGCACGATCCGCAGGCCAATCTCGCCGGCCAACGAGACATGGACGCTCGCCCCCGCAAAATGCGCGGCACCAGCCTTCCGCATGACAGCCGGACCGTGGCTCGCTTGTGCCTTGGTTAGGTCGGTTCGCTTGCTTGACTTCTCGTCCGGCATCCACGTTCCAATGCGTCGACCGTCTGTCGTCCGGACTGGTCCGAACCGTACGGGCGCCGATCTCGTTGCCGAAAAATCCAGATCACGGGCGCGGCAAAGCCGGAGCCGATTGCCCCAACTATTGCGTCCGTTCGGGAATTACCGCTTCCGTTCAGGAATGACGGGGCGCCCGCAACCGGGCGCCCCGAAATCGAGAACCTACTTCTGGATGCAGGTGTCGACCGTATCCTTGGTGCACTCGTCGAGGCCGGTGAACACCGGATCGGCGACCGCCTTGCCTTCGATCAGGTCGATCATCACCGACGGTGCCTTGTAGCCCATTTCGAACGGCCGCTGGCCGACCAGAGCCGTTACAAGGCCGTCACGAGCGATCGCCACTTCGTCGCCGATCGTGTCGGCGGCGCCGATGACGAAGTCGTTGCTGGCGATCCGGTCCTTGAGCGGCCCGAACAGATCGCGGTAGGGCTGCGGCGCGCCGAACAGCGGCCAGCCGCCCATGATGCCGAAGGCGTCCAGCTTGGGGTTGGCGGCGAGGATGTCGGTCATCGCCTGCACGCCCTTGGCGCCATCGTCATTGGTGAACACCGGGCAGCCGGGAACTTCGGTCCAACCACCTTCACCCGCAAGTGCGGCAAGGCCTTCCTTGCCCGACAGTGCGTCACGCATGCCTTGCGCACGGCGCAGGATGTTGTCGGCTGCCGGGTTGCCTTCGATGGTGCAGATCGTGCCACCATTCGGCTTGCCCTTCTTGATGTACTCGCCGATCTTCTTGCCCATCAGGTAATTGTCGGTACCGAGATAGGTCTTGCGAAGACCTGCGTCTTCCTTGCTGAGATCGGCATCGACCGTCATGATCGGGATCGTCGGATTGGCGCTCTTGATCGTCTGCGCGATCAGCGGCGCGTTGGACGGCGAGATCGCCATCGCGACCGTGTCGGCCTTGCTCAGCATGTCCTGGACGATCTGCGCCTCGCCGGCCTCGTCCGAAGTCGACGCCGGACCGGTGTAGAAGCATTCATACTCCGAGCTGGCGTTTTCCTTGTTCCATTTCTCGCAGCCCTGGTGGATGGCCTCGAAGAACGGATTGTCGAGACCTTTCACGACAATGACGAGCTGTTTCTTGGCCAAAGCCGGCCCGGCACCCAACGCCATTGCGGCGACGGCGGCGAGCAAAAGTGTTTTCCTCATGTCAGTCCTCCCTTGAAACAAACGGACACGGCGTGCCCGCCATACAGATCGACCGGATGCGTGATGACCGAGGGTCGTTTCGCGAGCGCTCGTGTCGCCAGGACAGATCGATAAGCATTTCCAGATTCGGCTTCAGATCAACTCACACACAGGTGCCACTTGATCTTGGGCCGTCAAACCTCCGCCGATTCCGGCCGGCGAACCGCCAGCGGAGATCGGCATAATCTCCTCCGACGCTTAGCTAATATCGGCTTGGCGCCAACGTCAATGCTATTTGTCCTACAAAACGGATTTTTAAAATAGTCCTGGCCCAATTCGTCCGACAATTGATTGACGTGCGCCGGCTTTTGCGTAAAAGAACGCTAACGCCGTCTTCGGGAGGAGCCGGGGAGAGCGAGGCCAAAGCAGCGTCGGCATCCACGCCGGGAACAGCAGCAGGTCGCAAATCACGGGGAGGCAAAGGCTGGTGGCGGTTCTCGAACTCACCAACATCTCAAGGCATTTCGGCGCCATCCAGGCCGTCAACGACGTGTCGCTGTCGATCGAGCCCGGACAGGTGGTCGGCCTCATGGGCGACAACGGCGCCGGCAAGTCGACGCTGGTCAAGATGATCGCCGGCAATTTCCGCCCGAGCCATGGCACCATGCACATGGACGGCAAGGAATTGATCCTGCACAAGCCGGCGGAAGCCCGCCAGCACGGCATCGAGATCGTCCACCAGGACCTTGCGCTCTGCAACAATCTGACCGCCGCCGCCAACGTCTATCTCGGCCGCGAGTTGCGGCGCGGCGTCGGGCCGTTCCGCATCCTCGACTATGCCTCGATGTACAAGCGTGCCGGCCAGCTCTTCGCCGAATTGAAGTCCGAGACCCGTCCGCGCGATCTCGTCAAGCAGATGTCGGGTGGCCAGCGCCAAGCGGTGGCGATCGCCCGCACCATGCTGTCGCAGGCCAAGATCGTGCTGATGGACGAACCGACGGCCGCTATCTCGGTGCGCCAGGTCGCCGAAGTGCTGAACCTGATCCGCCATTTGCGCGATCAAGGCATTGCCGTCGTGCTGATCAGTCACCGAATGCCTGACGTCTTCACCGTCGCCGACCGCGTCATAGTCATGCGGCGCGGCCGCAAGGTCGCCGACAAGACGATTGCGTCGAGCTCGCCCGAGGAAGTCACCGGGCTGATCACCGGCGCCATCGAACAGGTTTGATTTCAGCGAATTTCACCACGCACAGCAGATGAAGGTCGACGATGGCACTGACAATTGACCAGCCGATCGAACACAAGCAGCAATCCCTGCCGGCAAGAGTGTTTGCCAGCCAGACCTTCTGGGTGGTGATCGCCGTTATCCTCGCCTGCGTGTTCCTGTCGTTTGCCACCGACGCGTTTGCCACGTCGAAGAACCTCTACAACATCACCCGCAACATCACCTTCGTCGCCATTATCGCGCTCGGCATGACCTTCGTCATCATCACCGGCGGCATCGACCTCTCGGTCGGCTCGGTGCTGTGCCTGTCGTCGATGATTTTGGCCGTCACGATGCATGCCGGCTACTCGATCGAGGTCGGCATCCTGGCCTCGATCGCCACCGCGCTCGCCATTGGCGCCTTCAACGGCGTGCTGATCGCCTATCTCGGCTTTCCACCCTTTGTGGTGACGCTCGGCATGCTGTCGATCGCCCGCAGCCTAGCCATGGTCGCCTCCAACAACACGGTCGTCTTCCAGTTCGGGCCGGACCACGCCAAGCTTCTGTCATTGGGCGGCGGCGCCTGGGTGTTCGGCATCGCCAATCCGGTGCTTTACATGATCCTTCTGGCGCTGATCACCGGCTTTATCCTGCGTTGGACGAAGTTCGGCCGCCACATCTTCGCCATTGGCGGCAACGAGCACGCGGCAACGCTGACCGGCGTTCCGGTGCGCCAGATCAAGGTTGCCGTCTACATGATCTCGGCGCTGTCGGCCGGCATTGCCGGCATCATCCAGACCGGCTGGCTGGGTGCCGTCACCACCAATCTCGGCACCGGCATGGAGCTGCAGGTGATCGCCGCAACCGTCATTGGCGGCGCCAATCTGGCTGGCGGCGTCGGCACCGCCTTTGGCGCCATCGTCGGTGCGGCCCTGATCGAGGTGATCCGCAACAGTCTCGGTCTGCTCGGCATCAATGCCTTCTGGCAAGGTGTGTTCATCGGCGGCGCCATCCTGCTGGCGGTGCTGTTCGACCGCATCCGCAATTTCCGCCGCAGCGACTAGAACCATGATCCCGAAAAGTGGAAACCGGTTTTCAGGCAAGATCATGGTCAAACAAAAGACTGTTTGATGGCCAACTCCCTGTTCAGCCTCGAGGGGCGGGTGGCGCTGGTGACTGGCTCCGGTCAAGGCATCGGCTTTGCGCTGGCTCGGGGCCTCGCCGGACACGGTGCAAGCATAGTGCTGAACGGTCGCGACACCGCCAGGATCGACAGCGCCGTCGAAAAGCTGCGCGATGTCGGCTTCAAGGCGCACGCCTCGGTATTCGACGTCACCGATTTTCAGGCGGTCAACGCGGACATTGCCCGCATCGAGGCCGAGATCGGCGCCATCGACATCCTCATCAACAATGCCGGCGTGCAGTTCCGCGCTCCGCTCGAGGACTTTCCCGAGGAGCAGTGGGAGCGCCTGTTCAAGACCAATGTGTCGGGCGCCTTCCATGTCGGCAAGGCGGTCGCCCGCCACATGATCCCGCGCGGCAAGGGCAAGATCATCAACATCGGCTCGGTGCAGAGCGAGCTGGCAAGGCCGAACATCGCACCATACACCGCGACCAAAGGCGCGATCCGCAACCTGACAAGGGGTATGTGCGCCGACTGGGCGAGATACGGCCTGCAGATCAATGCGATCGCACCCGGCTATTTCCGCACCGAGATGAACCAGGCGCTGGTCGACAATCCGGAATTTTCCGCCTGGCTGGAAAAGCGCACGCCCGCCGGGCGCTGGGGCAATGTCGACGAGTTGATCGGCGCCGCCGTGTTCCTTGCCTCCGACGCATCGTCTTTCGTCAACGGCCATACGCTGTATGTCGATGGCGGCATGACGGCTTCGGTTTGAAGGGCGTTCTTCCCTTGTGGGAGAAGAGGAAACCTATCGCTCAGTCTGAAAATCCGGCCGCATCGGCCGTCATTGGCCCTCGCCGCCCCCGCGCGTCTTGACGCGGCCCCGAACTCCGCCGCACAATCCCTGTTGCAGGCGAAGGGAGGCCAGTCGTCTGCGGGAGGATATACCCATGACGGAAGCGATCAGGCTCTACTGGGGCCGGTTCGGACATGTTTCTATCCTGAATGTCGCAAGCGACTTCGTCACTCATGCCCATGTCGAGGCCCATCTGATCATCTGGCTGGAAGGTACGGCCGGCGAAATGACCATCGGCCGCGAGACCGTCCGGCTTGGACCTGGAACGGCCGCCGGCATCAACTCCTTCCAGCCGCACAGCCATGTTCTGTCGCAAAACGGGACGCCCGGTCTGTTTCTCGCCTTCTACATCGATCCCGACTGGGCGCGGCGCCGCCGCGACCTGCCTTCGTCTGCGCCGCTGTTCTCACAAGCCGCGATCACGCTGGAACCGTGGCTGCATCAGGCCGCCGCCAATCTGCTCGACCACCTCAGCGACAATGAGAGCGTCGACGATATCGCCAACTACGAGATCGAGCGTTTCATCGATAGCGTGCTCGACGCCGCCGACGCCTCGGCGCCGCAGGAGGCCCGTGTCCGCATCAACACCATGCAGGATTTCCGTGTCCGCAAGGCAATCCAGCTGATGAAGGCCAATGTCTGCGAGCGCATCTGCTTCGACGACGTGGCGCGCAGCGTCGGCCTGTCGCGACCGCATTTCTTCGCTTTGTTCAAGGAACAGACCAATCTGACGCCCAATGTCTACTGGAATACGCTGCGCATGGAGGAAGCGGTGCGGCAGCTGCAATGGTCGCGGGAGCCGCTGATCTCGGTCGCCTGCAATCTCGGCTTCACCACGCAGGGCAATTTCTCGCGCTTTTTCCGCGACCATGTCGGCGTGCCGCCGACGCTCTACCGCGAGGCCGCGCGGGCGATTGCCTGAACCTGTCCTCGTTTAGTCAAGGTCGACTGTTTTTCAGACTCCTTGATACACGCTCAAGACGCATTGATAAGCGTCGCTGAAATGGCCGCCCTACCCTTGCACCGGATCGCTTTTGCAAGGGAACATTTGAATGGCCAAAGTCACCATATCCAGCGTCATCGACGCGCCGGTCGAAAAGGTCTGGGCGCGCATACGCGACTTCAACGGGCTGCCGGGCTGGCATCCGCGCATGGTGGAAAGCCACATTGAAGACGGCAAGGATGCCACCACGATCGGCTGCGTGCGCAATTTCCAGCTCGCCAGCGGCCCCCGCCTGCGCGAAAAGCTGCTCGATTTTTCCGATCAGAATTTCCTCGTCAGCTACTCCATCCTGGAGACGCCGCAGCCGCTGACCAATCACAAGGCGACGCTGCAGTTGCGGCGCGTGACCGATGGCGACCGCACCTACGCCGAATGGACCGCCAGCTTCGACGCCGCGCCCGAGGAGGCAGACAAGCTGGCCGAGGGCATGGGCGCCAATGTCTTTCAGGGCGGCTTCAACGCTCTGAAAAGCCATTTCGCCGGCCAGAGCTGACAGGAGCCAAACCATGGCGCTGGCACTGCAGACCTTTGCAACGGTGAAAGACGCGAACGCGGCACTGAAAGCCCAGGGCACACGCTATCTCGGCGGCGGCACGCTGGTCGTCCGCGCGGCCAATGAGGGCGATGTCTCGGTTTCCGGCCTTGTCAGGTCGACCGAGCCGTCTTTGTCCACCATCGCCGTTGCCGGTGGAAAAGCCCGTGTCGGCGCTTCGGTGACGATGGCGGCGATCGCCGGCCATCCGGAGCTCGGCACGCTCGCCAAGGCCGCCCGCGCCGTCGGTGGCCCGGCCATCCGCAACATGGCGACCGTCGGCGGCAATCTTTTTGCCCCGGCCCCCTATGGCGATTTCGCTGTTGCCCTGCTGGCGCTCGATGCCATGGTCGGCACCGATGGCGGCGAAACGCCTATCGAGACTTTTCTGGCCAATCGGGACGGCAGCCGTGCCGTCGTCACTTCCGTGAGCTTCACGCTTCCGAAGGCCGACAGTTTCCGCTTCCTGAAAGTGTCGAGGGTCAAGCCCAAGGGCGTCTCGGTGCTCAGCATAGCCGGTGCTCTGGAACTGTCGTCGGATGGCACCGTGACCTCGGCGCGGATCGCGCTCGGCTGCATGGCGGATCGGCCAATGCGCGCCAGGGCGGCGGAAAAAGCGCTGATCGGCCGAAAGCTGACCGCTGACGGCATCGCGCCGGCCTTGGCCGCGGCCGGTGATGGCACCTCGCCCATCACCGACCCGATCGCCAGCGCCTGGTATCGCGCCGAAGTCTTGCCGGTTCATCTCGGCCGGTTGCTGCTCGCATAATATTTCGTTCGGGGGCGCGCGTCTGTCCGCCGGTTCGGGCAGGCGCGCTGGGAGGAAAACATGGCAAAGGTTCCGGTTCAATTCACGCTCAACGGCTCGGAAAAGGCCGAATTCATCGACAGCGGCACGACGCTGCTTCAGGCCCTGCGCGACAAGATCGGCGACACCTCACCGAAAGGCGGCTGCCATCAAGGGACCTGCGGCGCCTGTTCGGTCATCATAGACGGCGAACTCAGGCTCTCCTGCCTGACCTTGGCCGAGACCTGCGATGGCGCCGTCATCAGCACGACATCGGGACTTTCGGAAGCTGGCGTGCTGCACCCGCTGCAGCGCGCCTTCCTCGACACGTTCGCCACGCAATGCGGCTTCTGCACGCCGGGCATGATCATGGCGGCAAAGGTGCTGCTCGACCACACACCCAACCCCAGCCGCGACGAGGTGGTCGAGGCGCTGTCGGGAAACATCTGCCGCTGCACCGGTTACGAGCCGATCATCCAGGCGGTGCTGACCGCCGCCCGCGCCAATTCGCAGAACGCGGCCTGAGGGGTCCAAAGCAATGGAACTGCGCAAGAACTACTTCACTGATATCCGCAAGGACGATCTGAACGAGATCGGCCAGCCCCGGCCGCGCTCGGATTCGCCAGGCCATGTCACCGGCAAGACCGCCTTTTTCGCCGACCGCAATTTCCCTGGCATGCTGCACCTGAAGATGGTGCGCAGCCCGCATCACCATGCCCGCATCCGCTCGATCGACACCTCGGAAGCGGAAAAGCATCCGGGCGTGGTGAAGATTCTGACCGCCAAGGACGTGCCGCACAATGTCTACACCATCCTGATCCTGATCCAGGTCGGGCCGGAGGACGAGACGGTGCTTGCCGACGGCAAGGTGCGCTGGAAGGGCGAGGCCGTGGTGGCCGTGCTGGCCGAAACCGAGCGTGCCGCGCAGGAGGCCGCAGCCAAGGTCAAGGTCGACTATGAGGTGCTGCCGGCCGTCTTCGACATGGAAGAGGCGCTGAAGCCCGGCGCGCCCCTGGTCAACGAATATCACGGCCAGAATTATTACCTCTATGACAGCGGCGAGTGCCGCAAGGTGCGCTTCGGCGATGTCGAGGCGGGCTTCGCCGGCGCCGACCACATCCTGGAGGAGAGCTACCAGTCCTCGCCGATCGAGCACGCGCCGACCGAGACCACCGGCTGCGTGGTGGCACCCGAGGGCAATGACCGCTTCACCTGCTACACCAACACGCAGGCGATGTTCTTCACGCTCGACAACACCTCGATCATCCTGCAGATGCCGGGCAGCAAACTGCATTTCGTCGGCGGCACCGTCGGCGGCGGTTTTGGCGGCAAGGTCGACGTCATCGTCGAGCCCATCGCCATCCTCGGCGCAAAATTAACAGGACGACCAGTCTGTTTTATCTACAGCCGCGAGGAGGAGATGCAGATCTCGTCGCCGCGAGCGGCCGAAAAGGTCGTCATCAAGGACGGCGTCATGAAGGACGGCCGCATCGTCGCGCGCAAGGTCACCGGCTATACCGACGCCGGCGCCTATTCGCGCCACTCGCCCTATGGCGCGCAGAAGGGCGCGGGGCACTATCCCGGCCCCTACACCATCCCAAACGTCTGGATCGACACCTACTGCGTCTACACCAACCGCACGCCCTCCTCCGCCATGCGCGGCTTCGGCGTCACCATCGGCGACTTCGCGCTGGAGGTGCAGATGGACAAACTGGCGCGGCTGATCGGCATGGATCCGCTCGAATTCCGCTTCATCAACGCCTATCGCGACGGCGACATGAAGGCGCATCGCCAGCCGACCGAGGGCGCGGCGCTGATCGAATGCATGCAGGAAGCCTCGCGCGCAGCCAACTGGCCGGTGGCGGAGAAATACATGGCCATGTCGTCTTACGTGAAGGGAGCTTGAGATGGCGATCAGGCGTGGACGCGGCGTTGCCGCGATCAACTATCCCACCGGCATGAACCTCGGCGGCGACCCGACGCAGGCGCTGGTGCATTCGACGCCGACCGGCAATTTCATGGTGACGCTTTCCAGCGTCGATCTCGGTCAGGGCATGAAGCAGATCATGGCGCAGATCTGCGCCGAGACGATCGGCGTGCCGACCGACCGTGTCGTCGTCGACACCGCCGACACCGACACCGGCCCGCACTGCATGGGCACATTCGCCTCGCGCGGCACCCACCGCGCCGGCAACGCCGTCATCCAGGCGGCAAGGGAAGCGCGCCAGGTGATGCTGGAAGTGGCCGCCGAGGAGTTGGAGGTCAACGCCTCCGACCTCGAGACCGATGGACAGGGCAACATCCTGGTCAAAGGCGCACCGCAAAAGTCGATCTCGATCTTCGATGTCGCGCTGTCGGCGCATTTCAAGCGTGGCCGCTCGATCTCCGGCCGCGGCATGTTCCTGATCCCGCGCTCCTATCCCGAGAAGGAAACCGGCGCGATGAAGCCGTCGACCTGTTATGCCCATGCCTGCACGGTGGCCGAGGTCGAGGTCGACGACGAGACCGGCGAGGTTACCGTGCTGACGGTGAAGAACGTCTTCGAGATCGGCCGCGCGCTGAACCCAAAGATGGTCGAACAGCAGCTGGTTGGCGGCTCCTGGATGGGCATCAGCCATGCGCTCTATGAGACAACCGAGCCCTATTATCCCAACCGCGACCATGGCGGCACCGACTTCAACCAGTATCTGATGCCCGGCCCCGGCGATCTCGCCGAGACCGAGATCATCGTTCTGGAGCGGCCTTCGGCGGACGGACCATACGGCGCCAAGGGGCCGGGCGAAATGTGCGCCAACCCGCAGATCCCGGCCGTCGCCAATGCCGTCTTCGACGCCGTCGGCGTGCGCATCGACACTCTGCCGATCACGCCGGAGCGCATCCTGCGCGCGCTGAAGGCGCAAACGGCGAATTGAGGGCTGGAATGACAGGGACAAGCGCCGAGACTGTCGCGACCTCGCCGGAGGTTGTGGCGCAGCACCTGGCCGCCTCGCGCTACCTTGCCGACGAGAGCCTTTCGACCGCGATCTTCCTGGCAATCCGGCTGGGCAAGCCGCTGCTGCTCGAAGGCGCGCCGGGCGTAGGCAAGACGGAGGCGGCGAAGGCGATCGCCGCGCTGCTCGGCCGTGATCTGGTGCGGCTGCAATGCTATGAAGGCATCGATGCCGCGCATGCGCTCTACGAATGGAACTACCAGCGCCAACTGCTCGCCATCCGCCATGCCGGCGAGCATGAGATCGACATCTACGACGACCGTTTCCTGATCGCCCGGCCGCTGCTGCAGGTGCTGAAGGCGCCCGAGCAGCGCGTGCTGCTGGTCGACGAGATCGACCGCTCGGACCACGAATTCGAAGCGCTGCTTTTGGAATTCCTCTCCGACTTCCAGATCAGCATTCCCGAGCGCGGCACCATCCGCGCCACGGCACAGCCGATCGTCATCCTGACCTCGAACCGCACCCGGGAACTGGCCGAAGCACTGCGCCGCCGCTGCGTATACCACTGGATCGGCTATCCCGACGCCGAGCGCGAGGCCGCCATCATCATGCTGCGCGCCGGCGATGTAGCGCAAGCCACCGCACGCGCGGTGGCGGCGGCCGTGCAGACCATTCGCGCCCGCCCGCTCGCCAAGCCGCCCGGCATTGCCGAGGCGGTCGAATGGGCCAACGCCGCGACCATCCTGGAAAAAGGCGGCAGCCCGTGGCCGGAAGCCTTCCGCCGCGCCATCGGCGTGCTGATCAAGGACGAGGAGGATCTCTCCTACATCGAGCCCGAGCTTGGCCGGATTGTCGAGGAGGCGCTGGCGTGAGCCGAGACCTCAACGGCACGTTCTCCCCGTTCATTCCGCAACGCTGGCGGGACAGCACCCCCTTCTGTCCTGCCGGACATCTCCCCCTCAAGGGGGGAGATTGGCTGTCATTCCGGCTTTCGACAATCTCCAGCGTCGCAGAACGGAGCGAAGCATCGAAGCTGCTGATCTCCCCCCTTGCGGGGGAGATGTCCGGCAGGACAGAGGGGGGCGCCACGCAATGATGCGGGAAACAAGCTTACCCCGCGCGGCAGCGCCCTTGCTCAGCTTCGGTCGGCTGCTGCGCCGCTACGGCTTCGCCATAGCGCCCGAGCAGGTCTCCAGCTTCATGCAGGCCGTGACATTGCTCGGGCCGCGCTCGATGGCAGACATCCGCGAGGCGGCGCTCGCGACGCTGGCGCCGCCGCCCGACCGCCACGACGAATTCGAAGCGCATTTCCAGAGCCACTTTTATGGCAACACATCCGCCGTGGTGGAAGGCGACGCCGACGAGGAAACCCGCATCAAGGATGATGGCGGCGCCGACGACGAACGGATCGAAGCCGAACAAACCCAAGAGGGCGGCGAGCTGTCCTCGGCACTGGAGCAGTTGAGCAGCCGCGCCTTCCAGCGTGACGATGACGGCCTTGCCGCTTTCCGCCGCAAGCTCGCATCCGCCCTGCCCGCCCGCCGTTCCTTCCGCACCGTACGCACCCACTCGCGCGGAAAGCTCGATCTGCGCCGGTCGCTCAGGGAAATCGTCAGTGCCGATGGCGACGTCCCCTCGCCGCTGCTGCGCCGCCGCCAGACCGTGCCGCGCAAGCTGCTGCTCTTGATCGACGTTTCCGGCTCGATGAAGCTGCACACCGCGGACTATCTCAAGCTGGCACATGCGGCCGTGCAAGGTGCCGACCGCGCCGAAATCTTCACCTTCGGCACGCGGCTGACCCGCGTCACCGGGGCATTGCGCATCCGCGACCGCGGCCAGGCGCTGCCGCGCGCCGCGGCCCAGGTCGACGATTGGGACGGCGGCACCCGCATGGGACCGACGCTGCTCGCCTTCCTATCGGTGCCGCGCTTCTCGTCGTTTGCACGCGGTGCCACGGTCGTCATCCTGTCCGACGCGCTGGAGCGCGGCGATCATGGCGAGTTGGAGACAGCTATGCGACGGCTGAGCGCCCGCGCTTTCCGGCTGTCGCTGGCCACACCGCTAGCCGGCGACCCGCGCTTCCGGCCGGCAACGGCTGCACTTCGTGCCATCCTGCCGGTACTGGACGACCTCGTCGACGGCTCGTCGGTGAAAAGCCTCACCGATTTCATCCTGTCGCTCGCCCGCCCTGCTTCAGCGGCGGCGACAATCTGGAAGAGGGTTTCGTGATGCAGAAAGCCATCGACGCGCATTTCCACATCTGGCGCCAAAAGGACCAGCCCTGGCTGGTCGGGCCGATGGTGCCGCGCATCTTCGGTCCCTACGAGCCGCTCCAGCGCGACTACCCGATCGAGGAATTCCTCGAAGACCAGAGGGGTTCAGGCGTCGAAAAGGCCGTCTATGTCCAGACCAACTGGGCCAAGGAGGATTTCGAGAAGGAAGTCGCCTTCCTGCAGAAGACATCCGACGAAACCGGCTGGCCGCATGCCATCGTCGGCTACACCGACATGACCGTCGACGATATCAGGCCCCAGATCGATCGGCTGATGAAATACAAGCTGCTGCGCGGCGTGCGCATGCAACTGCATTGGCACGAGACCCCGGCCTTCCGCTTCGCCGCCTCCGCCGACCAGGTGATCGACCCCAAAGTGCGCGCCAACGTCGCGCGGCTCAAGGACTATGGCCTCTCCTTCGACCTGCAGCTCTTCCCCGCCCAGATGAAGGACGGCCTGACGCTGGTTGGCGAAAACCCGGAGACGAATTTCATCCTCACCCATGCCGGCATGCTGACCGGCATGGAACCGGAAACCACCGAAGCCTGGAAAGAAGGCCTGCGCACGCTGTCGGCGGCGCCCAATTTCTACGCCAAGCTGTCCGGCCTCGGCACCTTCGTCCACCGCAACGACCCGGCGCTGATTGCCTATATCGTCGACAACGCGATCGACATCCTCGGCGCCGACCATTTGATGTTCGGCTCGAACTTCCCGATCGAGAAGCTGTGGACCAGCCACGCCGAGCTGATCAGGGCGCACCGCGATGCGGTGGCCAGGCATGGTGCGGCGGCGGAGGCGGATATTTTCTGGAACACGGCGGAGAAGGTTTACCGGCCGGTGTGACGCTTCACTTAACCTCGAACTGCGGATCGACCGGGATTTGCATCGCCGTCACCAGATGGTTGGTCTGCCCAGCCAATCCGATGATCGACACCAGCTCGCCATGCTGCGCATCGGTCATGCCCTTGGCTCGCGCTGCCGCCGTATGCGAATGGACGCAGTACGAGCAGCCATTGGCAGTCGACACCGCGATGTAGATCATCTCCTTGGTCAACGGATCGATGGCGCTGTCGGCCACCATCACCACCTTCAACTGTTCCCAGATCCGCTTCAGCGCAGGAGGATCATTGGCCAGACCGCGCCAGAAATTGTTGACGAAATCGGATTTGCGCGTCGCACGGATGTCGTCGAACACGGCTTTTACGGCGGGGATCTTTTCGACCTCGGCATCGGTCAGGAGTCTTGTGGTGGCCATGGTGGTGGTCCTTTCGCTTCGATCGATGAACTGGTTCGTTGAATCAAGTTTCGAGCAAAGGCGGCTAACCAGCTTCTTTGACTCAGTTTTTGGCGCAATAGCGTTGAAGATTAGCCGAGGCACCTAAACTTCGTCATCCTAGGGCGAAGCAGGCGCGAAGCGCCGTCGCGGAGACCCGAGGATCCATTCCGTGACGTCAGCCGCGGAGTGCAACGGAGCAGAATTCTGCACGGTCGCGGCGCTTCCGAGTCGCGGCATGGATCCTCGGGTCTGCGCCGCGTCGCTGCGCGCCTTGCTCCGCCCGTGGATGACGAAGGGATGGATGTCCTGGCCAATTATCAACGTAGGCACCAGCCAAAAACCTAATGCACGGCCGCATACATGATCTTCTCCTCCGTAGCCTCCGCCGGCGAAAACTCCTCGACGATACGCCCTTGCCGGCAAACCAAAATCCGGTCCGACAAATTCATGATCTCCGGCAGGTAGGACGAGATGACGACGACGGCCAGGCCCTCGTCGGTCAGCCGGTTGATGATCTGGTGGATCTCGGCGATCGCGCCGACATCGACGCCGCGCGTCGGCTCGTCGAAGATGACGATGCGCGGCTGCTGCACCAGCCCCTTGCCGATGACCACCTTCTGCTGGTTGCCGCCGGACAGTTCGACGACGCGCGCATTGTCGTTGATCGCCTTGATGTTCAGCGTCTTCGTCCATTCGGCTGAGAGCGCGCGCATTTCCTGCGCATTGATCACCCAGGCCTTTTCCCGGCCCGCCGCCAGCAGTCCGCCGAACAGGTTCTCCGCAATGCCCATCGTCTCGAAGATGCCCTCGCTCTTGCGGTCTTCGGTGACGTAGACAATGCCATCGGCCACCGCCTCGCTCGGCACGAGATAGCGCACCGGCCTATCATCGAGTTCAATCGCTCCGCCGCGCAGAAAATCGCGTTTGTAGATGCCGGAGACGATCTTGAAGGTTTCGGTGCGGCCGGAGCCGATCAGCCCGAACACGCCGGTGATCTGGCCCTCGAAGATCGAGAAGGACGTGTTGCGCACGACATTGCTCATCGAGATGTCCTGCACCGACAGCACCTTCTTGCCCGCCTTGCGCAGCTTCGCTTCGTCGCGCTGGCGGTATATCTGCCCCGACAGCGTGCGCCCGACCATGGCCGCGACGATCCGGTCGCGATCGAAGGCGGATGTATCGTCGGTGATGACCAGCTCGCCGTCGCGCAGGATGGTGATGCGGTCGGCAATATCGAGCGCCTCTTCCAGCGCGTGGCTGATGAAGACGATCGACACGCCGCTCGCCTTCAGCCGGCGGATCAGTGCGAAGAAGTGCCGCTTCTCCTCCGGCGTCAGCGTCGCCGTCGGCTCGTCGAAGATGATGATCTCGGCATTGTGGTGCACCGCGCGCGCGATCTCGACCATCTGCCGCTTGGCAGCACCCAGCGTCGCCACCATCGCGTTCGGGTCGACGGGAAAGTTCAGCGATTGCAGGAATTGCTGCGCCGAAATGTAGGTACCGCGCAGCCGGTTGAGGAACTTTTCGGTGCCGAGATAAAGGTTCTGCGCCACCGTCATCGATGGCACCAGGCTCGTCTCCTGGAACACCATCGCGATGCCGGCTTCAAGCGCTGCGTGCGGCGAGGCGTAGGCGATCTCTTGCCCCTTGTGGAACATCTTGCCTGAAGTGGCGTCGACCACCCCGGCGATGATCTTGGTCAGCGTCGATTTTCCCGCGCCGTTCTCGCCAAGCAGCGCGTGGATCTCGCCCTTGCGCAGCTCAAAGCTGACATTCTTCACAGCGGGCACGCCGCGATAGTTCTTGGTGACATTCTCCAGACGAACGATCGGCTCCATCAGAAACCTCCCGTGGCGACGGAAAGGATGCAGTCGCCGCCTTTGGAGGCGACGAACAGAAGGCCGTCCTTTTCCGCAACGCTGCAAATGCCGTGGCGCGTGCCGTTGGCGCGGCTGTGCAGGCTGAATTGCGGCTGCATCTTCTGGTCGAGCCTGACCACCAGCCCGTAGGAGCGGCTCGGCGACCATGGCTTGTGGATGCCCATGGTGCGGATGCCGCCGCATTGCAGCGGTTCGAGGAAGCTGCGGCTGGAGGCCAGCGCCGGCGCGATCCAGTAGGCCGGCGGCACCTGGCTCAGCATATCCTGCCGGTAATGCGTTTCCTGCAGCACGAATTCGATCAGCCGGTTGCGCGGCGCAAACAAGGTCAGCCAGGCGCCGCCACCGGCGGAGGACGACAGCCGTGCCGGATAGCCCGGCAGATGCGTCAGCACCGTCGAGCGGTTACCAGTCGCGCCATCGAAGCGGACGAGCTGGTGGCGCCAGCTTTCGCTGACCAGCACATCCGTGCCGACGGGATAGAGCCCATAGGGAAAGGCAATGTCACCGGCGACCTTGCGGAAATCACCGCCTGCTGCGTCTCGCTTCCAGAGCGAACCGGAAGCCCCCTTGTTCATCAGATCGGCGGCCCATTGCGATGGAGCATGCTCGACCGAGCCGTTGGCCAGCCACAGCGTGCCGTCATCCGCGTAGGCAAGCGCGGTTATGCAGCGGATCTCGGCCGGCAGCGAAACCTCCTTGCCTGATATCAGCAGCTTGCCGCTTTCCAGCCCCACCGTCAGTTCGCCCGATGGCGACAGCGCCAGCGCCAGCGCCGTGACCGGAGACGGAAAGGTTTCGACAACCCTGGGCTCGGTTCCGGCAGCAATCGAATAGATTGCGTTGCCGCTGGAGGCCAGCAGCCTGCCATCGGCAACCAGCAGATTGTCCGGCTCGGTCAGCTCAGTAAAAGCCGGCGCGTCATCCAGCAATGTGTTGGGTCGGAAAGCGCCATCGAGCGGCGGGATGGTCACCGCCTTGCCGCGAAACAGGTCCAGCACAGGATCGAGGATCATGGCTTTGTTCCCCAATAGGAAGCGGGGCTGGTCCAGTTCGGGTCTGCGCCTGAAATCTTGTAGCGGCCGATGCGGTTGTTGAGGATGCCGCCGACGAACAGATATCCCTTGTGCTCGCGCATCGAGGTGACCATCGGGTGCGCGCCGCCGGTGAGGTCGCCCATCGCCTCGACGATACCGCCCTTCTCGTTGAATTTCACCACGCCGCCGGTGTTGATGTTGGGGAACAGCCATTCGTCCTGCGGCAGCCGCCGCGTCATGCGCTTGCGCATGTCGGGATGGCGCAGCGACAGATCGAAGCTCGGCGTGCGCATGCCCAGCCACGCCATCCAGTAATTGCCGTCGGAGGCGCGGTTGATGTTGTCGGGATAGCCCGGCATGTCGCGGATGACGCATTCGGCGGTGCCGGCCTTCGGCCCTTCCAGCCAGTAGCGGTGCACGCGGCAGGCCCAGCTTTCGGCGAAGAACAGCGACTTGCCGTCATGCGCCATGCACACACCATTGGTGTAGCGGTAGCCGTCGAGCAACGTCTTCGTCGAACCATCCTTCGGATCGTAGACCAGCAGCCTGCCAGTGGCGCGGTTCTCGATCGAATCCAGCGCCCAGTCATGGGCGTCGTAGCGCTTGGTCGAGTCGGTGAAATAGATGCGGCCATCGGGTGCGATGTCGCAGTCGTTGGGGTCACGCAGCCGCGCATCGTCGACGATCGAGGTCCACGAGCGCGACGTTTCGGCCGACAGGCGTTTGACCTCCCGATCCGGCGAGACTGAGTAGAGCCCCATGGCGCCGACGCAGCTGATCAGATTGCCCGATTTGTCGAAGGCGAGGCCGAGCGGAAAGCCGCCGATATGGGCAAACACCTCCGATTTGACATAATCCGGCGCGAAAAAGCGGACGATCTCGCCATGACGCGTGCCGCAATAGAGATTGTCGTCGCGGTCGAGGATGACGTCTTCCGGCCCTTCCAGTTCGCCAAGCCCGATATGGTCGGCTGCCGACAGCCTGTTATCAAGCTGGTAGGGCGTGCCCGAGCCGGGTGCGGCCGACTGCGTTTCGCCCATTCTGAGATAGACAGGCGCGACATAGACCTCGTTGAGCACCTTGTGGCGGTTCTTCAGCCAGCGAATGTCAATGGTCACCGCCACCGCCAGCATGATGCCCAGCACCATCTGGTTGGTGCCGGTGCCGTAGCCCAGCCGGATCAGGCCGTTGGTCATGGTCAGCACGATGATGGCGCCCATTAGGCCCTTGATCACCGAGCCGCGCCCGCCGCCGAGGCTGACGCCGCCGACCACCGCCGCCGTCAGCGCCATGATCTCGAGGTTGAGGCCGGTGCCCGGCCCTGCCCCGCTCAACCGGCAGGCGATCAAAAAACCGCCGATCGAGGCGCAGAAGCCTGAAAAAACGTAGGTCATGAACACCGTGCGGCGCACGCGGATGCCGGCATTGTGCGCCGAGCGCCTGGAACCGCCGACCGCCAGCACATGCCAGCCCGGCCGTGAACGGGTCAGCGCGATATGGGTGACGATGGCCAGGATGATCGCCAGCCACACCGAGACGGACAGCCCCCAGAACGTGCTGTCGCCGATGAAATCGAGCACATCCGATGTCGCGGTCGAAAGCTGCACGTCGGCGGCATAGGTGGTGACCAGGATATCAAACAGCGCCCGCCCGAAGATGAAGGTGACCAGCGTGGTCAGAAAGGCGCGCAACCTGAGATAACCGACGAGATAGCCGTTGATGGCGCCAAAGATGAGACCGGTGGCCAGCGACGCAGCCAGCGCCAGCCAGATCGACTGTTCGAGGATGAAGAAGACATAGACGGCGGAAAAGCAGGACAGCGCGAAGATCGAGCCGACCGACAGGTCGATGCCGCCACCCAGCATCACCACCGTCATGCCGGTGACGACCATCGAGAACTCGCCGAGCTGGCGGGTCGATTCCTGCAGCGCTGTCAGCTTGAAGAAGCCCGGAATGATCGAGCCGAAGGTTGCCAGCGTCGCCACCAGCGCCAGGAACGGAATGGCGTTGTCGGTCCAGCGTTTGGTCAGTATCTCGCCGACGACATGGTCGGGCACGAGATTGTACCGCCAGGACTGGAGGCGTTCGCGAAAGGACATCGGCAGCTGCTATTCCATGAGAAAGAGGTGGCCGGGCAATCCGGCCACCTCGTTGATCGGTGTTGGCAAGGATCGGCTTATTTCGCAGCCGCTTGCGCCTGCAGCGCCTTCAGGTCCCAGCAGCTGTCGGGCTTCAGGTCGGCCTTGGTCGTCGCCTTTTCCAGCGTGTAGATGTAGGTGTGCGAGGTGCCGGCCGGCTGGCCGCTCTGCAGCAGGAACTTGATGATCGCGTTCATGTCGCCCGACTGGCGAGCAAGATCGGTCATCACCACGGCGCCATAGGTGCCGTCCTGCAGCTTGTCGCAATCGGCCGCCTTCTCGCCACCGCCCGTGGTGACCAGGAACACCTTGCCGTCGAGCTTGGCGTCGCGGATCGCGGCGGCCGCGCCGGTGGCGTCACCATCCCAGAAATCGATGATGGCGCAGATGTCCGGGTTCTGCTGCAGCATCGTCGTCGTCACGTTGCGCGAGGTCGTCGCGTCCCAGTTGGAGTCGGGCTTGGCCACCACCTTGAAGTCGGGGTTCTTTTCCAGCACCTTCATGATGCCGGCATACTGGTAAAGGCTGGAGGAGTTGGCCTGGTCACCCTGCACAAGGCCGATCTTCTTCGAGGAGTTCGGGCCGCAGCCCTTGATCGCCGCTTCGGCCTCGAGCTGGCCAAGCCGGTCCCAGTCACTGCCGATAAAGGCGTCGGCCGGGAAGTTGGCGGGATTGTCGACCAGGATGACGTAGGTGCCGGCGGCCTGCGCCTTCTTCATCAGCTTGGAATAGGAGTTGAGGTCCGGCGCATGGATGATCAGCACATCCGGCCTGGTGTCCGACGAGATGGCGTCGGTGATCGCCTGCGCGCCGGCGTCGACGACCCAGTTCGGATCGCGCGTCTCGAACACGCCGCCCCACGCCTCGACTTCGGTCTTCAGATAATGCGCCCAGCCCTGCGCCAGGTCGAAGCCCATCGCCAGCGGCACCAGCATGACGCGCTTGCCTTTGAGCGCCTGTGCGTAAGCCGCCGGGCCGGGATCGTCGGCGGCGAAGGTGGGCGCCACGAATGCGGTGACGGCAAGCGCCGTGGCAGCTGCCATGAGTGTTCTGATCAGTTTCATGTCACATCCTCTGGTTTGGTTTTGTTATCAGCGGCCGGCCCCAACCGTCCGCTGCAGTTCAGGTACTAAATGTCACCCTGCTGGGCGGTCTGCTCGTCACGTGGATTGATGATGCCGTCGACGATGATGGCGCCGAGCAGGATCGCTGCCTTGATCAGGTTCTGGTAGAGCAGCGGAATGTCGATGATGGTCATGGCGTTGAGCAGGATGCCGATCAGTGCCGCACCGACCAGCACGTTGCGCACCCCGCCGCGCCCGCCGGACAGGCCGATGCCGCCGATCACCGCCACCAGCACGATATCGTAGAGCAGCGTTGAGTTGACGACCCGGGTGTTGATCGAATGCAGGCTCGCCGCCGTCAGCAGGCCGGCGACCAGTGCGACCAGGGCGGAGAGCACATAGCGCAGCACCAGCATCGGCCGCACCGGAATGCCGATGTTGCGGGCGGCGACCGGATTGTCGCCGGCGAAATAGATGTAGCGTCCCCATTTGGTGTAGCGCAGGAACAGGAAGAACAGGAATGCCAGGCCGGCGAAGACGAACACCTCGATGGGAACATCGAGGAAGCGCAGGCCGCCGAGCAGCTCGACCCAATGGCCCTGCGGCACCGGCACGGCATCCTGCGTGATCAGTTGCGAGCGCACATAGCCGAAGACGAAGGAGCCTGTCGCCAGCGTCACGAAGATCGCCGGCACGTCGGCATAGGCGACGAGAAAGCCATTGAGCAGGCCGATGGCCAGCACACCGGCCAGCACATAGGCGAAGGCCAGCCCGTCCGGCGTCCCCGAATTCAGAAGTTGCAGATACCAGGCGACAGACATCGCCATGATCGCGACGGCGGAGAGGTCGATGCCGCGGCCGATGATGACGACAGCCATGCCAAGGGCCAGAATGCCGAGCACCGACACCGAGCGGACAATGGCGACAAGGTTGTTGGGGTCGATGAAGCCCGGCAGGCCGATGGCCGCTGCAACGAACAGCACCACCGCGATGGCAAAGACAATGCCTTCCTGATTCAGGCTCCTGAAATTCGGCCAGCCGATCGTGTTCATGTCTGCGTTTGCCCCGATGGCAGCGCTGCCATCCCTGGGAAAGAACGCTAATCGGCCCAACGCCGGTTCGTCAAATGAATCCGCGCTCGGAACCCAGGCCGGCAGCGATATTCACCGAGTGGACGCGTCGATTGCCGAAGCTGGCGCAATGCATGGAAAGGCCTGCACTTTTGGCAATTGGTTGCGCCATTGCGGCCGCTCGCGAAAGCGCTGCACTACGGCGAAAGGACGAGACGGAATTTATCTCCGCATCAGGCGGAAAAATCGATCTCAATTTCCCGGCGAGTGGCCGGAAACCTCCGCGCCCGCACTTGGCGGCAGCACGAGAAAACGCAACGCCGCCACCAGCCCGATGGCGCCGATCGCCAGGAAGGCGATTCGAAAATCCAGAAGGTCGAGAGCGGGGCGATCCCTGACGATCTGCGACAAATTGAGGATCGCCGCCGCCACCGCGACGCCGAACAGCATCGCCACCTGCTGCAGCATCGAGGACAGGGTCGCCGCCGAGCTTCGTTGCGCCGCATCGATGTCGGCGAAGGCCAGTGTGTTGAGCGCGGTGAACTGCATCGAGCGCGTCAGGCCGGCAATCAGCATCAGCGCCACCACCAGCGCCTGTGGCGTCTGCGGCGAGACCGCCCCGCAAGCCATGATCGAGACCGAGGCGATGATGCCGTTGACGACCATCACCGAGCGGAAACCGAAACGCCGCAGCGTTGGCGTCGTCACCGTCTTCATGCCAAGATTGCCGAGGAAATAGGCCAGGATCATCAAGCCGGCATCGACGGGCGAGAGGCCAAAGCCGACCTGGAACAGCAGTGGCAGCAGGAACGGCGTGGCGTTGATCGCCACCCGGAAAATGGTGCCGGCGGCCAATGTCGAGATGGCGAAGGTCAGCACCTTGAACGAGGAGAGATCGAGCAGCGGATGCGGCGCCCGCCGGAGATGCCGTACCGCCAGCCAGCCTATGACAATGCCGGCAACGATCAGCAGCGCTGTCGGCAGCACGCCGTCCTCCGGATGGGCAATGCGTTCAAGGCCATAGAGCAGCAGGGCAAGTCCGGCCGATGTCAGGAAAAAACCCGGCCAGTCGAGCGGCTTGGGGTCAGCCTCACGGTCGCCCGGAATGAAGCGGGCGACCAGCGACAGCCCGATCACGCCGAGCGGGATGTTGATGAAGAAATTCCAGTGCCAGGACAGATAGGTGGTGATGAAGCCGCCGAGCACCGGCCCGACCACCGGCGCAAACAGTGCTGGCCAGGTGATCAGCGCCGTGGCGTTGAGCAATTCGGATTTCGACGCATTGCGCAGGACGAGAATCCGCCCGACCGGCGTCATCAGCGCGCTGCCGAGCCCTTGCACGACACGGGCGGCGACGAACTGGGTCAGGGTTTGCGAGAGGCCGCAGGCGAGCGAGGCCAGGGTGAACAGGACGATCGCCAGCAGGAAGATGTTGCGCGCCCCGAACCGGTCGGCGAGCCAGCCCGACAGCGGCACGAACACCGCCATGGTCAGCATGTAGACGGTGATGCCGATGCTCATTGCCACCGGCGACACGCCGAAGGACGCGCCCATCTGCGGCAGCGAGGTCGAGATGATCGTCGAATCCAGCAACTGCATGAAGAAGGCGATGGCGACGATCAGCGCCACGCGCCGCGCATTGGTGGCCGTTTCGGGTAAGATTTCGGTATCGGGAATGGCAGTCATGACGGAACCGGTTTGAACAGCATTTGGCCGGCCGCGTCCAGAGATAGCGCAACAAACTTTCGTGTCGCGAAACTTTCGGGTCGCGCCATGGCCTGCTATGGGATGGACGGGGTGGCCGAGGAAAGTGTCTGCGTAAAATGAAGCCCATCTATATCGACTACCTCAATGCCCTCGACATCGATGCCCTTGCCATGACCGATGGTGAAATCATTGCCGCCGTCGAGGCTGGCCTGGTGGCGCAAGGCAACGGCCAGACGGTGATCGAGCCGCGCGTCCATCTCGAACCGGACCCGTCCTTCCACGGTCATTTCAATGTCTTGCGTGGCTACGTCGCGCCGCTCGACACGGCGGGCGTGAAAATCGTCGGCGACTATGTCGACAATTACCTGCATGGCCTGCCTTCCGAATTCGGCATCCTCAATCTGTTCGATCCGCGAACCGGCACGCCGCGCGCCATCCTCGACGCCACCGTCATCACCGACATGCGCACAGGCGCTGTCACCGCCATCGGCGCCAAACATCTGGCGCGCAAGAATTCCAAGGTACTGGCCCATATCGGCGCGCGCGGCACCGCCTACTGGAACGTGCGCCTGCTCGACCATCTCTTCGACTTCGACGAGATCCGCGTCCATTCGCGCCGGCCGGAAAGCCGCGACGGTTTTGCCGCCAAACTCTCCGCCGATCTCGGCAAGACGGTCACTGCGGTGGCCGACTGGAAGAGCTGCATCGAGGGCGCCGACATCGTCGTCGAAGCCTCGCGGCTGCCGGAGCCGCAGCCATTGCTGAAGACCGAATGGATCAAGCCCGGCGCGCTGGTCGTGCCCTATGGCACGATGAGCGCGGTCGAACTGTCGCTGACCGAGATCATGCAGAAAATGGTCGTCGACGATTGGGGCCAGTGCAAGGGCGGCAAGTTCGGCTCGCTGCGCGCCCATGTCGAGACCGGGCGGCTGAGCGAGAAGACGCTGCACGCCGAGCTTGGCCAGATCGCCGCCGGTCTGAAAGTCGGGCGCGAAAGCGACGACGAAACGATCCTATTCTGGCATCGTGGCCTGTCGCTGTCCGACATTGCGCTGGGCAAGGCGATGCTGGCCAAGGCGCAAGTGCAAGGCATTGGCCAGCGGCTGCGCTTCGCATGACCGTGCTCGTCCTCTCCGGAGCCGGCGTCGGCATTGGCATTGGCGATGTCGCCGCCGTGGCCCGCGATGGTCGCAAGGTGGAGATCGGACCCGATGTCATCGGCAGGCTGCAGAAGGCGCGAAAAGTGCTCGACCAGGCCGCCGCATCCGGCCAGCAGATCTATGGCCTGAACACCGGACTCGGCGCCAATCTCGGCACTGCTGTCGACGGCGACGCCGGCGCCTTCCAGCGCCAATTGCTTGAAGGACGCAGCGGCGCCGTCGGCGAGGTGCTGCCGGTTGAAGCCGTGCGCGCTACTATGCTTGCCCGCGCCGCGATGCTGTCGGTTGGCGGCTCCGGCCTTTCGCCCTCCGTCTTCGTCGCTTTGGTCGACGCGCTCAACGCCGGCGTCCATCCCGTCATGCCGTCACTCGGCTCGATCGGCGCCGGCGATCTGGTGCTGATGACGGCACTCGCCCGCATGCTCACCGGCGAAGGCGAAGCAGACTATCAGGGCCGTCGCATGCCGGCGGCCAAGGCACTGATGATGGCGCGCCTCGCCCCCATCAGCCTGGCGCCCAAGGATGGGCTGTCGCTGATCAATGCCTCGGCGGTGTCCGCCGGCAGCGGCGCGCTTGCGGTGACGGATGCGCTGTCGGCTCTTGCCCAGCAACAGCAGACCGGGGCGCTGACCATGGAAGGTTTTGGTGCCAACCGCACCATCCTCGATCCGCGCTTGCACATGGCGCGCCCGGCGGCCGGCCAGCAGGAAGCAGCCAAGGTGCTGCACGATCTGCTCGTCCGCGACGAGGCGCTGGTGCCGACCACCTTGCAGGACCCGCTGTCGATCCGCTGCATGCCGTCGATCCATGGCGCGCTGATCGAGGCGATCGGTCAGGCGAGACAGGCTGTCGAGATCGAACTCAACGCCGCCGCCGACAATCCGCTGGTGCTGGGCGATGATGAGTTGGTGCTGTCGACCGGCAATTTCCACACCGCCGCACTGGCGCTCGCCTTCGAGACGCTCGGCCTGGCGATCGCCCAATGTGCCGCGGCCAGTGCCGCCCGCTTTATCCAGCTCACTGGCTCGGGCCGCAATGGCCTGCCGAAATATCTGTCGCCGGTCGGCGGCGCCTCGGCCGGCTTCGTGCCGCTGCAGAAGACAGTGACCTCGATCCTGGCCGCCATCCGCCACAAGGCTAATCCGGTGATGCTCGACTTCCTGGCCGTGTCGGAAGGCGTCGAGGATCACGCCACGCAGACGCCTCTGGCGGTTGCGAAATGCGCCGGGATGATCGAGCTGTGGCGGCGGCTGATCGCCTTCGAACTGATGGCCGCCGCACAGGCCATAGACCTGCGCGACGGCTTCACATTGGCGCCACGCACCGCCGCACTTCACGCGGCGATACGCGCTCTCGTCCCCATGCTGAAAGAGGACCGGCCGCTCGGTATCGACGCCGAGGCACTTTACGCTGCGCTCGCCGGCGGAAGCTGGCCGGCCTGACGCGGCTTCGCTCAGAAAACGACGGTCTTGTGGCCGTTGAGCATGACGCGGGCTTCGAGATGCAGCTTGACCGCGCGCGCCAGCACCCGGCTTTCGATGTCGCGCCCGACGGCAACGAAATCCTCGGCGCTCATCGCATGGGTGACGCGTTCGGTCTCCTGATCGATGATCGGGCCCTCGTCGAGGTCGGAGGTGACGTAATGCGCCGTCGCACCGATCAGCTTGACGCCGCGGTCGAAGGCCTGGTGATACGGCTTGGCGCCCTTGAAGCTCGGCAGGAACGAATGGTGGATGTTGATCGCCCGTCCGAACAGCCGGTCCGACAGGCCTTTCGAGAAGACCTGCATGTAGCGCGCCAGGATGACCAGTTCGGCCCCTGTCCGCTGCACCAGGTCCAGCAGCTTCTGTTCCTGTTCGGCCTTGTTTTCCCTCGTGGTCGGCCAATGGTGGTAGGGAACACCCTCCAGCTCGGCGAAGCGGCGGGCATCCTCGTGGTTGGAGACGACGGCGGCAACCTCCGCGTTCAGCCAGCCGACCCTGATCTGGTACAGCAGGTGCAGAAGCGCGTGGTCGAACCTGGAGACCATGACGATGATCTTCGGCCGGCGTCCCTGATCGACCAGCGCGGTCTTCATGCCAAAGCGATCGACGCTTGATTTCAACGCCCGTTCCAGGCTGTCCTTGGTCGAGCCTGGCGGGCTGATGAAGGCGATGCGCATGAAAAAGCGATTGGTCTGCCGGTCCCAGAACTGGCTGCTTTCGGCGATGTTGGCGCCGTTCGCGGCAAGCTCCGCCGTGACGGCGGCGACGATCCCCGGCCGGTCCTCGCAAGAAAGCGTAAGAATATGAACCGGCGCGACTTCGCCCGTCGCATCATTGCCTTGAGATTTCACGCCCTGTCGACCCTTTTCATGAACAGGCTGAGCTCAGCCGGATCCATATGCACCACATGCTTGTCTTCGGGATAGGCGAGACTGTTGACGTCGGCAACGTACTCCGAGAACGCGGCGATGCGCTCGGCCTGCAAACGATCATATTCGGCGGCGAAATTGCGATAGACCTTGGAATGGCGAGGCATGTGGCCCCGGTTCTGGCCGAGGATGTCGTCGGCGAACAGATATTGCGCATCGCAACCGGTGCCCGCTCCCATCGACAGCATGATCAACGATGTCCGTTCAGAGATCGCCTTGGCCACCTCGACCGGTACGACCTCGATCTCGGCGCCGATGGCGCCGACAGTTTCCAGCTGCTTCACCGCCGCGAAGACCTCCATGGCGGTGTCGGCGGTCTTGCCGACCGCCTTGAAGCCGCCGGTCCAGGTGGCCCGTGACGGGATCAGCCCGACATGGCCGATCACCGGGATATTGTCATCGGCCATCCGCTTGATCGTGGCGTAGCCGGCGCTGCAATAGACCGCGTCGGCGCCGGCCTTGTAGAGCAGGAAAGCCCAGCGCACGAAATCGTCCGCCGTGCCGATCTCGTAGAAATTGTCGCCCGGCATGGTGAACAGGCTGGGTGCGGCGTCCCGGTATTGCGGGTTGAGCACCAGTTCGGGCGGCACCGAGACGATGTCGACCCCCGCGCGCTCGGCGGCCTCGGCCTCGTCCATCGTCAGCACGCGCAGCATGGTCAGCTGTCGCTTGCCCTTCATGGCGCGCAAATCCGCCACCGTTGGTCTTTTTCGGCTCATCAAATGGGTTCCCTCAGTTGCATTCGGCGGCAGGTCAGCCGATCTGGATCATCACTTTGCCAGCCTCGACCTTCACCGGATAGGTGGCGAGATTGACGCATACCGGTGCGCCTCGGGCCACACCCGTCTTGTAGTTGAAGCGGCCATTGTGCTTGGGGCATTCGATGATGTCGTCCATCACCAGCCCATCGGCCAGATGCGCCTTCTCATGCGTGCAGTATCCGTCGGTTGCGAAGTACTCGTCATCGGGACTGCGATAGATGGCGAAGGTACGGCCGCCATGATCGAAGCGGATGACATCCTCTTCCTCGACATCGTCGACGCCACACGCTTCAACCCAGTCGGCCATCTGCTTCTCCCCTATTCCGCCGCCGCCGGAACGGTCAGCGCATGGAACTCGTCCCGGTACGGCCTGGCCGTCGGCGGCAATTCACGCTTGAGGAAATAGTCCTCGTACTGAAGCTGCTTCAGCAGCACCGGCCAGACCTCGCGGTAGGCATGCCACATCGAAGGGTTCGGCGCGGGCAGATCATGCTTGATCAATTCATGCAGCCTCGGCAGCGCGTGATACGGCACCATCGGGAACATGTGATGTTCGACATGGTAGTTCATGTTCCAGTAGATGAAGCGGCTGATCGGGTTCATGTAGACGGTGCGCGTGTTCAGCCGGTGGTCGGTGACATTATCGGCGAGGCCGATATGCTGCAGCAGGCCGGTCAGCACCATGTGCCAGCTGCCGTAGAGGCGCGGCAGGCCGATCAGCACCAGCGGCAGGAACGACCACAGATAGAGCGCCAGCACGATCGCCGCGACATAGATGGCGACATGCCAACGCGCGGCGGTGACCACCTTGTGAAGCTCCATCTCGGGGATAAAGCTTTTCTCGTCGGGCGAGATGCTGCCGAACGCATTGCGCACCAGCGTCGGCAGCGAATAGCGGAAATCGAGAATGCCGGTGAAGGCGAGTGCGGCGCGCAGCAGGTCCGGCGGACGCATCACCGCGATCTCGGCGTCGCGGCCGACGATGATCGTGTCGGTGTGATGGCGCGCATGGCTCCAGCGCCAGGTCACCGGGTTGCGCATCAGCATAAAGCTGGCGATCTGGTAGACGGCATCGTTCATCCAGCGCGTGCGGAAAGCGGTGCCGTGGCCGCACTCGTGCCAGCGCGAGTCGCTGGACGAGCCGTAGAGCACGCCATAGACGAGCAGGAACGGCACCACCCACCACGTGCCCCAGAACCAGGCGATCCCGGCGGCAGAGCCCAATATGGCAACGATCCAGATGATCGTGTCGCGGATCGCCGGCCCGTCCGAGCGTTGCATCAGCTCTTTCATCGCCTTGCGCGGCACATCGGTGTGATACCACTCGGCCGAGGCCAGCCCGGTCTCGATCGCGGTGCGCGTGCTTTCCCCGACCAGGCTGTAGTCGCGCTTTTTCGCCATCACATCGACCTCCGATTTCCGGCCCGCCAGCCGGAGCATTCGTTTCGCATCATGCCCTGTCCGCCAATCCCGGAAAATTGCCCGACGGCGCAGGATAATCCTGTTGCGGTTGCCTGGCGATCGAAGCGATCCTCTCTTCCGTCGCGGCGATCTCGCCGGCACCGTCGAGCACTCGGAACATCGCGTCGTAGGAACGGCTTTCGCCATGCTCCAGCCAGATCATTTCGCCGCGCTCACGTGCGGCGAGATTGCCGAGCACATGGTGCGTCGAGGGCTCGATGCCCAACGCATACTGCCCCGCCTGGAAATTCTGCCATTGATAGGCGCAAGGCAGCTGGTCCTTGCGCGTGATCACTTCCAGGCCAAGCCCTATGCCGTCATTGACCACCGCCACCGGCACCTCGCCATTGGCGTCCGCCGCCATCTCGTGCTGCCAGACCTGCTCGCTGAAGCCCAGTCGCGGCGTCGGCACGGTGCGGTAACCGACCTTCTGCGCCTCGTAGCGTTCGCCTGCATGGCCAGCCCAGACGACGTCGCGGATCGGCGCCAGATAGCGCGAACCCTCGTCGAGCAAGGGGTGGCTGACATTGACGTGGTAAAAATACATATGCGGCGTGCGATTGAAGCCATGGTTGACGACGCGGTCCGACAGCCGGATCTCGTTGCCGCCGACATCGGCCTCGATACGCCGGGTCAGATGCAAATCCTCGCCGAACACCACCGATTGCTGAACGATGCCTTCGGCCCAAAGCACGCAGCGGTCGCCATCCCAGGCCTCGCCATAACCGGTCAGCCGCGCTGGAATGGTGCCCACGCGGCCATGCAGCGAATGGATCACGGTCTTCTTGCCCGGGTAGTTGTAGCTATCGGCAGGCACCTCTTCGCGGCCCAATATGTGGTCGAGGCCGCAGGTGACAAGCAGGCCTGAAAACGAGCGCGCCCAGGCGAGCCCCCCCTCCCCCTCGTAATCGTGCAGGCCGGGATGACGAAAGCCGCTTGGCGAATGCCAGCCGATCGCCTGTCCCCTATAGTCGCAGTCGGCGATGTCGAGTGCCCGGTCGACCAGCGCGGTGAAGCGCAGGCCTGAGCCGGTGCGGAACTCCAGCATGCGAATGCCGCGTTCCACACCGTCGCCAAGCGTCATCAGCCGCACGCCGGCAAATTGCGACAGCATGCCCGAACGTTCCGACACCTGCCGGCGCGAAAGCGTCTTGCCATAGAGTTCTACCATGTGACGGCCAACTTCTTCACTTCGCTCTCGTCTCTTTCAGCAGGGCCGACATGTCGGCGCCGGTGATAATGCTTTCCACGGTCAGGAGATCGGTATCGGCAACCGTCTGCTCGGCAACGATCTCGCCGCGGCGCATGACGATGATGCGGTCGGCTACCTGGAACACGTGATGGATGTTGTGGGTGATCAAGAGCACCGAATGGCCGGCGTCACGCACCTCCTTGACGAAGCGCAGCACGCCGTGTGTTTCCTCGACGCCGAGATTGTTGGTCGGTTCGTCGAGGATGATGACCTTGGCGGCGAACTGCATAGCGCGAGAAATCGCAATCGACTGCCGCTCGCCGCCCGACAGCGTTAAGACCAGCGCATCGGCGTCGAGTTTCTTCGAGATGCCGACGCGCCTCAACAGCGCCGACGCCGCGTCGCGCAATTTGGCGAAATCGAGCGGCGCGAACACGCCCAGCCATTTCAGCTTCACCGGTTCGCGCCCAAGGAAAAGATTGCGCGCAATGCTGAGATCCGGCGCCAGAGACGTATCCTGGTGGATGGTCTCGATGCCGAGGTCCATCGCATCGCGCGTCGAGCGGATCGAGACCTTTTCGCCGCGCACATAGATGTCGCCCCGATCGGCTGGAAACACGCCCGAGATCGCCTTGATCAGCGTCGATTTGCCGGCGCCATTGTCTCCGAGCAAGGCCACCACCTCGCCTTCGTTGAGGGCAAAGGACGCATTCTTCAGCGCCCGAACGCTGCCGAAGGATTTTTGCAGATTCTGCAGCCGAAGCACTTCCATCGTCAGCCCCTTGCGGCGTTCTTCTGCAGCAAAGCGTGCAGGATGAGCATGGCGAGGATGATGAGGCCCACGAAGATGTTGTAGGCGAGGCCCGGCACGCCGATCAGCACGATGCCGTTGCGGATCGCGCGCAGCATCAGCGCACCGACGATGGTGCCGAGGATCGTGCCGCGTCCGCCGGTCAGCGCCGTGCCGCCGACCACCACCATGGCGATCACTTCGAGCTCGTAGCCGGTGCCGGCCACCGGTGAGGCGGCCGAGATGCGGAAGGCGCTGATCATGCCGGCCAGTCCCGCAAGGACCGAAGTCAGGATGAACAGCCACACCTTGACGGCGTCCGCCGGCACGCCGCGCGCCACCGCCGCGTTCCGGTTGGAGCCGATGGCGCTGATCCAGTTGCCAAGCTTGGCATAGCGCAGCACGTAGATCGCCAGCAGCGAGAGACCGATGAACCACCACAGCGAGGTGTAGAACCGGAACGACCCGACATTGAAGCTGCCGGCCAGCAGCGTGACGAAAAAGCCTGGCTGGTCCCAGGATTTCAGCGGAAAGCCCTGCGTGATGTAGAGCGCCGCCCCGCGCACCACGAGCAGCATCGACAGCGTGACCAGGAAGGAGGAGATGCCGATCTTGGTGACGATCAACCCGTTGATCGCGCCGATGGCGACGCACAGCAGAAGCCCGGCCAGAAGCGCGATGCCGATATCGACGCCTCCGTTCTGCACCAGAAGCATGACGACGACCGGCGCCAGCCCGAACACGGCACCAACCGACAGGTCGAATTCGCCCGCCGTCAGAAGCAGCGTCATGCCGAGCGCGATGATGCCGAGCTCAGGCAGGAACGCCATCATGTTGGAGATGTTGAGCGGCGACAGGAAATTGGCATCGGCGATGGCGAACACCGCGAGCAGGACAATGAGGATGATGAGCGAGGAGAATTGCGGCGAGCGCATAAGGCTCGATCTGCGTTTCCCGACAGGCATTTCGTCTTCTGCGGCGATCATCATGACTGCTTGAACCATGCTTTGAAATGGTGCCCGCGGCCTGCGCCGCGGGCACCGGTTTTCACTTCGTGTCGTAGAGTTTCAGGATCGGTTCGACGCTCGAGGCGTCGTAGAGGCTGAAAGTATGGATGTCGTAGCCGATCGGTTCGCCCGACGCGGCGAGCCCGAGCAGCGCCACCGGCATGAAGCCCTGCGCAGACGGAAACTGCCAGGCGGCCGCGTTGACGAAGCCGGATTTGACGGCCTCGGCGGTTTCCTTCGAATTGCCCCAGCCGACGACCGGGATCTTGCCGGCCGGCACACCTGCGCCGTCGAACACCCGTTTGACGCTGGCCGCCACGGAATCGCCGAGCGCGATGATCGCCGGCGGATTGTTGGCCACCATATAGTCGGTCATCTTGGCAATGATGCCGGCCGGGTCGGTGCCGCAATCGACCACATCATATTTGATCCCCAACGGATCGAAGACGCTGGCGATGCCTTCGGTCTCCAGCTGCTGATAGCTGGCGCCAGGCACTTCCACCGGCAGGAACACCTTGTCGCCCTGCTTCACCATCTTGCGGTCGACGAGATACTTGGCCCAGATGACGCCCGCCTCCTTGAGATCGGCGCCGACATAGGCCTGCCGTCCGGTCGCCGGATCGTCTGTGTTGAAGAACACGATCGGGATCCCGGCCGCCTTGGCAGCCTTCACTTCCTCGGTCCACAGGCCCGGCTGGGCCGAGGTGGTGGCGATGCCGTCGGGCTTGGCCGCAAGCGCGGAATTGAAGGCCTCCTTCTGCGCCGCCATGTCGCCGCCGCTGAAGGAGATCTTGCAGGTCACCTTGAGCTGGTCGCAGGCTTTGGTCGCGCCGGCATTCCAGTCGAGCCAGAACGCATCCGAGGGACCGCCATGCGACAGCAGGTAGAACGTCTTCTGGCCATCCTGCGCCATTGCCGGCGCGCCCATAGAAACACCGGCGAGCAGCGTTGCGGCAGCCGCCAGTTTCAATGCGAATTTCAACATTCTTTCCTCCCTTGCTTTGGGCCGCGCCGCCGCGAACCGACGGCGCGCAGTGACCGTCACAGGCCGTTGGCGCGGAACTTCCCGTCGAGGAATTTCTTGGCGCGCGGCACGTCGTCTTCCGAGAGATGCTCGATGATCACAGGAATGTTCGGATGCTTTTCCGCCAGCCGCTGGAGGTAGAGATCGTAGTTCAGCGAACCGAGGCCCGGTGCCGGCAGCTCGATCTCGCCGACGCCACGGAAGGTGTGGCTCTCCAGCGCGTCCTCGTCGCCGATATCGGCGTGCTTCTCGGACTTGTCGCCGCCCGAACGCTTGACGTCCTTGGCGTGAGCTATTCTGATCTTGTCGGTCAGCGTGTCGAACACCTGGTTCAGGATCTGGTCCATCCTGTCGATGTTATGCGTCTCGAAATAATTGGTCGGGTCCATCAGCAGACCAAGGCCCGGATGGTCGACCTGCGCGAACATCTTCACCGTCTCCTCGACCGAGCCGACGACGTTGTTGACGTAGGTTTCGAGCAGGAAGACCGCGCCGTGGTCATAGGCCGTCTGGGCGAGCTCGGCGACCACCTTGCGGCACTCCTCGAACCCTTCCTCGGTCTTGTTCTTGGGGTGATGCACCCAGTCGGATTCGGTGTTGTAGGTACCGGTTTCCGAGATCACATACGGGCTGCCGAAATGGCGGGCGTTGCGGATGATCTCCTTGAGGTAGCCGACACGCTTGTCGCGCTCGGCCTTGTCGGGATGGATGATGTTTGTGTAGCCGGAAATGCAGCACACCGGCAGGTGATGATCGCGGAAGACGTCGCGCACCTTCTTGGCCTTGTCCTTGGTGATCTGCCCCGCCGACAGGTCGACGTCCTTGAAATGCAGGTCGAGCTGCACCGTGTTGAAATCGAGCCCGCGGATCTTCTTCGCCGTCTCTTCGAGGCCGTACGGGAAATAGCCCGTGAAAATACCTGCCTGCATCATGGTGTGAAATTCCTCCCTGTAAGCGATTCAGTTGTCTGGTGTTTCAGTTGCGGTGATCAGATAGCGATTTCGGAAAGCTTGACAGTGCGGCCCTCGTCGATCGAGCGATAGCCCGCCTCGACCAGCGCCATGGTCTTGACGTTGTCGGCCACCGACAGCGCCGGCGGCGTGCCGGTCTTCACCGCATGCTGGAGCTGCTCCATCACGCCGATAAAGGCATGCGGGAACCACATCGTGTCCCAACTCGGGCTGACCCATTCGCCGCCGGTCGTCTCGGTCGAGGCATAGGTCAGCGTCGAGGCCGCGCCCGTCGGCCAGCCGATGGTGCCCTTCGCGACGCCCTTGGTGCCGTCGACGCGCCAGTTGATGTGCTGGTCGTCCTTGTAGCCATCCTGGCGCGGACCGGACCAGACATCCTCCAGCGACACGGCGAGCACGCCGGACGGGAAGCGCAGCGTCGACACGGTGATGCCGTCGGAATGGTCGAATGTCGTGCGCGGATCCTTCCGCGTCAGCGTGGTGATTTCATCTGGATCGCCGAACAGGAAGCGCAGAACGTCGAGATGATGCACGCTCATATTGGCCAGCGTCAGCCGGTCGTAATCCTCGAGGAAGCTCTGCCAGTGGGGGATGGCGTGCATGTCGATCTGGGCGAAGACGATGTCGCCCAGCGCGCCGCTGTCGATGATCTGCTTCAAGACGCGCATCGACTGGTCGTAGCGCATGTTCTGATTGACCGAGAGGATCTTGCCGGCCTTGGCCGCCTCGTCACGCAGCTTGACCGCTTCATCGACCGACAAGGCCAACGGCTTCTGCGCCAGGATTGCCTTGATGTGCTTCTGCTTCAGCGCGTGACGGATCAGCGCCGGCTGCAGGTCGGGCGGGAAAGCAAGATCGATGATCTCGACATTCTCGTCCTCGATCAGTTTTTCAGGCGTGTCGTGGACCGTGGGGATGCTCCAGCGCGTCGCCACCTTCTCGGCGCTGGCCCTGGTGCGCGAGGCGATCGCCACCACCGGGAATCCAGCTTCCTTGTAGGCGGCGAGATGACACTCGGCCATGATCATGCCGGCGCCGACGCAGCCGATCCTGTATTCCTTCGTGCGGACCTTCACGTCCGGCTCGAAGCCCTTGTTTGCCATCTCTTCCTCCCGAAAGTCTTTCCTTGCGGCGGCCGTCATCGTGCCAACGCCCCGCCGCTCTGTTCGAAATAATGCACTCTGGCCGGCTCGCAGGATATCGCCACCATGGCATCCGGCCGAATGTCGGGCTGGCCGCGCAGCAATGCCTTCAGCCGCGCCTGCCCGGCAGCGAGCGTCACCACGGTGTAGCCGCCAAGCGGCTCGACCTCGAACACTCGCGCCGGGCGGCCCGGGCCCCCATCCGCCCACGGTCTGACCTTGATGTCTTCCGGCCTCAGGCCGATCTCCACGGCGTCGGCGGGCGCTGTCTTGTCTTCGATGCGGATCGTGCCTTCAGCCGCTTCGACACCGCCCTCGCCGCGCGCCGATCTGAGAATGTTCATCATCGGCGAGCCAAGCAGCCTTGCCACATAGGTGCTGGCCGGGCGGTCGTAGATCTCTGCCGGCGTGCCGATCTGCCTGACCTTGCCGTCCTCCAGGATAGCGATGCGGTCGGCGACCGACATCGCCTCTTCCTGGTCATGCGTGACATAGATCAGCGTCTTGCCGAGTTCGCGCTGGATGCGCTTCAGCTCGACGCGCGTTTCCTCGCGCAGCCTGGCGTCTAGCGCCGAGATCGGATCGTCCATCAGATAGGCATTGGGATCGCGCACCAGAGCCCGCGCGATCGCCACGCGCTGCCGCTCCCCGCCCGAAAGCTGTCCCGGCGGCTTGTGCAGGATATGGCCGATATGCAGCTTCGCCGCGACGTCCGTGACCCGCCGCTTGATCTCGACCTCGGCCACCCGGCGTTCGACCAGGGGGAAGCGGACATTTCCGAGCGCGCTCATATGCGGAAACAGCGCCAGGTTCTGGAACACCATCGCCACGTTGCGCTCGGCCGGTGACATCGCGTTGACCGGCCTGCCTCCGATCAGGATTTCTCCGAAGTCAGGTGTCTCCAGCCCAAGCACCAGGCGCAGGATGGTCGACTTGCCCGACAGCGGCGGTCCGAAGAAGCAGAAGAACTCATTGTCGTTGACGGTGAACGAGGCGTCGTCGACGGCAAGTGTGTTGCCGTAGCGTTTGGTCACGTTGCGGAAGACGATATCGGCCATCTCAACCTGCCTTCATCGCAAGGCCGGCAGCGGCGTCAAAGACGCGCACCGACGACGTAGTGGGGGCGATGACAGCGGTGTCGCCGATAGCCAGTCCGACATCATTGTCGAACACCGTTTTCACAGCCGCCTCGCCCTGGCCGAGATGAACGATGGTGCGCGCACCGATCCGTTCGACAAAGGTCACCGGCATTGCGAGGCCCTGCCCATTCTGCACCAACGTCGCCTGTTCCGGCCGGAATCCGTAAAGCACCTCGCCGCGGGCACCGCGCATGGCCGCCGCGAGTTCGCCCGGCAGCGGCGGCGTGACGCCCAACGGCCCGAGATCGACGACCAGTCCGCGATCGCTCTCCGCCAGCCTGCCCTTGAGCAGGTTCATGCCCGGTGCACCGATAAAGCGGGCGACGAAGACATTGGCTGGATCGTTGTAGACCTCGAGCGGCGTGCCGACCTGCTGCAGCACGCCATGATCCATGACCGCGATGCGGTCGGCCATGGTCATCGCCTCGAGTTGGTCGTGGGTGACGTAGACCATGGTCTGGCGGAACTGCCGCTGCAGCTGCTTCAGTTCGGTGCGCATGACGGCCCGGAAAGCCGCGTCGACATTGGACAGCGGCTCGTCGAGCAGGAAGATCGCCGGCTCCATGATCGCCGAGCGGCCGATCGCCACCCGCTGCAATATGTTGACCGACAGCCTGTCGGCCTTGCGGTCGAGCAGCGGCGTCAGTTGCAGCATCTCGGCGATGGCGCCGACACGGCGATCGATCTCGGCTTTGGCAGCCCCTCGCATTTTTGGTCCATAGGCAAGGTTCTGGCGCACCGTCATATGCGTGAAGATGGCGTAGTTCTGGAACACGAAGCCGACGCCGCGCCGGCCCATCGGTACGCCGGCCATGTCGCGCTCGCCGAACAGGATCTTGCCGCCGGTCGGCTCTTCCATGCCGGCGATCATGTTCATCGTCGTCGACTTGCCGCAGCCCGACGGGCCGAGCAGCGCCATGAACTCGCCATCGGCAATTGCCAAATCCATCGTTTTCAGCGCGGTGAAGTCGCCGAATTTCTTGATCAGGTTTTGCAGGTGAATGGCGCTCATGCCGCCACCTCGCATGCCCGCGCCATGCGCTTCATGGCGAACACCGCGACGATCGACAGCACGACCAAAATGGCCAGCGCGATCGCCGCCACATAGCCCCAGATCAGGTCCTGCGTGGTGAGCTTGTAGATGTAGACCGAGATGGTTTCGGTGGCGACGCCTGGACCGCCGCCGGTCATGATGTAGAGCGTGTCGAAGATCTTGAAGTTCTCGATCACCCGGATCGCCAGCGCGATGATGATGATAGTCTTCATCTTCGGCAGCACGATGGTGACGAAGCGCTGCCAGGGATTGGCGCCGAGCAGCGTCGCCGCCTTGATCTGGTCCTCCGGCACGCCGACCAGGCCGGCGAGCAGGATGAGGAACATCAGCGGCGTCCATTGCCAGATGTCGGCGACCATCACCGCGATCAGCGCCAGCGTCGGGTCCGACAGCCAGGCGATGGTGACAGGCGAACCGGTCAGCGACGACAAGATGTCGTTCACCGGGCCGCCCGACTGGAACAGCATGAAGAACATGTAGCCGGCCACCGCAGGCACCACCATCATCGGCATCAGCAGGATCGAATAGAAGACGCGCTTGCCCGGGAAATCGTCGGCAAACAGCGTCGCCAGCGCCAGCCCGAGCAGGAACTCCGCCGGCACGCAGACGATCATGACGATGGCCGTACGCTTCAGCGCGCTCCAGAAGCGCGCGTCGACGGCGAGATCGGTGTAGTTGGCAAAGCTGTTCCACATCGACCAGGCGTTCCACCAGCCGGTGCCCGACAGGGGCGACCAGTCGGTGACGCTGATGTAGAGCTGCATCAACAGCGGGAAGGCCGAGATGAACAGCACGAGGATCTGCGCAGGCAATGTCAGCCGGAAACCCAGCCTTGCGCCCTCATCGCGCGAAACCGGCTTTGCTCCGACGGCTTTCATCTCATCCTTGGAAGTCATGACAGTCACCGCGCTCATTGCTTGAGCGCCCCGAACGTCAACCCGCGCACCAGATGGCGTTGGATGGCGATGCCCATGATGACCGGCGGCACGGCCGCGATCAGGCCAAGCGCCGCCTTGGCGCCATAGAGCTGCCCGGTCATCGAGGAGGACAGAGAGGCCATGTAGACCGGGATGGTCACCCATTCGCGCGTCGTCAGAAGCAGCGCGATCAAATAGTCCGACCAGTTGAGGATGAAGACGAAGAGCGCCGCACTGGCGAGCGGCGCGCGCATCATCGGCAGCGTGATGCGCGTGAAGACGCGCAGCCGCGAACAGCCTTCGACAAGCGCCGCCTCCTCGATCTCGCGCGGCATGTCGTCGAAGAAGGTCTTCATCAGCCAGAAGGCGAACGGCAAGGTGACGATGCCGTAGATCAGCGCCAGGCCCCACCAGCTATCGGTGAAGTTGAGGAAAGCCCACATGATCATCACCGGGATCATGACCGCCATCGGCGGAAAGATCCGGAGCTGAATCAGCGCCAGCGGCAGGTTCTGGCCGGAGCCGAAACGCGACAGCCCATAAGCCGCGGCAGTGCCCGCCGACATGGCGATCACCGTGCCGAAAACCGCCGACAGCAGCGATGCGAGGATCGGCTTCAGCGCGTTACGGTCGAGCGCGACGATCAAATTGTTGGTCGACTCGCCGAAGACGAAACGGAAATTGCTGAGCGTCGGGTTCTTCGGCCACCAGGTCAGGTCGGCGCCGGTCGCCGACCATTCGGCGATCGGCTTGAAGGCCATCGATACCATCCACAGGATCGGCACCAGCGTCACCGCCATGGCCGCGAAGATCGCGGCATAGCGGAATATCAGGAAAGGAACGGAACGCTTCATCTGGCGGCTTTGCTGGTGGCGTTGTGGGCGGAGGGGAGAAGCAAGCTCCTCCCCTCCTTCGATATGATCCAGGGAGAAGGATCAGACGATTGGATCGAGAACTGTCGGCCAGGCCTCCTTGTTGGTCTTGATGGCTTCGAGCAGTTTGTCCTCGCCGGTGCGCCGTGCGATCTTTTTCCACTCTGCCTCGGTATCGGCCATCGCCTGCTCCGATGTCTTGGCCTTGGTCAGCGCCGCCATCAGGTTCTCGTCGAGCGCATTGTGGAAGGCTGTCGCGCCGGGATAGTTGATGGTCGGCACGGTGCGGGCGACCGTCTCGCGCACGACGTCCATGTGGTAGGCATGATAGGTCTGGCGCACCAGCGGATCGGAGAAGTCCGAAAGCCGGAACGGGTCCAGATAACCGCCGGGGTTGGCGCTCATCCATGCGTAGATACGGGCCGAGCCCAGCCATTGCAGCAGGAGATAGGCGACCTCCTGGTTTTTCGACTGCGACGAGACCATGCCGGTCAGCGAGAACCACAACACGGAACGGCTGATCAGCTTGCCGCCGATCTCGCGGCCGGGCGGCAGCATCGAGCCGATCTTGCCGGTGACGGCTGAATCCTTGTTGCCGGCATTGTCGAGGAATTTCGGCAAGTTGGAGAAGGCGCAGGTCATCGCCGCACCACCCTTGGCGAAGTTGCCGTATTGCTCCGGCCAACCCCAGGAGATCGCATCCGGCGAATGATGCGCGAGCGAAGCGACATATTCATTGGTGGCGGCAATGCCTTGCTCGGAATTGATCATCGGCTTGCCGTCATCGCCAAACAGGAACTGGTTGGGCGAAGCCATCGAGACATAGCGCTGGTACCAGTTCGTGTAGCCCCAGCCCTGGTTACGCAGGTCGGTCGAGCCGAACAGGCCCTTGTCCGGTCGCTGGAAGAAGGCGGCTATGTCGCCATGCTGCTTCCAGGTCTTCGGCGGCGCCAGATCGTAGCCGTATTTGTCCTTGAAGGCCTTCTTCTCGGCTTCGTCGCCGAACAGGTCGGCGCGGTAGACCCAAGTCTGGAAGTCGCCGTCCAGCGACACGCCATAGTTCGAGCCGCGGTATTTGTTGAGCAGCGACACGCCCTTGGCGCCGTTGACATAGCCGCTGACCGGATCGTCCCATTCAGGCTTATGCTGCGCGACAAAGTCGTCGAGCTTGGCGATGCCGCCGGTTTCGGCGAGGTCGCCAAGACGGTTCCATTCGGTCGAGTAGATGTCGTAGGCCCCACCCTTGGTGGAGATGTCCTGCATCGTCTTGGTGAATTCCTGGCCGTTCGGCAAACCGACGATTTCGATCGCGATGCCGGTTTCCTTTTCCCACAGCTCCTTGATCGACGGCGCACCGGCCGGGAACGGCTGCGTGAGCTGGCCGATCGAGCCGTCGGACAGGCCGAGCACGATCTTGGCCGGCGCCTTGCCGGCGCCCTTCAGCGCCTTGGCCGCCTCGATGGCGCGGCCTTCCGGCGTATCGGCGCCATACTGGTAGCGCTCGGCCCCTTCGAAGCCCGTCGGGCCGCCGATCATGCCGGGCGCCAGCGCGTCGGCCGCATAGGCACGTCCGGGACGAATGAATTGGGGTGCGATACCAGCGGCGGCCATGATCACAGCCGCCTTTCCTCCGGATGCCAGCAGCCGGCGCCGCGAGATGCGGATCAAGTCAGACATTGAAACTCCTCCCTCAGGGCCACGTTTCCTCCACGGCCCTTATGAGGGATATTGACGGCAGCATGGCAAGGCTGTCAACATCATAAATAATCAAAACACCTCATAACGTTGCAACAAGGCAAGGAAATGCACAAAAACGGGATCCATGCGTCACGCCGAATGCCTCAATTTGAGGGCACCCGGCCCTTACCGGCCCTGCGCAGCCCTGCCGGACGATTTGATTTAGCGCGGCGGCTTGCACATCGGCCAAGGGCGGATACATCATTTCCCATCAGAATCGCCGATGGCGGGGAAGCCGTCACCAGCCGATCTGACGCATGCAGGAGATGAAAGACGGTGCGTTCCACCCTGACTGACATAGCCCGGGAGGCCGGCGTCTCGGCCGCCACCGTCGACCGCGTGCTCAACAACCGACCCGGCGTACGGGCGCGCACACGGGAAATCGTGCTCGAAATGGCGCAGCGCCTCGGCTACATCGCCGAAGGCCCGAACGGCGCGCCGCCACGACCCTCGCCCGGCGAGGTCATCCGGCTCGACTTCGCCCTGCCGGCCGGCACCAATTCCTTCATCAAGATGCTGCACCGCCAGATCGAGGCACAGGCTCTGGCGCGGCCCGACCTCGATGTCCATATCGCCACCATCGAGGGCTTCAATCCTGACCGGCTTGCTCGCCTGTTGCAGGATCTGCGCGGACAGACGCAAGGCGTCGGCGTCATCGCGCTCGACCATCCGACGGTGCGCGAAGCAATCCGCTCCCTGTCGGCCAACGACATCAAGGTGGTGACCATCGCCTCCGACATCCTGCATGTACCCAGGGTCGCCTATATCGGCATCGACAACCGCGCCGCCGGGCGGCTGGCCGGCTATCTGCTCAACCGCTTCATGGGATCGGGGCGTCCGGGCAAGGTGGCGCTGTTCGCCGGCTCGCTGTCTTATCGCGGCCACGAGGAACGCGAGATGGGGTTCCGCCACGTATTGACCGAGGAATCACCCAATCTGCAGATCGTCGAGATGCGCGAAATGCTCGACGACCGCGAGAAGGCCTATTCGGAGGCATCGGCCCTGCTGGAGCGGCACCCCGACCTTGCCGCGATCTACAATGTCGGCGCCGGCAACACCGGCATCGCCCGCGCGCTCAAGGAGCGCGGCCGCGCCCAATCCATGGTCTTCCTCGGCCACGAAGTGACGGACGGCACCAAGGACCTTCTGCTCGACGGCACGCTCGACGCGGTGATCGACCAGAACCCGCGCGTCGAGGCCCGCGAAGCGCTCAACACCCTGATCCATGCGGTCCGGGGGCTGCCCTACGAATTGCACCAGCCAAGGCTGCAGGTGGTCTTCAAGGAGAACATTCCGGAGATTTGACCTGTACGAGGCGGCGCCGCAAAGCGCCGCCCGCTCGATCTTTCCGGGCCTATTGGACGGCAGCGACTTCAGCCGCGGCGCCATCGACAAAGCTCTTGTCGACCCATTTGCCATAGTCGATCGAGCCCTTCAGGAGCCCGGCGCTGGCCATGAATTTCTCCTCGCCCTGCAAGGCGGCGATCGCGTCGTCCGTGAGTTTCGGATCCTGATGGAACACCCCGTCGGCATAGGTCTTGCGGACGGATTTTTCCGACGACTTGGTCGCCTCGACAAAGGTCTTGATCGTCTGGTCCGGATGGGCGTCGGCCCAGCGCGAAATCTCGATATCGACCTTCAGCAGCCGCTTGACCAGATCGGGATATTTCGCCGCGAAGGCGCCGTTGACCGAGATGACGTTGGGCACGTTCCATTCCGGATGGGTGCTGGTGTCGAACAGGACGCGCGCCTCGCCGGTGTCGACCAGCTTGGCCGCCGTCGAATCGGTCTCGACAATGGCGTCGATATCGCCGCGCAGCAGCGCCGGGCCGGATGCCTCGAAAGGCAGGTTCAGACCTTCGACATCATTGGTGGTCAGGCCGACGCTGTTCAGCGCCTTGCTGAAATTCGAATGCCGCACCGTGCCGGTCAAATAGGCGACCTTCTTACCCTTGAGATCCTGCAGTGTCCTCAGCGGCGAGTCGGTCTTGACGACGATGTAGGAACCGCCGGCCTTCACATAGCTCGACAGGCCGATCAGCTTGACGTCGGCGCCGGACGCAGCAACCCGCAGCGCTGGATTGTTGCCGGTATAGGTGAATTCGATCGCGCCGGTGGCCAACGCTGTCGTCGCCTCCGAACCGCCATTGAAAGTCACCAGTTCGACCTTGATGCCGTCCTTGGCGAATTCCTTCTCCCACCAGCCGTCCTTCTGGGCGAGGATGAATTTGAGATGCCCCGGCGCGGTACTGCCGATGCGGATGATTTCCGGCTTGTCCTGGGCGAAGGCAGGCATGCCGCCAAGGCCGATGACGACGGCAATGGCGCCCTTCAGGAGCAGTCGGCGAAGTGCATCGAATGGAATGCTGGGCATGGGAAAATCCTTCCTGATTGGAATGAATGGACGGCTCAGATGAGCGAGGTCTCGGACTGGCCTTTCCAGGCTGTCGCCCAGCGCTCGAACCAGACAAGCAGGTAGTTGACGGTCAGGCCGATGACGGTCAGCGTCAGGATGCCGGCATACATGTCGGCCGTTTCCATCATCAGCTGCGAGTTCTGGATGAGGAAACCGAGGCCGGATTTGGCCGCCAGCATCTCGGCGCCAATGACCGCGAACAGCGAGGATTTCACCGCCAGCCGCGCGCCGGCGACGATCGAGGGAATGCTGGCCGGCAGGATGACTTTCCGGAACAGATCGAAGTCGGACGTGCCCATCGAGCGCGCCGCCTTGATCAGCAGCGGATCCACCGACTTGACGCCGCTGATCGTGTTGACGAGGAGAAAGAAAACCGAGGAGTAGAAGGTGATCGCCACCTTCGATTCCTCACCAATGCCGAGCAAAAGGATGAACACCGGCAGCAGTGCGAATTGCGATGTGTTGCGCAGCGTCTGCACCAGAAGGTCGGAAACCTTCTCGAACAGCCAATAGCGCCCCATCAACAGACCGAGCGGGATGGCCACCACCACGCCGAGTGCGAAGCCGATCGCAGCGCGCTGCAGGCTTATGCCGATATGCTCGATCAGCACGCCCGAGGCGAGCAGCGCCCACCAGGCGACCAGCACCTCGCTCAGCGGCGGAAAGAAGATCCGGTTCAGCCAGCCGAGCCGGGGCGCGATCTCCCACAGCAGGAAGAACAGGCCGAGCAGCGGCAAGCCATAGAGGAACGTGCCGTGGCTCGCTTTCTTGCTCCGGTTCTTGGCGCTGGCCTTGATGGCCGGGACCCTAGCGACGGCGACCGTTTCGCCAGCGCCGGCAAACAGGTGGAGCGCTCCAGCGGAGCCAAACTTCTCGGTCAGATAGGCCATTGGTCCAGCTCCTCAGTGACTGAAGGCTGGTGACAGGGTCCAGTCCTTCTGCGCCTTGTTGACCTCGTCGCGCAGCACGTCCCAGACGCGGGCGCGATAGGCGTTGAATTCGGCGCTGGCGCGGATGTCGCCGTCGCGCGGCCGTGGCAGGTCGATATCGATGATCTCCTTCACCGCGCCCGGCCGCGCCGTCATCACCACCACGCGATCGGCGAGGAAGATCGCCTCGTCGATCGAGTGGGTGACGAAAATGACAGTCGTGTTGATCTTGCCCCAGATCCGCAGCAGCTCGCCTTGCAGCAGTTCACGCGTCTGCTGGTCGAGCGCCGCGAACGGCTCATCCATCAGCAGCACTTCCGGGTTGCTGGCCAGCGCACGCGCGATTGCCACACGCTGCTGCATGCCGCCGGACAGCTGGTTGGGAAAACGGTCCTCGAAACCAGCAAGGCCGAACAGCGCCAACAGATGGCGGGCTGTGGCGGTACGCTCGGCCTTGGCCACGCAGCGCACTTCCAGCGCATATTCGATGTTGGCGAGCGCCGTGCGCCAGGGAAACAACGCATATTGCTGGAAGACATAGCCGGTCTTTGGATCGGGCCTGGTGATGCGCCTGCCGTCGAGCTGGACATTGCCGCCGGTCGCCTGCGTCAGCCCGCCAATGATATCGAGCAGCACCGACTTGCCCGAGCCGCTCGGGCCGACCAGCGTGATGAACTCGCCTTTGCGGATCGAGAGATCAACGCCGTCGAGCACGGTGACGCGGTCGGTCGCCTCGCCATCGACGGTGACGAACTGCCCCGGCTTGAGCTGGAACGTCTTGCTGATGTCGCTGACGACGATCCGGTCCATGTTCGGGCGATCCATATCTGTCTCCGATCGGTTCACTGCGCCACGCGGATGCGGTGCGTCGGGTCGAATTCCGAGCCGCCCGCCTTGCCGCGCTTCCAGCCAAGCGCGCGGGCATAGGAGCCGAACAGCCGTCGGGCGTCGGCCTGAGCTTCCGTGATGCCGGTCGGCCCTTCGGCGAACTCGGCCACATAAAGCGCGTCGGTCGGGCAGTAGATCTCGCAGAGAAAGCAGGTCTGGCAGTCCTCCTGGCGAGCGATCACCGGCACGCCATTGTCGGTCGCGTCGAAGACGTTGGCCGGGCACACCTTGACGCAGATGTCGCATTCGACGCAGCGCGTGGCCGAGACGATCTCGATCATGACGCCAGCTCCGCCAGCCGCTCAGGCGCACCTGCGATGCGGAACTCATCCACACCGGTGATGACCAGCCGGTGCGCGAAGGCCGGGCTCTTGCCCGGTAGGTCGGTGCGGCGATGCATGCCGCGGCTCTCGGTGCGGTGCAGCGCTGCGGCCACGGACCAGCGCCCGGCAGCGGCGATCGATGCCGCCTCGCGCGTGCGGACCCGATCCAGCCCCTCGCCTTGCAGATGGTCGCGCACGTCGCGCCAGACACTCTCCAGCCGCTCGCCGCTTTTCTCCAGGCCCTCGCCGGTGCGGAAGAAATTCTTGCCGAGCGGCGTCACTTCGCTACGCACCACCTCGATAACTTCGCTCGCCGAGATGTCGGCACTCGCCGACGATGCCGGACGCAACCCGGCTTGGCCGAGCGACTGCACCGCACTGCGGAACGCCTTGCCGGTGCGGCGCTTGGCATGGGTCGAGGCGCCCTTGCCGGCCCACCAGCCGCTGGCCAGCGCCCAGGATGAATTGACGGCGCCGCCGCCCGACACGGCCCCGGTCATCATCTCGCGGCTGGCGGCATCACCGGCGACGTAGAGGCCGGGCACGCCGGTGGCGCAATCGTCGGAGACGATGTCGATGCCGCCGGTGCCGCGCACCGTGCCTTCGGCGCGCAAGGTGATGCGGAACAACTCGCTGAACGGGTCGATGCCGACGCGGTCATAGGGCACGAAGCAATTCGGCTGGCCCTGGCGCAGCCAGCCTTGCAGCGCCGGTTCGGCCTGATCGAGCCGCGCATAGACCGGGCCGTCGATCAGCGCGCGCGCCACTTCCTCCTCGCGGTCGCCGATGCCGTTACGCAACGGCTCGCCGGTCGGTCCGACGATCGGCGAGCCATCTTCGCGATGGAACGAGGCCCAGCGGAACGGCAGGCCCTTGTTCAGCGATGAGCCATAGGGCGCCAGCGTGTATTTGCCGGTGAACTCCATGCCCGACAGGCTGGCGCCGGCTTCGGCCGCCATCAGATAGCCGTCGCCAGTCAGCCCGGTGGCGCCGAGGATGCGTTCGCGAAAGGCGCAGCCGCCGGTCGCCAGCACCACGGCGTTGGCGTCGACGCGCCAGTCCTGGCCGATCTGTCTCGCAACACCGGCGGCGCCGACAATGGCATCGCCGTCGGACAGAAGTTCGAGCGCCGGATGATGGTCGAGCACGGTGACGCCGGCCAAAAGCACCCGGCGGCGCATGAAGCGCATGTAGTCCGGGCCGCGCAGATTGGCGATGTAGAGCCGTCCGTCATCCTCGCTCGGAAAGGGATAGCCCCATTCGGACAGCCTGAGCAGGTTGCGGTAGGCGGTGTCGACGCAGCGCAGCATCCAGCGCGGGTCGGCGAGTTCGCCGGTGCGCTGCCAGCGTCGTTCGACCACGGCGTGCCTGTTGTCACCCGGCGGCACGCACCAGGTGCCGGTGTTGGACGGCGCGGTGGCGCCGCTGGTGCCGAGATAGCCCTTGTCGGCCAGCACCACCTTGGCGCCGCCCTCGGCCGCCGCGACTGCCGCCCAGGCGGCCGACGGGCCGCCGCCCAGCACCAGCACGTCTGCCTGGAGCAGCAAGCTGTCGGAAGCGGATTTTTGCGGCTTGTGCATGGACACCTGGCGAATGCGTCGAGGCCGGCGCTAGGCCGCGCGCGCCGCGCTGGAAGACCAGACCGGCTCGTTGCCGGCACTCCATTTGATGTTGCAGCCGATCGACGGCACTTGGCTGGCAATGGGCCTGCCGCCCTCCAACACCGTGTCGACCGCCGCTCGCAGATCGGCACCCGTCACCGGCTTGCCGTTGCCCGGCCGCGCCTCGTCGAACTGGCCGTGATAGGCGAGCCGCCGGTCGGTATCAAACAGGAAGAAGTCGGGCGTGCAGGCCGCGCCATAGGCTTTCGCCGTCTGCTGCGACGCATCCTTGAGATAGGGGAAGGAATAGCCAAATTTTTCGGCCTCTTCGCCGATACGGGTAAGCGTTTCTTCCGGATGCGCTTCGTGGTCGTTGGCGTTGATCGCCACCACTTGCAGCCCCTTGCCCGCATAATCCCTGGCGAAAGCGGCAAGCTGCTCGCGGATCAGCACGACGAACGGGCAACGGTTGGAAATGAAGGCGACGAGCAGGGCCGGCTTGGCGTCGAAATCGGCGAGGCGGTGCAGCACGCCTTGCGCGTCGGGCAACAGGAAATCGGCCGCCCTGGTGCCGAGGTCGATCGGATTGGACTCTGTCTTCGGCATCGATGCGCTCCCTTGTGCAACCATTTTCACAGGCCAAGGTGCGAGCGCCCTGAACGTCCGCAGTTAGTCTATGAATTTAGTATAATTATAGGCTGGATAGCGCATTCGCGGTCAACCGCGCGGCTTAGAATATCGTGCCAATGTTTCAGGCCGAGCCGCCAAGTTTGTTCGGGCGGAAGCCGATCCGGAGAAATCCGGACGGACAGGATTTATCAAGCTCAACTGGTTCGCCGACGAATTGGTACTGCCCAGCCGAACCGCCTTGCGATTTTACGGCGTCATTCCCCTTCCGGATAAAGCGCCTTCGCCAGACGGATCGCATCTGATGTGCGCGGCCCGAAGCCGATCATGTAGGCGCCGTCAAGCACGACCAGCGCCTTGTTGGCCGCCGCCGGCGTTGCCGCCAGCGCGCGGTTGCCGAACACCTGCTCGGGCGTCGGCCCGCTCTTGCCGTCGCTCATCATCAGGATGACGTCAGGCGCCATCTCGATCAGCTTTTCCTCCGATGCCGCCCTGTAGCCATGCACGACATCCATCGGGTTGAGGCCGCCGGCATAGCGAATGATGGCGTCGGCAGAGGTGCCGGCGCCGGCAGCGCTCAGCTTCACGAGGCCATGGAAGAACACCACCTTCTTGCGCCGCTCCGGCGGGATTTTTGCTGCCAGATCGGCTGCCGTCTGAAAGGCGGTGAGCACCTCGGCGGAAACCACCTTGCCCTTGTCCTCGAGCCTAAGGCTGGCGGCGATCAGGGTGATCTTCCGCTCGATGCCTTGCGGGCTGTTGTCCTGCGGGACGAAGACGATCGGGATCGCCAGTGATTTTAGCACCTCGACCGCCTCCGGCGGTCCGCTGTCCTCGGCCGCCAGGATCAGGTCGGGACGCAGGCTGGCCAGCCCCTCGACCGAAAGCTGGCGGCGGTAGCCGACATTGGGTTTTTGCGCGACTTCAGGCGGATATTTGCTGCCGCGATCGACGGAGATGATCCGCTCGCCGGCGCCCAGCGCGTGGACGATCTCGGTGACGTCGGAGCCGAGCGTCACGATTCGGGTCGCCGCGCCCGGCACGACGGTTCGCCCCAGCGCGTCGACAACGCCCTCGGCGGCCAGCGCCTGGAAACCACAGGAAGGCGCCAGCACCGACAGCGCCAGAAGCAGCACCGCCGCGATCCTGCCAGGTTGCGACCAGTGGGTCGTCTTGCCTTCGCCTAAACTGCCGACCATGCCGCTGTTCCCGTGCCAGATGCTTCTCGATGATGGTCGGCTATAAATTTAAAGTTGACTTGTGTCATCATGTTTTAATATGTGACCCCTGCCCCGGCCCGCCTGGTCGAGGGATTCTCGATCATGCCAGCCAAGGCCCTTCAGCCACCGCCAGCAGTTTTGCTTTTGCTTGGGGGCTGCATGACGATGACAACGACAACAAACACGACCTTGATGGCGAGCACCGCGCTCGCCTTCGTGCTCGGCCTCTGCGCCGTGCCTCTTGCCAGCGCGCAGGAACAGGACCAGGAGAAAAAGGCCGCCGCCAAGGCCGGCCGCCTGGCGCCGGCCAGTGCCGCGCAGAATCAGCCGGCGACGATGCTCGACGTGATCACCATCTCGGCGACGATGATCAAAACGGCGGTGATCGAATCGATGGCCGCCATCAGCGCCGTCGATCAGGACGAACTCGACCGCATTCAGCCCGACACAGCGGCCGACATCTTCCGCACCACGCCCGGCGTCGCTGCCTCGATGAATGGCGACGATCCCGCAACCGCCATCAACATTCGCGGCCTGGAGCAATATGGCCGCGTCGTCGTGACGCTCGACGGCGCCCGTCAGGACTATTGGCGCGTCGGTCATGGCTCTGGCTCGTTCTATGTCGAACCGGACCTGATCAAGGAAGCCACCGTCATTCGTGGCCCGGTGTCGAATGCCTATGGGTCAGGCGGCATCGGCGGCGTCGTCTCCTTCGAGACCAAGGACGCCGGCGATTTCCTCAAGAAGGACGAGCGCTGGGCGCTGAGCGAGAAGCTCGGCTACGAGGACAATGGCGACGGCTTCACCACCAGCACCACCGGTGCCTACCGCTTCAGCGACGATGCCGACATCATCGGCAACCTCATCTACCGCGACCGCGACAGCTACACCGACGGCAATGGCGAGACCGTGCCATGGACCGGCGAGCGGGTGACCAGCGGCTATCTGAAGACGACGCTGCGGCCGGCCGATGACCATGAGCTGAAGCTCGGCGCCATCCTGCAGCGCTACAACGACCAGATCACCGGATCCAGCGGCTCGACCTCGCCGACGCTGAGCCGCTACGACACCAACACCACCAACCAGACCTACACCGCCGCCTACACCTGGAAGCCAGACGACAACGAGCTGATCGACTTCAGCGCCAATGCCTACCACAACCGCACCCGCACCGAGCAGACGCAGGTCGCGCCTGCCTCAGGGATCGGCAATTTCCGTTTTTACGATGTCGCCACATCCGGCTTCAACGTGAAGAACTCCTCACGTTTCGACGCCTGGGGACTAGCACATACGCTGACCTACGGACTCGATTACTACTATCTCGAGGCCTCCTCGGAAGCGGCGCATTTCGGCGCTGGCGAACAGCAGGGCTATGGCGGCTTCCTGCAGTGGCAGGGCGATTACGAGGACTGGCTGCAGGTCATCACTGCGATGCGGTATGACGGCTACCAGCTCGATGGCGAAACGCGCATCCCGTCGCCGCAGGAAGCCTCGATCTCCGGCGATCGTTGGTCGCCGCGCCTCACCGTCGGCGTCACGCCATTCGATGGCTTCCAGCTCTATGGCACCTATTCCGAAGGCTATCGGGCGCCGGGCCTGCAGGATGTCTTCCGCGGCGGCGGCGCGCATGGCGGCGGCGATACATACCGGCCCAATCTTCTGCTGCAGCCCGAGACGGCGAAGAACTGGGAGGCCGGCATCAACGTCAAGTATGACGATGTTCTGACGGCGGGCGACCGGTTGCGCGCCAAGCTCAACGTCTTCCACACTGCCGTCGAGGATTACATCGACGTCGACCTGACCGTCCTGCCGCGCACCGCGATCAACATCGGCGACGCCCGGCTGAAGGGCATCGAGGCCGAGATGGTTTATGACTACAACTGGGGTTTTGTGAACCTTGCCGGCGCGTTGATCGACGCCAAGGTCGTCAGCGGCGTCTATTCCGGCCAGGCGCTGAACAACACGCCGCTCGACCGCTTCTCGGCCACCATCGGCTTCCGCATGCTGGAGGACCAGCTCACCGTCGGCGCGCAATATCTCAGCGTCGGCAAGATCACCCGCACCAGCCGCACCAATCCCAACGCCGTGCCGGTCGTCGATGACGGTTTCGATCTGGTCAACGTCTTCGCCAACTGGCGCGTCAATGACAACCTCAAGCTCGACTTCGGCGTCGATAACATCTTCAACACCGCCTACACCGACCCGCAAAGCGCATGGTCGACCTCGGCGGCAACCGAACAGGGCAAGGGCCGCACCTTCAAGGTGGCGCTCACCGGCAGGATCGGAGGCTGACAATGAGCCAAGCATCGGTGCGTGAACTGGCCTGTGAGGCACAGCTCAACCTGCGACATCTGCCCGATTACATGGACAGCATCAGCGACAGACTGCAGAGCTTCGAGGCCGATGCTTCGCATCAGGGACAGCGCATCGATTTCCGCTTTGCCTTCGGTGGCGCCTCTTTCGACATGGAACGGCTGGTGATGCGGGCCAATGCCGCCGACCGCGACGGGCTGGCCCGTATCAAGGACCTGCTGGCCACGGCCGTACAGGTCTACGCCAAGGAGGAAAATCCCGAGATCGTCTGGACCGGCGATCTCTCAGGCGAAACCAGCCTCGCTCAGTTCCGCGAGATGGTGGTGACGGATATTCGCGACCTCACCCCGCATATGCGCCGCATCCGGCTGGCCGGCGAGGATCTCAGCCGTTTCGCCAAATTCGGCGGCATGCATATCCGCATGCTGTTTCCGACCAGGGAGGTGCCCGATCCGCTGTGGCCGGTGCTCGGCGGCAATGGCTTGCCGGTCTGGCCCGCCGATGACCGGCGCCCGGTGGCGCGCGTCTACACCATCCGCGCGCTCGACGTGGAAAAGGGCATCATCGATGTCGACTTCCTGATTCATACCGGCGAGAGCGTCGGCTCCACCTGGGCCATGCAGGCAGCGCCCGGCATGAAGGTCGGCATCATGGGACCGGTCGGCCGTCCGGTGCGGCAGGCAGAATGGTATGTCTTGGGTGCCGATGAAACCGGCCTGCCGGCGCTGGCGCGGCTGCTGGAGACGCTGCCGGCCGAGACAAAAGGCGTTGCCTTCGTCGAGATCGCCAATGACGGTGAACGGCAGAAGATCGCCAACCCCACCCGCATCGAAGTGCATTGGCTGACACGGGATGGCGTGGCGGCGGGCGAGGACAGACGGCTGGCCGAGGCTGTCCGCTCGGTGGCGTGGCCGCAGGACGGTTCGGCCTTCGGCTGGTTCGCGGCGGAAGCCGCTGCCGCCAAGATCGTGCGCGAATATTGGCGCGACACGCTGGGACTTGGTCGCGATCAGACGCTGGCGGCTGCCTATTGGCGGCGTGGCTCTGCCGGATTGATGGCGGGGTGAACTCTGATGATCGGCCCGCCGTCTTTGCCGATGCCGATATCAATTTGATCACCGGAGACAAGGTTCGAAATATCGCACACCACCAGCGGCATGCGGATGTCATAAAGAAACTCGGCAACGATGGCGCCCACCGCCAGGATCGGGTCCGGCCGCTCCAGAAGAAGACCGGCCGGCGCCGTGCCTCTGCGGATCGCCTCGGCCAGCACCGAGGATGAAGACGATGAGCCGCGCCCGCTCGGCATGACCAAAATCCTGCCGGCGACATTTTGGCCGAGGCCGGGATGCGAATGGTCTGTTATGTCGCCGGTCTCGGCATCGATACCGCCCCAGAAGCTGAGGGGTTGCGAGAACACCAGCGCCTGGCCCTTGGCTTCGCCGGCCAACTGGAAGGTGCCGGTTCGTGCCACCGGTCGCGTCATGAGGCGCTCCGCACGACATGCCCGACGGCAGCGGAGCGGATGCAATCCTCCATCTCGGCAAAGGCGACGGACACGCCGATATTGCCCGGTGCATAATGCGCCCATTTGCCGGAATTGGTCATCACGACGCCGTCGAGGCGTTCCAGGATCGATGTGACATAGGTGCAGGTGTCGGCGACCGGGACCAGACCAAACGCCTCCATCCCCGCCAGCGCGCCCTCCTCCTGCAGTCGCGCCAAGGTCGCACGGCCCGTGTTGACGTAGATCGGGATGCGCCTTCCGGGTGCTGCCTCGCGCAGCAACGGCAACAGTCGCATCCACTCCTCATACGAAAAATGCGGCGTGCCGAGCGACACGGCCGCCACCGGCGCGCCATCCCGTACGCTCGATAGCCTGGCCAGCGCATGGTCGATATCGGCGCGGGTGATGCGGATCGTTTCGTCAGGCGCATGACCCTGGAACGCCTCATCGAGCGTCATCGCTTCCGGCGTGATGCCGACCGCATGGAACAGCGCCACAGCACCCGTCGTTGCAGCCGCCGCGCCCAGCGCCTTTAGCTGGTCCTCATCGCGCGGCTGCGGCAGACCGGCAATCACCGGAACGCGGTCGCCGCTCGCTTGCCCGATGAATAGCCCGACGCCGACGAAAAGGCTGTCGCTCGGCTCGCCGTCCGGAACATCCAGCTCAAATAGGATCCGGCCGCGCCGGTTCTCGCTCAGATGCAGACCCCAGGCCGGCGCGCGGCCGGTCATGGCGCAGCACAGATCGATGAAATCGCCATAGCGGTTGGTGCGCGCGCCGATCACCGAATTGGCAAAGACGATGGCGTTGGATTCGCCCCAGGCGATCTGCTCGCCGAACTCCGGCCTGAACCGCGTCTGGTAAGGTGCGCAGGTGAAGGTCGCCTGGCAGCCGAGCTCCAGATGCGCCTTCATCAGCCGCCGCGCCGGCACCTCTTCCGCTGCCGGCATCTTCACCATGCCGGGATGGATGAGGTCGAATGAGCCGACATTCAATGTCGTCGGCACCTGGACCCGGCCACCGCCTTCGACCAGCCGCTCGACGAAATCGAGCCCTGCCTTGCCGTGGTAGAGACAGCCATCGATATGGGCGCCAGTGATGTCGAGCAGACCGCGCGCCCCAACCGCATTGGAAAATGCGACGAGGATTTTCATGGCAGCGGCGGCGGACGGGCCCTGCTCGCCGTCGAGCATGGATCGGTCCTTAGCCGTCAATTCCAGCGTCATAGATGTGCTCCCGGCCCTATCTAGCCCGATGGAGGGACAGCACCCCCCTCTGCCCTGCCGGGCATCTCCCCCGCAAGGGGGGAGATTAGCCGTCATACCTGCTTTCGCAAATTTTCGACGTTGCAAAAAGGGCAGTGACGCTCAAACCGCCAATCTCCCCCCTTGCGGGGGAGATGTCCGGCAGGACAGAGGGGGGTGCGAAGGAACGCCAACAGTCCCTGCTATCGAACCGCGTCGACTAGTTTGCCGCAATCAGCACGGTGCTTTTCGGCGACCAACTGAGCATTACCTCCTGACCCTCGGCCAGTCTTTCGGCACCGGTGTTCTGCACGATGACCTTCAACGTCTGACCAGCGTGCTCGACAAAGTATGTGCTGTTGTTGCCGGCGAAAATGCGCTTGGAGACCTGCCCCTTGAGCATGTTGGCGTTGCCATCCGAAGCCCCGCCATCAATAGCAATACGGATGCGTTCGGGCCGCACCGCACAACTCGCCTTGGCACCAGCAGCAAGGCGAGCACCCGCGCCGGCGGCAATCGCCGTGCCGTCCGGCAGCCGGATGCCATCGCCCGTCGTATCGCCGCGAAAAATGTTGGCGTCGCCGAGGAAGGTGGCGGCGAATTCGCTCTTCGGCCGGTCGTAGATCTCCTCCGGTGGTCCTTCCTGCACCAGCCTGCCGTCGCGCAATATGCCGATGCGGTCGCTCATCGTCAGCGCTTCTTCCTGGTCATGGGTAACGAAAATGGTGGTGATGCCGATCTCGCGCTGGATGCGCTTGAGCTCGATCTGCATATCGACGCGCAGCGCCTTGTCGAGCGCGCCGAGCGGCTCGTCGAGCAGCAGCACGCGCGGCTTGGTGACGATGGCGCGGGCGAGCGCCACGCGCTGGCGCTGGCCGCCCGACAGCTGATGCGGCCGCCGCCCACCGAGCTTGCCGAGTTGCACCAGATCGAGCGCGCGCTGCACCTCGGTAGCGATGATCGCCCTGGCCTCGCCGCGCACCGACAGGCCGAAGGCGACATTGTCGGCGACGCTCATATTGGGAAACAGCGCATAGTTCTGAAACACCATGCCGATGCGCCGCTTTTCGACCGGCACCCGCTCAACGCTTTCGCCGCCGATGGTGATGCGGCCGGAATCGGGAAAATCGAACCCCGCGATCTGCCTGAGCAGCGTGGTCTTGCCGCTGCCCGATGGCCCGAGCAGCGCATAGAAGCCGCCATCGGCGAAATCGATAGAGACATCGTCCAGTGCCTTGTGCGCGCCGAAACTGCGCGAGACATCAGATACCTGCACGCCGGCCATTATTTCTCTCCGCCGAATTTGAAGAACCGCGCTGTCAGCAGCATCAGCGCCATCGACACGACAATGATGATGGTCGAGACCGCGTTGATCTCGGGCGTAAAACCCTTGCGGATCGCGGCGTAGATTTCGACCGGCAGCGTCGTCTGGCCCGGCGTCGCCAGGAAATAGGACACGACGAACTGATCGAACGAAACGGCAAACGCAAACAGCCCGCCGGCGATGACGCCGGGCATGATCCAGGGCAGCGTAACGCGCCTCGTCACCTGCCACTGGTTGGCGCCGAGCGAGCGCGCCGCCTCTTCCAGCTCCGGCGCGAAGGTCTGCAGCCGGGCCGAGACGACGACGATGACATAGGGCAGCGCCAGCGCGACATGGCCGAGCAGGATCGCATGCAGGCCGCGGCCGATGCCGACACCGAAGAAGAAAATCAGCATCGCCGTGCCGGTGATCAGCCACGGTATGGCGATCGGCGGAAACAGCATCGCCTGCAGGAACTTCTTGCCGCGAAATTCGTAGCGATAGAGCGCCAATGATGCAGCCGAGCCGAGCACCACGCAGATGATCGTGGTGATGACCGCGATCTCGACGCTGTTCCAGGTGGCCGCGATCAGCTGGTCGTTCTGCCACAGCGAGGCGTACCATTCGGTCGTCCATTCGAACGGCAGTTGGTAGAAGGGCGAGACATTGAACGACATCAGCGCCATGATGATGATCGGCAGATAAAGAAAGGCGAGCAGCATAAAGATGTAGAGACGGCCGAGCCATTCGAGGATGCGGGTCGTCACCATCACGCGGCCCTCCGCAGCACCGGCGACGCCACCGCCAGGATGACCAGCACCACCGCCAGCAGGATGAAGGAGAGCGCTGCACCGAGCGGCCAGTTGAACACGGCGACGAACTGGTCCTCGATGACCGTGCCGTAGAAGGTGCCGGTGCGGCCGCCGAGGATGCGCGGTTCCATGAACGAGCCGACGACCGGCACGAAGATCAGCGCCGCACCCGCGACCAATCCGGGCATCGACAGCGGGATGATCACCCGCTTCAGCACCTGCAACCGCGATGCGCCAAGCGAGCGCCCGGCCTCGATCAGCGAGTCGTCGATCGCCTGCAGCGTCAGATAACAGGTCAGCACCATGTAGGGCACATAGGAGTGCACCAGCCCGATGATGACGGCTGGATAGGAATACATCAGGTCGATGTTGATCTTGAACGGCAGCACCGCGTTGAGCGCGGTGTCGAGAATGCCGCCCTCGCGCAAAACCATCGCCCAGGAAAAGATGCGCACCAGCCCGTTCGACCAGAACGGCAGGATGACGAGCAGGAAGATCGCCTCGCGGCTGCGCCCCTTCAGCACCTTGGCGAGCACGTAAGCCGCGGGATAGCCGATGACGACGCACCACAGCGTCACTTCGAGGCCAAGCCGCAGCGAGGCCAGCAGCAGCGTCAGATAGAGGCTTTGCGAGAAGAAGGCGGCATAGTTGCCAAGCGTGAACGCCCACGGCTTTCCCGACAGCGGCAGCTCGGTCATGAACGAGAAGAAGACCATAGCGGATAGCGGCAGGAAGATCGCCACCGTCAGCCAGAGATAGGCTGGCGCCAGCAGCGGCAATGCCGATCTCAGCCCGCTTCGCGACGCTGTCGCAGCTGCCATGGTACCCTCCTCCCAGTATTGGAAGAACCAGCCGACGCGAACCGCCGGCTGGCCTGGCTGTGATCTTACTTCACGTCGACCTTAAGCTGCTGCCAGAGCGCCAGATAGGCTTCGCGCTGGGCGTCGGTGATCGGCGCCTGGAACTGGATGCGCTTGGCCACTTCGGGATCACCCATGACCTTGCGGTTGAAGGCATCCTCGGGCAGCGCTTCCACCGCCTTGGTGTTGGCGGAGACGGGAGCACCGACCTTGGTGACCCATTCGACGTAGAATTTCGGGTCGATCATGTAGTTGATGAAGGCCTCGGCGCCGGCGACGTTCTTGGCGCCGACCGGAATGGAAAACGCGTCGAGCCAGGCGACGGCGCCTTCCTGCGGCACGACCAGCGAGACCGGCAGCTTGAAATGCGTCTTGGCGCGATCGGCCGAGCCGCTCCAGTAGGTGCCGATGTCGATCTGGTTGGAGGCGACCATCTGGTTCCAGTCGTTCTCCGAGCTCCAGAAGGTCTTGATCTGCGGCATCAGCGAGGTCAGCTTCGTCTTGACCGCATCCATATCCTTGATGTCGTTGATGTTCTGGCCAGTGGCGATGGCGCCGAACTGCACCGCTTCAACGGCGTCGTCGCGAATGACGACACGGCCCTTGTGCGCGGCATCCCACATCTCGGCGATGCTCGTCGGCGGCTTGTCGAAGGATTTTTCGTTGATGGCGAGCGCCGTCAGGCCCCATACCCACGGCACGCCATAGACCTTGCCGTCGTGGACGAGCATCGGCGATCCCGCCTTGTCCTTGCTGATGTCGGCGTAGTTCGGCAGCTTGGAAACGTCGATCGGCTGGATCAGCTTGCCGTCCATCGCCTGGTCGTTGAAGGCGGCGTTGATCATGACGACGTCGTAGAGGCCGGGATTGGTCCGGATCTTGGTCAGCATTTCCTGTTCGGAATTGAAGAAATCGTTGACGACCTTGTTGCCGGTCGCCTTTTCGAAAGCCTCGACGGCCCACGGCTCGTCGGCGCCGTAGCCCTTCCAGTTGAGCACATGCACTTCGTCGGCCTTGGCGGCGAACGTGAGTGCGGAGGTAAAGACGGCGGTCGCCGTCAGCAGAGCAGTCAAGTCAGGCATGCGCATGGTTGGTTCCTCTCTGTGGGTTTGCCCGCTTCCCGGGCTTGTCAGGCTTTCCAGCTGTTATGCATTGGCCTTCTGTGTCCGGCCTGCTCCCGATGGGTCGGCGGCATGGCTCAGGAATGTCTGGATTTCGCGGTTCGTCGGCGCCGACGAGCCGCCATGGCGGGTGACCGAAATGGCCGCTGCAGCATTGGCATAGCGCGCTGCCTCGAAGGGCGGGATGCCGTGCGCCAGCGCGCTGACGAAACCGCCGATATGGGTGTCGCCGGCGCCATTGGTGTCGATGGCGCTGACGTTGAAGCCGGCAATGGTCTGCGCTGTGCCGTCGGCCAGCCTGATATGGCAACCCTTCGCGCCAGCGCGAATGATCACGCCAGCAGCCTTGGGGCAGTGGTCGGCGAGAAGTCGTGCCGCGAGTCCCTCGACATCGCCTGGGCCGGCAATCTCGGCGGCTTCCGTCGTGTTACAGCTCAGCCATGTGGTGCGGGCAAGCACCCGCGACAGGATGGGACGCGGAATGTCCGAGATGACCGGCGTCGGATCGAAGACGAAGGGAATATCTGCCGGAAGTGCCTCGATCCAATCGGTGAGCGCATCGCGGCTCTTGGGATAGCTTAGCGTGTAGCCGGAGGTGAACACCCAGTCTCCCGGCGCCACCGCGACCGGCGCCATCAGGTCGCGGCTGAGCACGCTCTCCGCCCCTGGCCACGACACGAAGGTGCGTTCGGCGTCGCTCGAAATCATGGCGACGCAGTTGCCGCTGTCCGTCAATGGCGATGGCGGCGTCAGCGTCGCGATGCCCTCGGCGGCGAAAGCGGCACGCAGGAAATCGCCATTGGGTCCGCTGCCGAGTTGGCCGCCGAACACCACCTGCATGCCGGTGCGGCTGGCCGCGACCATCATGTTGAAGCCGCCGCCGGCGACCTGGGCGAAGCTCGACGCCGTCTTTTCCATGCCGGGCGCCGGCAGGGCGTCGATGCGGTAGACATAGTCGACCACGGCACTGCCGACATGGACGAGACGGCCGCTCATTCCGCCGCGTCCTTGCCGGAACCGATTTTCGCCACCCTTGCTGCCACGAGGTCGGCGGCAAGCGCGCGAACCTCTGACATGTCGAGGCCGACAAGCCGGGCGATATGCTGTTGCGGCAATCGGGAAAAACCGCTGCAGGCGCCGGCCATGCCGGCGGCGATGGCGCCGATCGTATCGGTGTCGCCGCCGATATTGGCGCTGATGATAGCTGCTTGCCATGGGTCGCCACGGGCGACTTCCAGCACGGCGAAGGCCGCCGGGACGGATTCCTGGCTGGCGACGCCGGTACCCACCAGATCGGTGATCAGCCGAATGGCATCCCTGATCGCCTTGCCGCGCACGATGTCCTGCGCCCAGACGATACGCGCGGCGATGTCGCCGCCGGTGACCCAATGACCAAGCGTCGCCCCTCGCCTCGCCGCCGCGACGGCGCTGGCGGAAGCATCGCGCCAGCCACCGCCGGCGATGCCGCGGCTGACGGCAGCGGCAACGGCAGCAGCGGAAGCGATTGCGATCGAGGTGTTGTGCGTCGCCCGGCAGGTCTCCGCCACCTTGGCGACGAACGCCTCCAATGGTTCGAGCGGCATCATGATGCCGACAGGCCCGATGCGCATGGCCGCGCCATTGGTGTCGCCGCTGCGTCCCGCTTCCTCGGCCGGTACGCCATTGTTGATGGCGTCGATGGCCCGTTTGGTCGACGGCCCCAAGAGATCATAGCTGCCGCGCGCCTTGACCTCGCGCTCCCAGTCGAGCAGCGCATTGACCCAGCGCGCGTGGTCGAAACGGTCGCCGGATTCGACCAGGATGCGGCCGAGCAGCAGCGCCTGTTCGGTGTCGTCGGTGATGGTGCCGGCAGCCAGTCCCTTCGACACCGGATGATCGGCGAAAGGCTCGATGAAATCCTCGACATGGCCGTGGAGTTCGGCAATGCGAACCGGCGACAAAAGCTGCGTCGGCATGCCGAGCGCATCTCCCAGCGCTCCGCCGACAAGCGCGCCCATGGCGCGATCGATGGCCTTGCTGGTTGCATCCGACATCGCTCAGAACCTCATATGCAGCGCAAAATGTGCCGGGTTGAGCAGGCTGGTGACATACTCGATCGGCCGATCGTCAGCCGCACGCGTCAGCCGGCGGCCGCGCAGGAAGGGCGTGCCTTGTGGGCAACCGAGGATGGCCGCATCCTCGGCATTGAGCATCTCGATCTCGACCCATTCCTCGCCATGGCCGGGAATGAGGCCGGCGGCGCGCAGCGTCTGGTGCAGCGAGCCCTCGCGCAGTCCGCGCAACGGTACGTCCTCAAGCTCGGAGGACAATGGCAGCCGGCTGCGCTCGATGGAGATCGCATGGCCGTCGCTGGCGTTGGTGCGCACCCGGTCAACGGCAATGAAGAACGGGCTTTCGATACCAAGCAGCGCAGCCAGATCGGGGTCTTCGATGACCTCCAGCCGCAGCGTCCGCGTCTCGGCATTGGCGCCGGCATCGGCCAGCGCGCGCGACCAACCGATGGAGTCATCGACCGGCTTGCCGTCGAAGGTGACGAACGAGCCAATACCAACCCTGGTCGTGATCAGCCCGCGGCTGGACAGTTCTTCGAGGCCCTTGCGGACCGTATTGCGACTGACGGAGAAGCGCTGGACAAGTTCATTCTCGCTTTGCAGGCGGTCGCCGAAGCCGAGAACACCGGAGCGGATTTCATGTTCGAGAACGGTGGCGATCTGCTCGGGTTTGCCCGTACCGGGAGACAGTTGAACCGCGCGCCGCTTCATATAGGTACCTGTTCAGTGAACCTGTATAGTCCTGTTCAATATCTGGATAGAAATGCCGTGTCAACAGATGCCGGAAACAGGCCCAATGAACCCCGAATTTCGGATTGTCCGCAGAGCGCGCCGAACTGGCCGGTTGCCATGGCCCGGAAAAGCCGGTGAAAGACCGAGATCAACCAAGAGGATAGAGCCGATCCTTGATTCAATTTCACCGGGCAGGCTACGGGATCGACACCTCACGCGGCTCAACGAGAATGTCCGCCTCGATAGCGGCGTTGATGAACGCCGCCCTTGCCGCCGAGACTTCTTTCTTTCCCTCTAGCACGGCCAGACAGACCTTACGGGCAACCATATGCTTTTGCCCGGTTGCAACCGGCCAGCGGTTCAGCAGGATGTCGGCAGCCTGAGCGACCCGCTCCACGTTGAAGATCGAGTTTCGCGATCGGCCGAGCGCAATCCTGACCGGCTCATCGAAACGCTGATCTTGCACGATGCCACTCCCCAAAGTCGGCATTCATCGATTCGCGGCCTTCAACCCCGCGCAATGTGATAGGTTCCGCGACAAAGGTGCAAGATGTCCGATTCCAGTGGCCAGAAAAATCCCAGGCTGATCGTCGTGGTCGCGTTCGATCGCGGTGAGGATGGCGAGTTGTTCCCAGCCTTTGGACCCGCCGACCAGCAGAGCGAAGACCGCGCCATACGCACCGCCAGGGCTCTAGCGGCAAAGCATGCCGGCGTCATCGCCTGGAGCCGCGAGGCCGATCCGACGCTGGGCGAATACGGCCCGCCGAACACGCTCTTCGTCAGCGGCGACGTACCTGACATGGAATAGTCGACTGGCGTCAGCTTCTGGATGCCTTGCCCATAGGGTTTGATGCGAGCCGGTTTCCCCTCGCCAGCAAGCAAAAGCCCGCTACGGTGAACCGGAGCGGGCCTTGGAGGAGGACAAGGGGTGGGACCCTCTCCTCTTGTTTCCACGGGGGGGTGTGGACCGCAATGACCATACGAAAGTTTTGCAGAGTGCAGGATCACAAGCCGGCTTGCCTGCATCACAATCCGGTGCACGCCGATATTGGGGGCGCTCACGAGATTGCGATCAGTTGCGATAACCCGGCTAGATACGCCCGAGCACGACAAGCACGATGGCGATGAGCAGCACGAGCCCAAGGCCGCCGCCGCCATAGTAGCCGGTGCCGTAGAACGGACCGCCACCGAGGCCGCTGAGGCCGCCAAGCAGCGCAATGATGATCGGTATGGTTCCAAGACTCATAGCGATGTTCAAAGACGAGCGCTCCAAAGGCTCTACCGTTCCGCGCGATTGTGGCGGGCATCGCGTGCGGAAGAGGTCTGCCGGCAACAGAAGCGGCCATCCAGATGATGGCAACCAGAATTTGATTCCGGCACGCCTGTGGACGCAGAAAGCCCGCCAGCGTGGCGGGCTTTCCTACCGGCCGGAGGCCAGGAGAGTGCGGTCGAGCCTCACGGCTGATTCGGCACTTCCAATCCCCGGCCCCTCCAGTATCAGCGACGAGCGATCAGGAGGCAGAGTTGCCGTAGATCGCGGTCGTAGGCGCCTTCGCTGCTGAGCACGTCGACGCAGCGCTTCTTCATTCGCGCCACGTTGCTATCCGACATCTGGGCCACGACACCCGGCAGGCTCGGCCTGCTGGGGTTTGACGGATTGGACGGATTGCTCGGGTTCGACGGATTGCCTGGATTGATGCCGCCACCAATACCCACGCCGACGCCGCTCGTCCCGCCTACATTGGCGCCAAGGCCGGCCGTAATGCCGCCAGACCCTCCGATGTTGGCGCCCGCGCCGGCATTGATGCCGTTGCTGCCGCCGACCGAAGCGCCGAGACCAGCATTGACACCGCTCGAGCCGCCAACATTGGCACCGGCACCGGCATTTACACCACCGCTGCCGCCGACCGAGGCGCCCACTCCGGCACTGATGCCGCCACTGCCGCCAACGGAAGCCCCGACACCGGCATTGACGCCGCCGCTACCACCCACCGAGGCACCAACGCCAAGGCCGATTCCCGCAGCATTGGCGGGCAGGGAAAGAGCTAAAATTACCGCACTACCCGCCAACATATTGGCGACTGTCTTGATGGTGTGAGCCATAACACTCTCCTGTTGTCGTTGCGCTAAAGCAATTGGCGAGAGGCCGATTGCAAGATCAACTACGCGAGGTGGTGAATTTCAGTTTCAGAGAGAGAATACTGAACCTGAGGCGTGGTGTACATCAACAAAATTTCTGAAACAAAATGATATTAAAGTTTGAATAATTGTTCTTTACACGAACAATTCGTAAGGCATTGGCGATCGGACGTTACTCTGCTCCATGCCGCACACCGCGCTGGACATGGATAGGCCTCTCGCAAGATCAGCAAGACCGCCGCGATGATTGCAAGTGGCCAGAGTCTATCGGCGGCCGGATGCGGGAGTGAGAGAGTGCAAGCGTGATTGCAGGCCGAACGATTCTGCGCCGGCCCGCTTGTCAGACGATCCCGTAGAACAGCCTGTAGTGGGCGCGCTTCATATAGTCCCGGTATTCCGGCGTGGCGGCTAACAGCGCCTCTTCGCGCAGGATGCGATGAACCTGGAAGAAGGTGATCGCGGCGTAGACAGCAAGATTGTAGAAGGAAAAGGCCGACAGCAGGAACAGGACATGACCGGCAAGGTATCCGGCATAGATCGGGTGCCGCACCAGGCGGTAGGCACCGTCGGTCATCACGCCGCGATTGCCTGGCAGAATGGCGAAAGAACGCCCTAGCGATATCTTCCCCCAGATCACGAACCCCAACGCCAGGACTTGCAGCGGCGCAGCGGCATAGACCGGGATGATGGCCACGCCCGGTTGCAGGTCGATGAAGCCGACACCGAAGCTGGCGACCACCGAAACAACCACCGTCAGCGGGTTCCAGTCGCGTACCTGCGGTCGCCGCGACAGAAGCAGCCAGGTAAAGGTCAGGATCTCGGAAATTGCCACCAGCGCCACATTGATGCGGGTCGGGTCGAGCATCAGGTGATATACGCCGCGGTAGACGAACATGCCCGCGAAGGCCAGCGCGCAGATCCGAAAGAAACCTTCGCGCAAATCCACCAGGATTTCGCGCTTTCGGGCTGCGGACAAAATCCTGCCGTCACTGACGTGCGAAAGCGCCTCGCTTTTTGATATGAGCAATGCAAACACCCCGATGATCCCTCGAGGCGACCTTTGCACGCAACCATTGCCGGGCAGTTAATCAACAAGATCAGATCGGTGTTTAAACTGGCTGTCGGGGAGCCAGGGTGCCACATCCAGACGACCCTGCTCCACGCGGTCGTCCAGAAATAGACTGGCGACCCATTTCATTTGGTTTTGCCAGACTAGCTCAGATAGTCGTTGCGGAAATAGCTCCCGAAATCCGGGCGTTGAGCAACCAGCTTGCCGTCGGCATCACGCAAAATGCCGGACGCGAAGAGATAGCCGCCGATCGCTTCCATCTTGGCTGGATCCATCGTCCCGATGGCGCCGCTTTGGCTGCGCAGATAATGGCCGTCGATCAGCGCCTTCAGCGAGGCGTGGATCAGCGCCGGATTGGTCAACGCATCCTTGTTGGCCGCGATCAGCAGGGCTGCCGCATCTTCGGGGTGATCGACCGCGAACTGGTAGCCGCGCCGCGTCGCCTGGACAAAGGCGGCCGCAGGCTTGGAGTTTGCCTGGAGATAGGCTTCGCTCGAAGAGATCAGTGTCGTGTGCTCGTCAGGCACGCCGTAATCGGCATAGACGAAGCTGCGTTGTTTGACGCCCTTGAGCTCGGCGTCGACACCCTCCCAGGTCGAGACTTCGAGCGTGAAATCGACCGAACCATTGGCCAGCGCCTCATAGGCTGAGGTGCCGAGCGTCACCGTCTCGAAATTGCCCTTGCCGCCATCATGGCGGATGATGGTCGATATCAGGGCGTTTTCCCAGGCGCTGCCGAAGCCGCCATAGGTCAGGCCGTCGAGGTTTCTCGGGCTTACTATCTCGCTGCGGGCCGCATTGAAGACCACGCGGCCGGTTTCCGATTGCACCACCGCATAGACGCCCTTCAGGTCCGCTCCGGCGGTTCTCTGGGTGAACAGGCTGATGGTGCCGTTGATGCCGAAATCGGCGACGCGATTTGCAACCAGCGTGCCCGCACCGGTATCGCTGTAAGGCAGGATGTCGACCTCGAGCCCGGCCTCGCGATAGAAGCCCTTGTCGCGGGCGACGAACAGTCCGATGTGGTTGGTGTTGACCGTCCAGTCGAGGGCAACGGTGACCTTTTGTGCCGATTGTGCTTGGGCTCGCCCCGATCCGGCAATGAGCGGAAGGCCTGTGGCAAGGGTCAGCAACAAGGCCTGCCGGCGCGTCAAGTCAATCATGATCGTGTCCTTTGGATGGGGTGGCGTTGAGGATGATGTCGAGAATCTCGGCCTCGAGCGCACTTGCCTGGCGCGCGGCATCGCCGCCAAGGCTGCGCGGGCGCGGCAGCGGCACCTTGATTTCACGCACGATGCGGGCCGGGCGCGCCGACAGCACATAGATGCGGTCGGACAGGAACACGGCTTCGCGCACGTCATGGGTGATCAGGAGCGCCGTCCAGCGATGATGCCGCCACATCTGTTCCAGCCAGCGCTGCATGGCCGTGCGGGTCAGCGCGTCGAGCGCGCCGAACGGCTCGTCGAGCAAAAGCATGTCGCGTTGCTGCACCACCGTGCGCAGCAAGGCCGCGCGCTGGCGCATACCGCCGGACAGTTGCGCTGGAAAATGCCGCTCGAAGCCGGCAAGCCCGAATTCGGCAAACAACGGCGCAACGCGCACCCGCGCCGCCTGTCTCCTCATGCCTTGGACTTCGAGCCCGAGCGTCGCGTTGTCGAGGATGCGCCGCCACGGCATCAGCGCGTCACGCTGCGGCATGAAGGCGAAATGCCTGCCGTGGTCGTCGAGCGGCGCGCCGTCGAACAACATCTCGCCCTCGCCATGCTCGGCGCCGGTCAGAAGCTGGAAGAGCGTCGATTTGCCGGCGCCCGAGGGTCCAAGGATCGAGACGAATTCACCAGCGCCGACGCTAAGCGAAATATCGGCCAGCACGTCGAGCCCACCGAACGCCTTGCGCACATACCGCAGTTCCAGCCGGCTCATCGCCAGGCTCCCTTCCCGGCGGTTTCCTTGCCGGCCCGCTCCCAGGGCATCGCAAGGCGCTGCAGCAGTACAGTCAACCCGAACAGGACAAGGGTCAGGGCAGCGCTCACTCCGACGGCGGCAAGAACCAGGTCAGGACGGAAATTGTTCTTGACGTTGAGCATGTAGATGCCCAGCCCCTTCGCGGCCCCCGCATATTCGGCGAAGATCGCGCCGACCACGGCGTAGGTGATGGAGATCCTCAAGCCAGCGAAGAAATAGGGCAGCGCCGAAGGCAGCCGTGCCAGCACGAAGATGCGCCAGCGCCCTGCCCCCATGGCGCGCAGCATTTGCCCGATCTCGGCCTCGGTCGACTCATAACCCTCGACCAATGCAACCAGCATCGGAAAGAAGGTAACCAGCGCCACCAGCATGATCTTGGGCGCCAGCCCGAAGCCGAACCACAGCACCACCAGCGGCGCGATGGCCACCAGCGGCAAGGTCTGGCTGACGATTAAGACGGGAAACAGCGCACGCCGCAGCGGCTGGAAGAAGTCGACCAGCATCGACAGCACGAAGGCGGCGCTGAGCGAACAGGCAAAGCCGAGCAGCGTGGCGCCGATGGTCGGAATGGCGTTGTCGGCCAGCGCCTGGCGATTGAGCAGCGCTTGCTCGAAAACGCGCGACGGCGCCGGCAGTATCGTCGGCCTGATGCCGGAATAGGTGGCATAAAGCTCCCACGCCACTAGGAGCAAACCGACCGAGATCATGGCCGGCATTGCCTTGACAAGAAGGCCCGCGATCGGGCGCGAAGCGAATGATGATGAGACCACGGGAGATAACCTTTGACGGCCGCGCGGAGGCGGCGGCAGCTTCAGACAGCCGACGGGCTGTTGGCCGAGACCGTGACGTCGAGGGTTACGTGGCCGGCGCCTGGTCCGAAGCGGCAGAAGGCCTCGTCCAGCGCCGAAAAGATCGCACCGGCATCACCGCGCAGTTTCGTGCAGAAATGCTTGGAACGCTCATAGACGCCGGACTGCTTGAGAAAATCGATGCAGCCGTAGATCTCGTCCATGTGGTCGTCGGTGCCCATCACATAGAGCGAGAACTGCGCCGCCGCCGGCTGGCCGGTGGCAGCAGCATTGCGCACCGCCGCGATGGCCGCATCCTTGCGCGGGCCGAGTGGCCCGACAGGCCCGCCAAGTGCATCGGAGCGGCAGATCGGATCATCCGGCTCGCCAGGGCACCCGCGCGAGATGGTGGCCGACAACACGCAATGTTTGCCGCTACGTGCCGCCGCCACGAAGAGGTCGCGCATGGCGGGAAACAGCACTTCGGGCGACCCGACCAGCAAGGTCGAGATGTCGTCGGTCTCGATCCTGAGCTTGTCGCGCCAGGGATCGAGCGCACCGAGCGCGCCAAGAATGACACCGACGAAATCGTCGGTCATGGGGTATAGGGAAATCTGTGCGCCTGAAAACATCGCCCGCCTCGCTCCGCTGGTATTACCCAGATCAGCTTCTAGGGTCTGTGGGCTTGCCGCCCCCGTCTCAGCCCCGACCGTACGGAGCACCCCTGTGGATGTGCGCCTTAAAGCATCATTCGAGTTCAAGGGAAAGCCGTTTTTTCAGAGCACTGCGCCAAAAGCATTGCGCCAGTCACGGTGCGCCTGAGCGGAATTTTGTCGGGAACCTTCGCCGCCGCGACCGGTTGTCCCCACAGTCGCAACGCGATCACTTTCGTAGAAAATAAGCGACGACTTCACAGAAATGGAGACAAACCATGTTCATGAAAATCCTCGCAGCTTCGGTTCTCACCATTGGTCTGGCCACGTCAGCCATGGCGCAAAGCGCCGGCAGCAACAACGCAAATGGAAGCGGCAGCGGCAAGTCGGTGACGGTTGAGCCGAACACGCCGGCTTCCCCGAATACGATCGAGCCGGACACTGTCGACCCGGGCACGACCAACAGCACGACTGGCACGGTAGGGGACATGAATTCGAACGCGGATCAGAATTGCCCGACCAACCCGCAAGGCGCGCAGCCGGACGCCGATGGTAACGCGACGGCGCCAACGGTAAACGATAATCATTGTGGCAAGTAACCACGTCGCAAACGGATGAAGCCGCTGGGCATCGCCCAGCGACTTCATCCGTTTTTCTGGTCCGCAGCACGCGCTTTGCCGAACAGCCGGATTTCTGGAGCGGGTCTCCCGGCGGGCGGGCGCGAAAATAGGTGTTTCGAATTGAGCAGCCGTTTGAGCACTCTACCGTAGGTAAAATACAGGACCCGACCGTTGGCGAGATCAAATTCCACTGTTCCCCACCGCCTGACCGGGGCCTTTCCTGTGCAGGGCCCCAGCCTTCTGATCTGGAATCCCAGCCTGACTTTGCGCGTTCCGATTTCAAGATAGATGCCTGGCAGAAGGCCAAGCACATGCCATAGCCGTACAACATGCTCGACCGACATGGCCGGCGAGATTATCAGGTGGCTGGGCTGAAGCCGCGCCCAGACGAAATCGCCTTTCGGTTGCGGCATTCCTGACAACAGCCCCCGGCAGTAGGTCGGCACCGCCTCGCTCACCAGAATCCGCATAGCGGTTGCCGTGCTGTCGACCAGGGCTTCTCTCGATGTCCAGTCAGCTTCGGAAAACGGCACCTGCCCGAGAATGTCACCCTCGTCAAAACCGGCGGACATCTTGTGGAGCGTGACGCCGCCATGAGCCGCATGCCGGCCGTCCACGGCCAAGCGCTGGATCGGGTGGGGCCCTCGATAGTCGGGGAGCAGCGCCGGGTGGAGGTTGACCCCGCCTTTGGAAAAATGGCCAAGAACCTCTTGAGGGATCAAGACAGGCAAAGTGTAGCAGACCAGCACATCGGCGCGGACGTCAGACAATTGCCGACCAAGCGCATTCCAATCGTAAGGGCGGCCAAATTCGATCAACTTGACAGGCGTGTTACCGATAAACCGCCTGAGCAGCAGCTTGCGTTGAAGCCTTCGCCGGAAATTGCCAATGCTGAAACCGGTGGGACGACGCCGGAACCCGGGCACGATGATCGCGCCAATTGCATTTCCAGCCTCTAGCCAGCCGGCGAGCAGAGGCCCCGTATAGTTAGAGATATCGAGGACAAAAACGGCTGTGATCGGCTCCGAGTGATCGGTCGATTCGATCGGCCTCATCTTCGGCGGCTCAAACGGGCCGACAGGTCAGGGCGAGCTTGTCAGGTCGGCTGAGTGGAAGGCGATGCCAAGGCAGTGACAACCGAAAGACGCTCGCGTTTTACAAACACTGGCTTTTCGTAAACTTTTTTCACGGCCCGTCTCCCGAAATCAACTCTTCCTGCGCAGTTGGACCGCGATACGGCAGGCTGTCAACCGCCTGACCGTGTTTGCCTACCGCATCCGCATTCGCCGTTGACGAAGGTGTTCGAAGGGCGCTTTCGCACATTGGTGAAAGCTCGATGGCTTCACCGACGCGACAAGCCGCGCTGACCGAAAGGGGTTTGGATGCGATGATCTGCTCGACGACACCGTCGAGCAGCAATGCAGGGCAAATCGCAGTTGCAAATCTACGAAACCGCCGTCTCGCGAACCGGCAGCTTCCAGCCTGGCCTGACGAAGTGGCAGGTGTATCCGTCGGGATATTTCTCCAGATAGTCCTGATGCTCGGGCTCGGCTTCCCAGAATGGACCAACGGGTGCGACTTCGGTGACGACCTTGCCCGGCCACAGGCCCGAGGCATCGACATCGGCGATGGTGTCCTCGGCGACGCGCTTCTGTTCGTCGCTGGTGTAATAGATCGCCGAGCGATAACTCGTCCCGACATCGTTGCCCTGGCGGTTGCGGGTCGTCGGATCGTGGATCTGGAAAAAGCGTTCCAGCAGCGTGCGAAAGCTTATGATGGCCGGATCGAAATTGATCTCGATGGCTTCTGCGTGGGTGCCGTGGTTGCGGTAGGTGGCGTTGAGCACGTCGCCGCCGCTGTAGCCGACACGGGTGGAGATGACGCCGGGATAGCGCCGTATCAAATCCTGCATGCCCCAGAAACAGCCGCCGGCAAGGACTGCACGTTCGGTCGAAGTCGCCATGTCACGTCTCCTCAAAAGCAATTCCAGGAAAAGTGTGTAGCGGTTTTCCGTCTGGAATTGCGTAAAAGCAAGTGGTCTCGCCATAAATGGGCATTGTCACCTGCTTCGTCCAGCGGACGCGGTGGATCTACTTCAGTTGCTCGTTTGGGCGAGCCTGTCGATCAAACCCGGTAGCTTCATGCCAGGCGGAATGGCGGCAAAGCTGATCGCCACCGGTGGTGCCCTGAGCGACCAGTCGAAAAGAACGGTCTTGACGGGGATGTTGCCCAGCCACGCCAGCAGCCGAGGTGGCACGCCGCTCCCGGGCCAGACCAGGAGCATGCCGTGATCGCGCAGCCGCTGGCTGGTGATCCAGGGGGCGAGCCGCATGTCGAGGTCGGTGAAGATCGACGGCTTGTCATAGGCGTTGAGGCCCGCCAGCAACGCGATGCGGGTATCGCCGCCGACGATGTCGAGCCGACCGGGCACCGCCGCGTGCCAGACCGCCTCGGCTTCGTCCGAAATCTGCCGCGCTGGCCAGCAGACGGCATCCATGCGCCCGCGCAAATTGCAACTCGTCCAGCGGATGCCCGCATAGGCACCGGACATGCCGAGGATGCAGGCGAACGCGCAGATCGCCAGCCGTCGCAGTTCGACGGCGCCGAGCCGATGACCCAGCAAGGCGAGCGCCACAACGCCGACCAGATTGTACATCGGCGCGCCCCACGCCTCGCCGGCGCCGGTGAACAGCGAAGCCACCATGACAAGCACCGCCGGACCAAGCCCCATCCACACGAGATAGGCCAGCGCGCCGCTCTCGATGGGCTGTTCCGGCGCGGGCGAACGCCGCAACAGCCCCGATATCGACAGCACCAGCAATAAGCCGCAGAGCCCCGCCATTTGGACACCGATATAGTAAAGGCGGGCGCGGTGGACCAACACCCATTCATCGCGGCCGGCGACATAGGTCAGCGGCAGGAAATCGATGCGGTAGAGCTGGACGGCCAGCGGCGCGGCGACGGCGAGGAAAACCGCGAGCCCAAGCCAGGGCCAGGGCGTGGCGAGCCGGTTGCGTGCCCGTGTGTCCGACAACAGCCAGATCGCCCCGAAGAGCAACAGCAACCCGGTGGAAAACTTGGCATAGAGCCCGACGCCCGACACCAGTCCGAGCGGCAGCCACCAGCCCGGCCCACCGCCACGGCCCGCACGCCACAGCAGCCAGCAGATTGCGGCCCAGAAGGGCATCTGCGCGTAATCATGATTGAACTGCGGTGTCGGCCAGCCGAAGAAATACAATGACGGCATCAAAAGCACGGCGGCCAGCGCGCGGGTTCTCCCGAGCATGTCGCGGGCCAGCAGGTAGACGAAGACGAAGGTCGCCGAGACGACAAGCTGGGCGAGCAGATATTGCGGCCAGCGGAACGATCCGGTCAGAAGATGGCTGATCTCGAGCAGCCAGCCGGGGAGCTGCGGATGCTTGTAGGTCAAAAGCACCCATTCGCGGCCCCACATGAAGCTCTCGACGACATCGCCGGGCGGGGCGGCATCGACAAGCGCCGGAACCACGGTCCAGCACAGGATCTGCGTCAGGCATAAAAGCGCCAGGCCGGCTTCTGGATAGCGCATCAGACCCGGCCAGATCGACGACTGCCGCCAGTCGCCTGGAACAGAACTGCCGACCGGCAGCCAACCGTTCATGGGTTCGTCGATTCGCGTCATGCGGTGGATAAATCACACCGGACGGTTTTACGAACAGCCCAGAACTTGAAGCTTACGAAAATGTATACTTGGCCGACCATGGCAAAACCAAGATTGAGGCAGAGTTTCGCGCCACCATGCCGCCTCTCCCGTCATCACATGCCAGCAAGACAACAATGGAACACGCCATCCCGCAGCACCCTGAACATGCCGGGCATGGCGCCTTGGGCGTGATCGCGGCAGGTGTCGCCTACGCCTGACCGGCTCCCGTCCCCAAAAAAGCATCCAGGATTTGAAAAATGCGCCACCACCATGCCGTCATTCATTACCGTGCGCTCGATTTCTGGATGGCCCGTGCGGCCGTTCTCGTCATCATCTGCCTGCAGCTTCTGGTCATCAACAATCTCTCATTCGGGCCGCGCTGGGTGGCGCCCGCGCTGGAGGCGGCCCTGCTGCTGCCCTTGTCGGTGGCCACCGCCTGGACACAGGCCGCTACCCGAAAGGCGGTCGAGGACCACGAGTGGCATGCGATCGGCCAGTTTCGGGTCATGATCCGCAGAACAGCCCTGACCATGACCGCCATCATCAGCATCATGAATTGCGGTTCGCTGGTCCTGCTGGTGCGTGCCTTGCTGGAGGGCCATGCCGGCAACAGCGGTACGACGCTGCTGACCGACGCACTCAACATCTGGGTTACCAACGTCATCGTGTTTGCCTTGTGGTTCTGGAGCACCGACCGCGGCGGTCCGCCGACCTGCGGCCTCGTCAAGCTCGCACAGGCCGATTTCCTGTTCGCGCAGATGACGTTGAACGACCGTGAGCTTCGAGACTGGCTGCCCGGCTTCGTCGATTATTTCTTCCTCGCCTTCACCAATGCGACCGCATTTTCGCCCACCGATACCTTGCCACTCTCCCAGCGCGCCAAGCTGCTGATGATGGCCGAGGCCATGATCTCGCTGCTGACAATCGCGCTGGTCGCGGCACGCGCGGTCAACATCCTCGCTTGATCGGCCCGACACGCGAAAATAGCCCGCCCGGCGAACCGGAACGGGCTATTTTGGGTTGTCTTCGATGATTGGAATGCAGCGCCGAACTAGTGGCGCTTGCCCAGCCTGTAGCTGTTGCCGCCCAGCAGGTTGACGCCGAGCCCGCTCAGAACGCCACCGACGATGTTGGTCTTGTTGCCGTTCAGAATGCCTGAGACGACATTGCCGCTCAGGATGTTGTTGCCGCTGAGCACGTCGTTCAGCGCGGTGATCTTGCCAGGTCGATGGATGGCGAAACATTGATCAGGCTGCCCGAATTGCCTCCCCAGCCGCCCGAACCTCCGCACCCACAACCTGCCTCGGCGGCTCCAACGGACGATGCAACTGCAACAGCGGCTAAAATAACAGTGAACTTGTTCATGAAAGCTACTCCCGTTTGATGATGGAGATGGCTTCCGTCTTCTGTGGTCTACCTCTTGTTTAACAATATATGAACACTTCATCCGCTCAAGTCTTTATCTGGTTTCGGTGCATCAATCAAAAATTAACAATAATCATTATGCATAACCGACATGATTAACTTGCTTGTGACAACGGGCGATGACGAGACCGGTCAGATCGAATGCCGCTCAGCAATAGCCGATCGAAATACAAAAAAGCCGCCCCGGCGTGAGCCGAAGCGGGCAGCGGTCGTTTCTGGAAATGAGAGCAGCGCCGCGCCAGGTTGCCTGCCTCGGTAATTCCGAGGCAGTAGCCAACAGACGACGCGGTGCCAATAGCTACTCCTCCACCCCCGGCTTGAATCTCCGCACCACAAACTCGAACAGCACGTCCGAAATCCACATGGCGCAGACGCCGATCAGGAAGGCAGCCGCCAGCGTGGTGGTGTCGTCGGCGGGATCGGGCATCGGCAGGCCGGCGATCCTGGCGTAGGAAACCGCCGGCAGCGTCAGGTAGGCCGCCGCAAGTGCGCCGCAGATCGGCGAGGCCACCATTTCGCGCAGCTTGTAGCGATGCCGCGACAGCGCGCGCAGAACGCCGCCGGCGAGACCGGCCGCCACGACCGGTCCCTTGATGCCGAGCAGGTCGAAAAGATCGTTCATCATGGCCTCCAGCCGCAAAGTTTCTGGCCCTTTTCGTTGTGAGCCAGGATCGCCGCCACCGACGCATCGGAAAGGGTCGCCGCCTCTGCCCTTGTCGGGCGGAGGGGATGCCCGGCCGCGCAGAACGACCCGCCTGATTTGGTGCAGCCGGCCAGCAGGAGCGAGAGCGCTATGATTTTGACCATCTGGCCAGTCTCCCCCTGTTGTCGTCCGGCGCCCGGCCGGCGACGGCATCGTCGATCTTCTGGGCTTCGGTGCGCGCCGCTGCGTCGGCCGCATCCTGCCTGGCCTTCTGGCTGGCCTTGCCCTTGGCATAGGCCGTCCAGACACCGGCAAGCGCGGCGCCCATTGCCAGAAGATACGGCCAGGCCTGGCCAAGCAGCGCGAGGGCGAGTGTTCCCATCTCATGTCTCCTTGGCCGGCGGCGCGACCATGCCGCGCGGCCCGTCACGCACCGCGTTGATGATGATCTTGGCAAGGGCAATGGCGCCGCTGATCTGAAGCGCGGTGCGGTCGCCCACCCCGAGCAGCGTCCAGTCGAAGCCGGCGAGCGCGCCGCCGCAGATGATGGTGATCAGCGTGTTGAGGAGATTGTGCAGCGCATTGGTGTTGAACCATGTCATTGAAACAGGCTCCCGAAAAAATCGGCGACCCGATGCCGGAAGGCCGCGAGCGCTCCGGCCATGAGAACGAGGATGCCGGCCGCGGCAGCCGTCTTGCCGCCGGATGCCGGCTGCACGGGCTGGGTCGCCGGCATCACATCAGCCGATGTCTCAAACCTGGGCGACGCCGGCGCGGCCACCGGTGCCGCGGGGCCCTGCGCCGACATCAGCAGGGCCTGAACCCGCACCGACCTGACACGATCGGACCAGCCGCGCCCGAATGTTGCCCATGTCGGCAACCGCTTGAGGAACGCCAGCCGCGCATCGCAAAGCGCATCGATGGTGACGCCGGCCGGCTTTGCCTTGGCCGCCGCGACGGTGACCGGTCCGATCCGCCCGTCCTGCGCAACGCCGACGGCCGCCTGCAAATATTTGGCCGCCCGGCCAGGCCCGCTGTTGACGGCGAAATCGAACACCGCATGGTCGACGCCATCGGGCAATTCGGCGCCGAGCACAGCGTCCCAGTAGAAGCGGCGATAAAGCCGAAACTCCTCGAACCAGTCGGCCAGCGTGGAAAACACCTTGAAGCGTCCGCTCTGCATGCGGTCGAGCATCTCCATCAGCCCGGCCTCGACCGAGACCGAACCGTCGGGGAATTGCGCGTGGCGGCTCAGCATGTTCAGCCCGTGCGCGGCGTACTGCCGGGCGAGTGCCACGCCCGCGCCTTCCAGCGTTTCGCGCCGACCGTCGCGTGGCCAGGCGAAGGGCAGCCATTCGCCCCATGGTTTCAAGGTCAGCGTCTGCATCGCCGGCGTTTGCTGCGAGGCCCGCGCTGCCTTGCTGACATAGACGACGTCGGCCTCCGTATCCCAGGCGAGTTCGACCGCGGCCGAAGGATGGTCCCAGCCGAAATCGAGCGCGCCTAGCCTGGGCCAGTAGCGCGGCAGCCGGAACGGCTCGCAGGCGATCAGCGCCTCGGCCACCGGAAAGATACGACCGGAACCCAGCACCGGAATGCCCCGAGCCCGGGCCTCGCGCTCGTGCGCCGGATAGGCCGCGACGATCGCCGCGCGCTCCTGCGGCGTGTAGTGCGCGGCATCGTCGATGGTCATGAAGGTGACGTGTCGAGACATATCAGTCTGCCTAAATTATTTGCCGGAACGAGTAACCGCCATTGATAATACTGTTTATCAATGCAAAGCTGCTGGCCAATTGGGGGAGATACATGATCCGCATAGCAATCGTTGTGGCCATTGCCGCGAGCGCGTCGGCATGCCAATCGAACGTTCCGTATGATACGAGTAAGAAAACCTGCAAGATGTACGCCAATTCTTCAGGGTTCCAACGCGAAGTTTGTATCCCGGACACACCAAACAAAGTATGCAATGTCTGGTACAACCAGATTACGGGTGATGAAAGAATATGGTGCCAACCGCTAACCCGGAAAGCAACCGATCCCAAGGCCCGCGCCAGACAGCTTGCGGGCAGCAAATACCCTTGAACGTCTTCATCCGCTGCCTTTGGCCATGCCCTCCACTTGCGCCGCCGAAAGAAACAACAGCACCACATCCGACATCCCAAGCAGCGGCGTGAACGTCACGATGGTGATGCCGCCCGTCGCATTGGTGCGGGTCAGGCCTTCGGAATAGATGTCGAGCGGCGGTTCCTCGTCGAACCAGACGCCGTGTAAAGTCTCGCCCTGCCATTTCTCGCGGCCCTTCTCGAAGCTCTTGAACGACAGCACCGATTCATCGGCCTGCACGTCGCCGCCGCCACCCCAGCGCACCACGACGCTGTCCAGCGCGCCCGGTGCGCCGCGGCCCATGAAGGTCTGCACAATGGCGTCGGCCGGGATCATGCCCGTGCCCCAGGCCGCCTGCTGCTGCGGCGGACCGACCAGCACGCGCTGCGGATTGTCACGCGTGCCTTCGCCGGTGACGCCGGCCGCCCACAGCCGAACGGCCGTGTCGAAAACCTTGCCTTGCCACCACTGGGGATAACGGCCGGTCAGGTGCATGGCCCATTCGGCGCCCCCTGCCCTGGTCTTGCCGAGCTGGTTGCCGGCCATGAACAGGCGCTCGCGGTTCTGCGCGCCTGCAGCGTGAAACTCGGCCTGGCGTTCATACGGTCTATAGGCCGCCAATTGATTGGTCCGGCGCCGTCTGTCCAGTTCGGCCAGCAGCGCCAGATATTCCATCTTCACGGACATCACCGGGCTCTTCGAGAAACGGCCTGACGACGGCCTCGAGGGCGCGGATGCGGCTGCGGATCTCGTCATCGCTCAGGCTGTCCATTTGGTTGATCTTGGCATCGAAATCCTTGGGCAGCACCGACAGCACGATCTTCAGATACTGGTCCGGCTTGTCGGCTCGCACCTGGGCGATCACGCCGGCGCCATAGGCGCGGAAATCAGCCCGCACGGCAGCCAGGAAATCGTCGCCCAGTGTCTTCTTGGCGCGCTTGCGGCGCGGCTTTTGCGCGGCCGGTTTGGCGGCGGGTTTGCGCTTTGCCGGCTTGCGGCGCGTTGGCCCGGCGGCGGTCTTGTCAGTCACGGACGTCACCACCCACGGCGTTGGCAGCGGGAATGCCGGCCTTCGGCATCGATCCGGCCCGGCTGGCCGGTTTCTTTGAACGAGCGGATTTCTTCCTGGTGCGCTTCTTGGCTCCCTGGACGCGCTTTGGCTTTGCCGCGTCGGCAGGCTTCGCCGCCGGGGCAGGCCTTGCCAGACCGGCCCGCGCCCTGAGACGCGCCATGACCAGACCGACAAGGTGCCCGGCGATGCCGGCCTGCGAGAACCCGAACTCGCCAGCGTCGTCCCGCACCATGCCGATCTTTACGCCGGGCGCGACCTCCTCGAGACGCCCCAGGCGTGGCTGCGGCGCAATGCCTTCGAATTCGCCGATCGCGCTGACGATTTCCTGGCCGTCAGCATCGGTGATGATGGTGGCGTAGCGGGTCATGGGTGTCTCTCGGATTGCGAAATGAGTCATCGGGCGAAGGATGGCATTCCTTGGCGCCCCCTCTGTCCTGCCGACATGTCTAGCCCAGCAACAAAAAACCCGCCTCAGGGGCGGGTCGTTGGCGCAACTCAGCACCATGGACAAAAATGTAGCATAGCTGCACTCACCCCGTCAACCGTTTTCTGAGAAAAAATTCCTAATTCGGTCAAACCCGCCGGCCGCATCCCGCACCATGCCGATCTTTACGCTGGGCGCGACCTGCTCGACACGCCCCAGGCCTGGCTGCGGCGCAGCACCTTCGAATTCGCCGATGGCGCTGACGATTTCCTGGCCGTCAGCATCGGTGATGATGGTGGCATAGCGGGTCATGAGTGTCTCTCGGATTGCGAAATGAGTCATCGGGCGAAGGATGGCATTCCTTGGGCCCCCCCTCTGTCCTGCCGACATGTCTAGCCCAGAAACAAAAAACCCGCCTCGGCGGCGGGTCGTCGGCGCAACTCAGCACCATGGACAAAAATGTAGCATAGCTGCACTCACCCCGTCAACCGTTTTCTGAGAAAAAATTCCTAGATCGATCGCAATTCCGGCCTGACCGACGCTGGCAAAGCGCGTAAAACCCTGCTTTTGCCGGCGGCTGGTCACAAGCCGGCAGGTGTGAAATCATTCGTCGAAGCTCATGGAATGATTCCCGTCGCACGGCCTTGTGGGAGAGGACGATGGACAGACCAGCCATGGCATCCGTGTTCAGGATGCGGCATGCACCAGCCATGGTTTCCGGCGTGCGCAGCACCGGCCAGGGTCAGGCGGATCCGGTCATCCGCGTGCGTTCGCTGGGCGAAGCCATCCGTTTCGTCGCCAACGCCTACCCCCAATACGACATCGGCGCCGTCGCCATCAGCTGTGGGGATGTTTCGATCGGCAGCCTCGGCAGCCTGGAGGTCAAGGCGCTGTGGCGCGAATATGGCGAACGGCTGACGCAGGAATAGGCGTTCGCCCGCAGCCTTTCTGGAGCGGAAATGCCGCTCGCGCGTTTCAACCCCAGTCACGGGAGCAATCGCCATGAATGTCGCCAACCTGCAACTCGAAGGCCTGTTGATGGCCGTCGCCTCGATCAACCGCCTCCTGGTTCAAAAGGGGGTGCTGACGGCGGAGGAAATCGACCTGGCCTTGCGCAAGACCGAGGCAGGCGAAACCAACCAGGAGCGGTCCGAAGGCATGTCCGCGTCCAGCCGCGACGCCGTCAACTTTCCGATCCGGCTGCTGGAACTCGCCAACCAGTGCCAGCCGGAGGCGGAGATGCCGTCTTTTTCGAAGCTGGCCCGCATGGTCGGCAAGATAAAGGAACCCTACAACGACCAGCTGTGAGGGGGTGCCAAGGCAGGCCCCGGCGCGCGTCCTTCGCGCGGTGCCGGTCGGTCTCGCCTCAAGCCCTGCCCGGCCATCCCAAATTGAGCGAAAGCACCTTGCCCGGTCCATGCACGGCCGCAAACAGCAGTCCGGCCAGGAACGAAAAATGGTCGACGAAGAAGCCGAACTCGGCCTGGTTGCCGGCCCAGTGGCTGGGTCCGTGGAAGGCCAGGGCGAGGAACAGCACATAGGCGGCGGCGACAAGGGCCGCCTGCGAGAAGAAGGCGCCGGTCAGGAAGCACAGCACCAGCGCGACTTCCAGGATCGCAGCGCACCAGGCCAGGAACAACGGAAACGGAAAGCCGGCGGCGGCGATATAGCCGGCGGTCGCCGCCATGCCCATGAATTTGAAGGTCACGGCCATCAGGAAGACGCCGGCGAAGATCAGCCGGGCGATGAGAAGGGCCGCGGTCTGCCACGGCGATTGAGTGATTTGCGACGACATGCTCGTTCTCCAGCTTTGCAGGTTGCTCGCTCCTAGGACGCGCGACGGACGCCAGGTCCGACACATCAGGCCAATTTTTCTCGAGAGGCCCGAACGGCTTCCGGCGCCGCCCGCGATTGAAACTTGTTGGTAATCACGGAAGTGCTATCGTTAGTCGGGGCTAATGCACCGGCGTGCCGGCGCAGCGATTTTGGGTGGGCTGAATTTGCGTACAAGCGTCAGGTTTGGGGCGATATCTCATAGCGTGCGGTCGGCGACGCTGGAATGCAGCGGCTGCGGCGGCGCTGGCCAGGTCTTCCAGTGTCCGCGCTGGACGAGTTCCAACGGCCATTGCTGCCCTGCCGGTACGCACCGGCGCGGCTGCCCCGGCCTCAGCGCGGCATGCTCCGAATGTGACGGCGACCACACTGCCGACGCCGACCCCATGCGGCCATCGGCCTGATACATGCCTATCGCAGCCCAGGCCGTGTCGTCTGGTGGAACCGGCGGCGCCAATCTGTGTTATGTCGTGTTGATCGCGGGCGCCGAAGGCTGCGCGTCCCGACAACAGAAAGCGAGGCCTGAGATGGCTGACGACAAGTCGAAGACGAAACAGGACCGCAAGCAGGTCTCGAGCGAAGAGCCCTACGAGGTTGCCGCCTTTGCCCGCAAATACGGCATTCCGCCAAGCGAGGCACAAACCATCATCAAGCGCTACGGCCCATCGCGCAAAAAGCTCGACGCCCATATGGCGGCCCGCGGCTAGCGCATGTCGCCCAAAAGTGGATCTCGGTTTTGGGAGAACGACATGCATGAAGCGGGTCGTCTGAACTCGTTCGGGCGCGGCGCGCTTTAGGCCCGAAACCATTTCGCCTGGACGGCGTTGAAGATGCTGCGGGCCGTGTCAACCGGGCCTGGTGGTACGGTGAACAGGATGTCTTTTTCCCGGTTTCTCATCCTGGCCAACGAAACGGCAGACGAGCATCTGTCCCACCCGGCCCGCAGCGCCACGCATTGAGGGAGGTCGTCATGTCCGACACCATACGCAGGACCGGCAGCTGCCTGTGCGGCGGCGTGCAGTTCGAGGTTCACGGCCCGCCGTTGCGCGTCGGCCTGTGCCACTGCAAGGATTGCCGCAAGGCCGGCGGGTCGGTCTATTCGGCCTTTGCCATCTGGCCGCGCGAGGCCTTCGAGACGACCGGCCTCGTCAGCTCCTATGGCACGCGCAGCTTTTGCCCGACCTGCGGCGGCCGCGTCGCCTGGGTCGACGACAACGAGGCCGAGGTGGCGATCGGCAGCCTCGACATCGCGCCGACCGATCTCGTGCCCGAATATGAACTGTGGACCTCCAGGCGCGAGACCTGGCTGCACGCTCTGTCCGGCACCGAACAGTTCGAGCACGACCGCCCAGCGCAGCACAACGCCGAAGCGCCGACGCCGAGATCGCTGTCGGACATCGACGCTGAGATTTGATCTCTGGGGAAGGGAACCCTGCCCTGCCGCCTACGTTACCGGATGCCTCTCACGCATGTCGCCCCGGCGACTTGCGGCAATCATGGAGACGACCGTTGAACGACAAGATGTTTCCCCGCCCGATCAGGCTGAAATTCGCGCCTGAGCGCGAGCGCATCATCCGCAGCGCCTGGGAAGGCCTGGAATGCCTCGGCGACTGGCCGGCTGGCCAGGGACGGCGCTACCGGGCGGCGTTGCGCAGTTGTCGCGATGCGCTGGATGGCTGGACGCCGGCGGAAAAAGCGATGCGGGCGATGATCGACGCCGCGCGCGAAGCAAAACTCCTCCAGTAGTTGGAACAGGGGCCATGCCTGATCTCATTTTGCCCACACCGATGCGGATCAAGCCGCATGGGTCGGATACGATCCGCGACGTCGCCACGCTCAAGGATGCCAGCGAAATCCTGATCGACTGGCCGCAGGCCAAGCGCGGCCCGTTCTACCAGGCGGCGCGCGAGAAGGTCGAAGCCGCCCTGGAAACCAAGATAGGTGCTGCCGAGGCACAGGAAGCGTTCGCAGCGCTCTGCAGCCACTCCGGCGTTTTGGTGCGATAGCGGTTTCAATAGAAGCAGGGGGGCATTATTGCCTCGCCTGCTTCGTGCAAATCGGTCCTGATCACTCCGTATCCGAATGATCGATCCGATTATTCCGCCGGAAGCTCGCCCTGTACGATCGGGTGAGAGGTTTCGAAGCCAAAACTCTTTGGCGCCAGCAGAATCAAGGCAATCACGATCGCTATCGAGGCAAGCAACGTGGCAGTGGCTGCAATATCTCTCACGATAATCTCTCCAAATTCCAAGTCGTGAGAAAAACGCTCCCAACATAACGAGGTTCCATTAGCTTGCGCGATAATACCAACGAGCCGGCGTTTATTGTTTCGGCGGCTGGGGCGGCACTTCACCAGGCTTGATTACCGGCGTCTTGCCTTCGTCGGGAGCGGGCGCCGCCATGCCCTGGTCGCCCGTCGGGGGTGGTTTCAGCACGCCGCCGCAGTCGTTGAGCTTGGCGGTCAAATTGCCGTCATCGGCCTGCTGTTCAGGCTGCTGTTTTGCCCCTTGCTCGGTCTGAGCCCTGCATTTGTCGGCCTGCAGCGCCTGGCTGTCGTTCTGCTGCTGGGCCGCGGCCGGCACTGCCAGCGCCAGCATGAGGCCTAGTGGCATGATAGCGAGAGTTCTCATCACTGCCTCCTTCTTTTCTTTCACGGCCGCCCGCGGCGACCTTCCCTTCACAGGGACAACGCCTGTCGAAGAAAAAGGTTGGCCGCCTCGCCGGCGGCATTGCAACCAAACCCGTTTGCCGGCCGTTGCGCGTGCCGGAGGCGGTCATGTTCGAAGGTTTTCAAAGCACGGAAATCGACATTGGCGATGCCGGCATATACTGCCTGCGTGCCGGCGGCGGCCCACCGCTGCTGTTGCTGCACGGCTTTCCGCAAACGCATCTGATGTGGCGCGACATCGCCCCCGCTCTGGCCAGCCGGTTCAGCGTCGTCTGCGCCGACCTGCGCGGCTATGGCCGCAGTTCCTGTCCGACGTCCACTCCGGACCACGCACCCTATGCCAAGCGTGCCATGGCCGCCGATATGAGGAGGCTGATGGAGAAGCTGGGTTTCAGCAGCTTCATGGTCGCCGGTCATGATCGCGGCGGGCGTGTCGCCTACCGCATGGCGCTCGATCATCGGGACAGCATCGACAGGCTCGCCGTTCTCGACATCGTGCCGACCGCCGATGCCTGGGACCGGGCCGACGCCAGGCTGGCGCTGGGCTATTGGCCATGGTCGCTGCTGGCGCAGCCTGAGCCGTTGCCGGAAAAGATCCTGTCCGGCGCCGCCGAGGCGATCGTCGACAATGCGCTCAACGGCTGGGGCTCGCCGCCATCGGCGTTTCCAGCCGAAGTGCGTCAGGCCTATATCGAGGCCTTGCGCGCGCCTGCCCACGCCCACGCCATCTGCGAGGAATATCGGGCGGCAGCCACGCTCGACCGCGAGCACGACCATGCCGACAAGGCAGCCGGCCGGCGCATCCGCTGCCCGCTGCTGGCGCTATGGAGCGGTCAGGGCGCCTTGGCGGATTGGTATGCCGGCGAAGGCGGGCCGCTGGCGCTGTGGCGCGGCTGGGCCGACGATGTGCGTGGCCAGGCGATGCCGGCCGGGCACTTCTTTCCCGAAGAGAATCCGGCGCGCACGGCCGATCTGCTGGCCGGCTTCTTCGGTGAAACCAGTCACGGCATTTCCCGGCGATCGGAATTACCTTCGCCCTTCCTTTGATCGGGCCGAAGCCCCTCCTTCTCCGCCTTTGCCTGGCTGCCTTCATCACCGGCGGCAAGGCCGGGTCCGCGTTCGAACCGGCGCAGAAAGCCGGCAACGACCAGCACGATCAGCGTGCCGAACCCGGCCACTTGCCAAAGACCCAGTCCGCAGGCGACGCCGATCGCGCCCGCCAGCCACATGCCGGCGCCGGTCGTCAGCCCATGCACCTCGCCGCGCGAAAACATGATCGAGCCGGCGGCGAGGAAAGCGACGCCGGCGGTCACCGCCTCGACCACCCGGATCGGATCGACCTTGACCGATTCCCCCGCGAACATCGGCGCGTGCACGATCTCGACCGTCAGGATGCCGAAGGTGGCGGCGGCGACGCAGACGAGAATATGCGTGCGAAGTCCGGCCGGGCGATTGCGCCATTCGCGTTCGAAACCGATGACCGCGCCATAGAGCGTCGCCAGCAACAGCCGCGCCGCGATGACCGGAAACGAGGTGTAGGTGGAATGGCCGAATTCCTCGACGAGTTGTTCCATGATGTCCCCTCCGAAAGCGTGACGCCACAACGCGGCCGCCGGGTCACGGTTCCTGAATCCACCGCCAGGTGCGGCAAGGATGCGGCCGCTTTTGAAAACGCATCTGCCAAAGGGAGGTTGATGGAACCAGACCTCAAGGCTCAGGAAGTCTCGGTTTCGGGCAGGTCGGCGCCGAGCTCCGGAACGATGATCGAGTCCAGGGGCGCCGTCAGGGACCATTTGAGATGGCCCGGGCTGCGATCCAGCACCGCCAAGCCGTTCAGCGATTGCGGCGCGACCCGTTGCAGGACGACGGTGCCGAAACCCTTGCGCGTGCTTTCGTCTTGCCGCCCCCCGGGCCGCTCTCCTTCACGCACCGGCATCGTCTCGTCCCAAACCAGATGGATTTCCCGCTTGTCCGAAACGCCTTCAACGATCCGCCAGGTGATCTCGAGCCGCCCGGCCTCGCTCGCCAGCGCGCCATATTTTGAAGAGTTGGTGCCGAGCTCATGAAATGCCATGCCGAGATTTTGCACGGCATTCGGCTGCAAGGTCAAAAGCGGTCCGGACAGCGATACCCGCGCCTCGTGGCCGAACGGCTTGAGCTGCTCCTGGGCGAGGTCGAAGAGGCTGGCGCCGGCCCATTCCGAGTTCACCAGCAGATCGTGCGACCGCGACAGCGCCATGATGCGGGAGCGGATCAACTCCTCGAACTCGCGCGGATCGGTCGAGCGTTTGCTGGTCTCCCGGATCATCGAGAGGATCACCGCGAACTGGTTCTTGACGCGATGGTTCACCTCGCGGAGCAAAAGCCTGATCCGGCGCTCGCTCTCCTTGCTGGCGGTGATGTCGCGGGCGATCTTCGAGGCGCCGATGATCTCGCCGGACGCGTTCCTGATCGGCGAAATGGTCAGCGACACGGCGATGAGGCCGCCGTCCTTGCGTCGGCGGATCGTCTCATAGCTTGCCAGCAGTTCGCCTTTGCGGACCCGGCTGATGATGTCGGTCTCTTCATCCTTGAGATGATCGGGGATGAGCATGAGCACGGACCGGCCGACGGCCTCTTCGACGGTGTAGCCGAACATGCGTTGCGCCGCCGCGTTCCAACTGGTGATGATGCTGTTCAAATCCTTGCTGACGATGGCGTCGAAGGACGAATCGACAATCGCCGCCAGCCGCGCATCGGCGGTAATGGCGATCAAGGCATCAAAGCCCGCCAAATCTGTCACTGTCGACCCCTTCTCCCTCATGCGCGGATTGCGCGCATGGCCACCAATGCGCCGCGGTGGGTTTTGGTTGCAATCGCCTCCCAACATTCCTCCCAGGAACAGTCCAGGCAGTTCATGACTGGACCTTGCACTGGAACCTTGCGCGCTTGCGCGAGTTGCACCCGACACCCCCATGGATGGCTCAATAAGGAGGCACACGATGAGCGACGGCGATCTCGACCGGGTCTGGAAGCTGATGGACAGGATCGGTTTCTGTATGCTGGCCACCCGCGAAGGCGATGACATCCGCTCGCGACCCATGGCGGCGCATGTGGTGCGCGACGAAAACGCAATCTACTTCCTCACCGATGTCGACAGCCATAAGGACGACGAGATCGAAGCCGAGCCCAATGTCGGTCTCGCCTTCGCCGATTCAGGCGGCCAGAAATATGTTTCCGTCAGCGGTCTGGCGGCGGTTTCGAACGACCGCGCCAAGATCAGGGAGTTGTGGTCGACCCCGGCCAAGGCCTGGTGGGACAGTGCCGATGACCCTTCGATCCGCGTGCTTAAAGTGACGCCGAAAGATGCCCAGTATTGGGACAGTCCCGGCACCGTGGTCAGCTATGTGAAGATGCTGGCGGCAACGGTCAGCGACAGCCGCCCGGAAATCGGTAACACCGGCAAGGTCAGGATGTAGCCGGACGGCGTCGAGGACCTCAGGCAGATGTGCGAATGCCGGTGGGGCGCAGCGAATATCGCCGGTGCGGCACACCGGTGCCGATCAGTCCGGCTTGGGAGGGTCAGGGGCATTCGGTGCTGGATCGGCGTCGGCATCCCTTTGCGGACAGTCCTCGTAGCTGTGGTCGCGGCCGCCGCAAAAAGAACAGCACATGGCCTCGCGATCCCCGTTTCCGGGACGCCATTGCGGGGTTTCGTAGGGCTTCCTGCCATTCATCCCCAGCAATGCACGACGGACCATTTGGTTGCGCCGCCACCGACGGCCGGCCGGCGGTTGCGGAACCACCCGCCGGGATGCGAGTTTCGGCCAATACATCCATTCGAGGGAACAGCCATGCCGATGCGCCGAATTGCCTTGATGGCGGCAGCGATCTTGCTGGCCGCGACCGGCCTCGCCGAAGCCAGGCCCGATACCCGCACGATGAGTTGCGACCAACTCCGGCAACTGCTCCAAAGCCATCATGCCGTGGTGCTGACCACCGGCCCCAACACCTATGACCGCTATGTCAGGCAGTTCGGCAACGAATGCGACTGGCCGGAGGTGCCGATGTCGGCCTATGTCCCGACCCGTGACGGCAACTGCCCCGTCTACCGCTGCGAGGAACCTGTCACCAACTTTCCGGACTGAGACCGCGCCTCAAGTCGCTTTGCCGCCGCATTGCGTTGATCCCGGCGCGGGAACCGGCTAGGGGTGGGGGCAACTTGCATTTTCCCGCTTCGTCTAATGGTAGGACAGCGCCCTTTGAAGGCGTGAATCGTGGTTCGAGCCCATGAGCGGGAACCAGCAAGCAACCAATCGTTCGGCTGGTTCGAAGCTGCGCGCAGACTGGCCAGCCGGCTTCAGCGTATTAGCGCGCGCTTGTATTTCACTCGAAGCAGGATCATCATCCTGGCCGACAGTGGATCGAAGGGGTGCAGCGACATGGAACTGAGTTGCTTTGACGGGGGCGTCCTTGCATCGGCGATGTCCCTGAACATCACGGCGGTTTTCATGATATTGGCCGCATTTGCCGCATTTCGGCTGGTTGCAATATCGCGCGAAGGTTCTGCCGACCAACTCCAGACGGCGTAGCCCGCAGAGAACCTCCTGTGCAGGAGAAGGCATATGGCCGCCAGAAAGGTGATAGCCGTCAAGGACTGGTCTTGCGGCATGAGCGACGAGCTTGGCCGCGTCGTCCTGACCATCAACCCGACCGAGGGTGAGCCCATCCTGGTTTTGATGACAATTTTCCAGGCGGCAAGGATGGCCGGGGAATTGCGGGCGCCGAAACTCGTCCCCATACCTCGGTGAGGCAGCGCCCCCGGGCAAAGCGATCAAGCTCGCCGAGGCAGCCCCAACGCCCTCCCCGGCGAGCCCTGTTGCTCCGTTACGATGAACAATGGAGCAATTACTGCGTTACGGATCCGGGCGCCATTAAGTTGCATCCGGCCTCCTGAAACCATTTCGCGGACCCCGCGTTGACCACCGGGCCGACACAGGAGACATCTCATGACCGTCAACTGCCGCATATCGATCGACAACCGGCCGGAGGCCACGGACGCCGTTTTCCAGGCGGTTCCCCGGATTGGCGAAAGCGTTGCGCTGTCGATCGACGGAACCACGCAGGATCTGCGGGTATCGCGCGTCGTGCACGTCACCAATGGCAGCCTGGAAGGTGCCGCGATCGTCGTCGAAGTGACGACAAACATCCTCTGAATCGAGAGTTATCGTCCGCTACGCCGGCCGGCACCGCGCGGCGACCGCCGACCGTTGCGGGGACCAGGGCGGCCCACGCGCGGTGAACCGCTCTACTCCTTGCCGCCGTCGGAAATGCCGTTGCCGTCGGCGGTTGGCAGGATGCCGAAGTCTTGCGACTTCGCCCCTTGCTCCGCCGTCAGGAAGCCATCCGCGGCAAGACCGCGCCGCAGCAATTCCCTGACGGCGGCCGAACGGCTCGGCATGCGCTTGTCGAAGCGCCAGTTTTCCAGCGCCGCCAGTTCGTCTGACGTCAGCATGATCTGCAACCGTTCCGGGCGTTCCAGTTCAGTCATCGCGCTTCCCTCGCTCTGGACCACGTTTACGTCGAATGAGCATTCAACTCATTTACCTCATAATTAGGAAACCGCTCCTAGCGCGTCAAGACCTCGCGATGTGTGAACCGCTTCTCGTGCTCATGATGAGCCTGACGGGTATTCGGCGTAAGGCGCACACTTGCATAACTATGCTAACTGGTTGATTTATTTGGGTATTATTTAATTCGTGACTTGCCAAGGCGAAGTCTTTGCCGCATTGTGCGATCTGAACAGAAAACCGTTCCCTTCGGGAGGTTTCGATGCGGTATAATTACTCGGCGCGACTGCGCGATGACGTCCGTTCAGCGGTCCAGATCGCCTTCAGGAAGACCGGCATCGTCAGCATCACGGCGGTGGCGGAGCATGTAAGGGTCAGGAATCTGGCCGAAAACGTCGCCCTCGAGGACGTCGAATACCTTGTCTTCCAGGCAGCCCAGTTGATTGGCGCCGCAATTGAATTCGACGGGCTCACCAATTTCGACGGCGTAGCTGGTCTGTTCGTGGATGGGCTCGGTGGCGACGGTGGCGAGCACGTGATCGCCCAACTCGACAGGCCTGGTCCGGCAACCCTGCAGTAGGGCAGTTCCGGCTGAACGCGCATTTGTCCCGTGCCAGTCAGGGGGCCTCCTCAAAAGGCCGCCCTGCTGTTTCTGTACCCTGATGATGATGAGAGCTGTTCCGTCAGGCGGAGCCGGCGATTTGTGAGGCGAAGTCCCGATAGGGACGCAGCGGGCGGCCCAGAAGCGCGGTCAGCCGCTCGACGTCCCCGGCCTCGGGCAGCATGCCGTCGGTCAGGAACCGCTCGCCCATCAAGCGCATGTCGTACGCCATCCAGGCAGGCAGGAACTGCTTGAGATTCTGCTCGAAACCTTCGGTATTGTCGCCGCCGTAGCTGATCGGGCGTGCGAGCACGTCTGACCAGATGGCCGCGATATCCGTCCCGGTCAGTGTCTGCGGACCGACGAGATTGATCCGCTCCAGCGCAAGCGGCCCTGCGGATCGTTCCCGACGCAGCAGCTCGAGAGCGGCGATTTCGGCGATATCACGCACGTCGACCATGGCGAGCCCCTTGGTGCCGATCGGCATTGTGTAGGTGCCGTAGCCGGTGATGACGTCTTCGATCATCAGGTCGTTCTGGATGAAGTAGGCCGGGCGCAGGATCGTAGCCTGGAAGCCCATCTGCTCGATCATTCGCTCGACGCCGAATTTGCCGGCGAAATGCGGCACGTTCACATAGACGTCCGCATGGATCACCGAGAGATAGACGATCCGCTCGATGCCCGCCGATCGGGCGACGTTCAGCGCGACCAAAGCCTGGGTGAATTCGTCCGGCACCACGGCGTTCAAGAGGAACAGGGTGGAAACGCCGGACATGGCTTTGCGCAGCGAATCGACATCGAGAAAGTCGCCTTGCGCGACCGATACGCCCGCCGGGAAGCTGGCTTTCGACGGATCGCGGACGAGAGCACGGACATCGGCGCCGCGCTTGACGAGGTGCTCGACGACTTGGCGGCCAACATTGCCTGTGGCGCCGGTAACAAGGATGGTCATGGAATTTCTCCTGTTGGGTTGCTTGACAGGCCCAATATGTGTGGCTCACAAACAGTCAAACAGGCCGAAATTTTAGACGTACCGTCTCACTGGTGGAACACTCATGGATCTTCTGGCCCTGACCGATTTCAACCTCGTTGCCCGCCATGGGGGTTTCGGCAAAGCGGCAAGGGCCACCGGCCGGCCCAAGGCAACGCTGTCCCGGCGGGTTGGAGACTTGGAGAGCAGCCTTGACCTGCGCCTGTTTGAACGGGGTGCGCGCAACCTGAAGCTCACCGAGGAAGGGCGAGCACTCTTCGAGCGGACGGGGACCTTGCTCGCCGAGCTGGACGAGACGGCCGCCGAGATCGCCTCGGGCGGCCAAAGACCCAAGGGCAGACTGCGGATCAGCGCACCTCTGCATTTTTCTCAGACCGCGATGGGAAGGATCGCCGCGGGATTTACCCTCAAGCATCCCGAGGTGAGGCTTGAGGTCACGACGGAGGACAGGGCTGTCGACATGATCGAGGAAGGTTACGACCTGGTGATCCGGGTCAATCCGAAACCCGACGAAAGCCTGGTCGGACGGGCGTTTCTCCGCGACCGCCTGGTCGTTGTGGCGAGCCCGGACCTTCCTCGTACGACCGGTGGGCAGGCCGCTCCTGGCGTTGCACGCGGCACAGGCGAACGCCAGACATGGCACGTGAAGGACCATGGTGGCCGCTCGACGATTGCGGTCGAGCCTGTCCTTGCTCTGTCGACGCTGATCATGGTGCGGGATGCGGTGCGGGCCGGCGTCGGTGTTGGACGTCTCCCAATTTCCCTGGTGAGCCACGATTTGGCTGACGGCACCCTGGTGAATTGGGGGGACATCGATGGCCCGGAGATCGCTCTCTGGACGCTCTACCCCTCCCGGCGGCTGCTCAGCGCGCGCGTGTCGGCGTTCCTGGATTTTCTGAAACAGGCCTTCCCGAATGGGACGCCGGACGAACTGGCCGCCTATATCGGCAGGTGATGCCCGGCGCTTTCGCCGGCAAGAACCTTTATTTTTCGCGGAATGATTTCCGGCGGAACAAGTTGGGGCGACGAAAATTACCTTGTCACCCTTACAAGAGGAGGACGTCGTGAAAGGCTTGCGCAGTCTCCTTGCCGAACTGTCAGCCAGCTGGCTCAAGCGCCGCAAGGCGCAGGCGCCCACTGTCGTGAACACAGTCAAACCCCGCCCCGCCCATCAGGCGCCGCGGCAACGTGCCGCCCACAAACCCAAAACACCGTCCACCCGCGACGTCTCCTCGAACATGTGAGCCGCGCGGACAAGATGGGTCGCCCAATGCCATCGGGAGGTATCGGCAACTCTCACACCGGATTGATTGGCATCGACGAAACCTTTGAGCGGCCATAGGCGTTTATCGCTTCAGCCCTATCGAGGTAGTTCCAATGCAAACGGCATGGTTCTCGAAGCCTGTGGCGGTTTCGGTCGGCGTCACCGGTTCCATCCACCATCTGTCCAATACACAGCAGGCATTGATTTGCTCACGACACATTGGCGTGACGCAGGCAGCCCGAAGCATCAGTCCGCGCTGCGCGCCTGCCGGCGGGCAACGAGCGGCGATGTCGCCCCCGACGTCGCCAGGGCGGCGCTCGTCGAGGCCGCGCGTGAAGCCCACATCCTGATCGAATAGAGTGTCGATTGAATCGGCCAACGTCGACGCGGCTGCTATAGTCGCGGCATCCCCTCCTTGGAGACTCCACCATGACCCTGAACACACGCAAACTCGGCAGCCAGGGGCTGCAGGTCTCGGCCATCGGCCTCGGCTGCATGGGCATGAGCCAGTCCTACGGCCCGGCCGACGAGGCCGAATCCATCGCCACGCTGCACCGTGCCATCGAACTCGGCTGCACCTTCCTCGACACCGCCGAGGTCTATGGCCCTTACGACAACGAAGCCCTGCTTGGCCGGGCGCTGAAGGGCAAGCGCGACCAGGTGACGATCGCCACCAAATTCGGCTTTCGCATCGAAAACGGCAAGCAGGTCGGAACCGACAGCCGGGCCGAACACATTCGAGAGGTCGTGGAAGCCTCGCTCGGCCGCCTCGGAACCGACCATATCGACCTCCTCTACCAGCATCGCGTCGACCCGGCGGTGCCGATGGAGGATGTCGCCGGGGCCGTAGGCGAACTCGTCGCGCAAGGCAAGGTGCGCTTCTTCGGCCTGTCGGAGGCGGGTGCGGCCAACATCCGCCGGGCGCATGCCGTGCATCCGGTGTCGGCCGTGCAGAGCGAGTATTCGCTGTGGGAGCGCAATCTGGAGCCAGAGATCATCCCGCTGCTCGGCGAACTCGGCATCGGCCTGGTGCCGTTCTCGCCGCTCGGCCGCGGTTTTCTCACCGGCCAGGTCAAGCGCGCGGAAGACTATCCCGACGGCGATTATCGCCGCAACGACCCGCGCTACCAGGGCGAAAACTACGACGCCAATGTCGATGCGGCCGCCAAGGTGAGCGACATCGCCGCTGTGCGCGGCGTCAAGCCCGGCCAGGTCGCGCTGGCCTGGCTGCTGGCGAAGGGCGACGGCTTTGGCATCGACATCGTGCCGATCCCCGGCACCAAGCGCACAAAATACCTGGAAGAGAACGTCGCCGCCGCCGCCATCAAACTCGATGCCGCCGAGATGGCCGCGCTCGACGCAGCGCTAGCGCCGGGAAAAGTCTCCGGCCCGCGCTACACCGAGCGGGGCATGGCGATGGTCGATCGGTAGGGGTGCCTGCTCCAGCGTCCGCGACAGTCTCGCCAAGGTCGTTCCGAATAGACAAGGCTACCGAAAGCCCAGATGCTTCCGATAGCAGTGGGTTTCCACGGTGAACCTGCCGGCGACATCGTCCGGCAGCCAAAGTGCGTCTTCGAAGGCGCGGCTCAAGCGCCACCCTTCGCGGGCATAAAATCTCTGCGCGCGGAGATTTCCCGCCGTGCAGAAAAGCTCGGCCTCAGCCACGCCTTGCTCGGACAAGAGATGCTCGGCGCGTGACAGCAGATCGCGGGCGGTCCCGCTTCCCCGTGCTTGCGGGCTTACATAGAGTTTCACCAGCTCCGCTCCGTTGATGGCGACGAAGCCAAGCAGTTCATCGGCTGCCGCCACATGGAATGCATCGGCGGATTGCTCCAGCCACAGCGAAAAATGCGCGGGCGTTCGGTACGCCAGGATTTCGGCCGGAACCAGATGCGCATGGGCATCATGCCAGCCCTGGTGCCACAGTTGCACGATCGCTGGCCGGTCGGCTTTTTGGGCTGGGCGAATTTCAAGCATTCCTCACCGCCTGCAAAAGTCTGGGATCTGCCGCGCCAGGGTCATTTGCCGCTTCCGGCATTTCCAAGAATTACAATCCGCTGCATCATCCCTGGCTTTGCGAACATCTCAGAGCGTTCGCGCCCCATGCCTGTCCAGCGTGCTCGGGGCGTTGACCGCAAATTGCGCAGCGAAAGCCCTGATGTAAGCGGGCCGAGCTTCACCGCGCGCCACATAGGCAGCAAGGTTTTGATATTCGTCCAAAATGCCCGACATTCTTAGTCGCAGCAGCACCGATACCATCAACAGATCGCCCGCGCTGAATGCATCGTCGAGCCACTCGGCGGCGCTCAGGCGAGCCGAGAGCCTGTCGAGACAGGCGCGAACACGATCCTTCACCAATGGCAAACGCTCCTCGCTCCAGGGCTTGTCAGCTTCGAATATCTTTGCCGTCGTTAATTCGAGGATCGGCGGCTCGACTGTGTTAAGTGCGGCAAACATCCAGGTGATCGCACGCGCGCGGGCATCGCGATCGCCGGGCAGCAGGCCCGCGTGCTGCTCGGCAAGATGAAGGATGATCGAGCCGGTCTCGAACAGTGAGAGAGAACCCTCCTCATAGGTGGGGATCTGGCCAAAGGGCTGGAGTGCCAGATGGCCAGGCGCCTTCATCTCCGCGAAGGAAACAAACCGAACCTCATAAGGCTGCCCTGCTTCTTCGAGCGCCCAGCGAACGCGCGTATCGCGCGCCAGTCCCTTGCCGCGATCGGGCGATCGCTTAAATGCCGTGATGGTGATTGTCATCGCATCGTTCCTGATTGGGTGAATTCTTCGGCTCCCTATCGTCAAGACGAATGGGCCTCCCGGAAATCGACATCGGTCTGAACTATTTTCCGCAATTCGTGCCTGGCTTGTCGACCCCGACACTGCCGAAGAAGGCAAAGGCAGGGCCTAACCCGCCGCTGCCGCCGTGACCTTCTTGGACGCGGCCCGCTGTCGCCGCATGCGCCGTTTGGCGACAAGCTTGAGCGCGACCGGCGGCTCGTTTGACAGCGCGCCCAGCACGGCGTCGACCATGCCATGCGCCACGAAATCCGCGTTCATGTCACGGGCCAGTTTGTCGGCCGTCTCCTTGTCCTCAGCAGCGGCCTCCGACCAGAACACGATTCCCACCCGAAGTGCGGCCTTCGCGCGCTTCAGCCGGCGAACCAGGAAACGGGCGTGCTTGACGGAATCCCGGTTCAGGAATCCGACCACGACGGTGTCGACGGTTTCGAGCTCAAGGCGGCGAATGCTGGCGGGCTCCATATCCGCAAAGCCGGCTTTCGATACCGTCGCGCCCTGGACCTCCAGCACCTGCGCCAGCATCGCGGCGGCGGCGTCGTCGAGTTCGCCACGCCCACCGGCGCAAAGCACGGACATATCCGTGCCATCGGGCAGGTCGGTCTTCTCGTCCTCTCCGTTGGGATCGCCATCGTCGCTCGCCTCTGCGGCCACGGGCGGCTCCTCCTCCTCGCCTGCCTCCTCCTGCGCGCTGTCGTCGAGATTGGCGACCAGCATCAGGGCACTGGCCGCCACCTGCCGCCTTTGCAAATCGCCCATGACGCCGCGCACACGGTCTTGTTCGCCCAGCAGAAGCGCCGGAATGGCCACCTTGTCGTAGAATTCGACCAGATATTTCTCCTCCAGCATCTCCTCGGCATGGTCGGTGGCTTCTTCCGGATCGCCGGCCAGCAGCCGCTGGTACAGGCGCGCATGGGGTTCGAGCACGGGCTCGTTGCCGAACAGAACGTCGAGAAATTCAAACTGCGGCACGTGTCTGCCCAGCACCACCAGGCAGACCGTGAGCGGTGTCGACAAGATCAGCCCGAGCGGCCCCCAAAGCCACGTCCAGAAAATCGCCGCGACGATGATCGCCAGCGGCGACAGTCCTGTCCGCGAACCGTAGAGCCAGGGTTCGATGACATTGCCGGTGATCAGCTCCATCACCACGAACAGGGCGGCCGTCCACAGCACGAGCGACCAGCCCGGCGCAACGGCCAGCGCCAGGAACAGCGGCAAAAGCATGCCTATGATCGGGCCGATATAGGGCACGAAACGCAGCGCCAGCGCCAGCAGCCCCCACAGCAGCGCATTGGGAATACCGAGAGCCCAGAGCCCGATCGCGATCGGTACGGCGTAGACGATGTTGACGACCAATTGCATCAACAGATAGCGGCCCACCCGCTTGGCGGCATCCTGAAGCGCCTCGGTGGTGCGGTGGAGGTCGCCGTAGCCGACAAGCCGGATGAAGCGGTCGCGCAGATCCTCCCGCTCGAGCAGCATGAAGATGACGACGACAATGATCAGCCCGGCCGACCCAAGCGGGCTGATCAGCGGCCCGACGATGTTCTGCAGGACCTGGAGCGGCCTTTCGCGCGCGACGATCTCGACCGGCACCGGCTCGCGCGGCGGCTTTTCCGGGGTGGCAGCCGGCAGCGAGGGGTCCTGCCTGTCGATCTCCTGGCCGACCCGCTCGACCACCTTGCTCAGTCTGGCAAGGATCCCGCCCCCCACCCCGGTTTCCTTGAGCGAGCGGATCTTGGTCAGGATGTTGGTCTGGTAGACCGGGATGTTCTGCGCCAGTTCGCTGACCTGCGTGGCGACGATGAAGGAGAACAGGCCAAGGGCCGCGAAAGCGCCGAGCACGCTGGCAATGACGGCGGCAATCCGGGGGATACCGACCTTTTTAAGAGCTGAGACAAGCGGCGCCAGGGCGAAGGTCAGCAGCAGCGCGATCGCGATGGGCAGGAAAACCTCGCGCCCGAAATACAGTGCCGCCACTGTCGTGACGATGGCCGCCACATTGGGCAATGAGGTTCGCGGATGAAGCGCGGCCGCTGAAAGGGCGTCCCCCGGCCCATCAGCCGGAGACGCCGTGCCGTTTCGACGATTGGCCACGTGATGCCTCCCTGCCAAATGCCATGATCGGGCATATAGAGCCGACGTGCAACTTTAGCCAACGGTGAAATACACCTCACTCAACAGGCAATGATCCGGCCCGCGTCGGCCGCTCTCAACGCGCGGAATGGAAGTCAGGCTCGCTCGTTCGGATCAGCGCGCCGCATGCCTGGCCAGCGCGTGCTCGATCAGCACGTCGATGGTTTGGCTGTAGCCGATGCCTGATGCCGCCAGCGCCTTGGCGTACATCGAGATGTCGGTGAATCCGGGAATGGTGTTGACCTCGTTGACGAGCAGGCTGCCATCGGCGCGCAGAAAGAAATCGACGCGCGCCATGGCTTCGCAGCCAAGCGCCTGGAATGCCCGCCGCGCCATATCCCTGGCCTTCTCGGCCACATCGGCCGGGATATCGGCGGGCACCTTGACCAACGCGCCGTCGGCATCGAGATATTTGGCCTCATAGGTGTAGAAGCCATGCTTGCCGGCCGGAATGATCTCGCCGGGCAGCGACACCGTCAGCGACCCGTCGGCGCGCTCCAGCACCGAGAACTCGATCTCGCGGCCCTCGACGAATTCCTCGATCAACACTTTGCCGTCGTAGCGGAAAGCCGTGTCGATGGCCTGCTCGAAGCCGTCCCTGTCATTCACCTTGCTGACCCCGAAGGACGAGCCCTGGCGCGCCGGCTTGGCGAAGAACGGCAGGCTGAGCATCCCGGCAATCTCCTGGAAGGAATGCTTGCCGTTTCGATGCACGGTGACGGAGCGGGCAACCGCCAATCCCGCCTCGCGCATCAGCCGCTTGGCGACATCCTTGTCCATGGCGGCGGCCGAGGCGAGGATGCCGCAGCCGACATAGGCGACATCGGCGACCTCGGCATAGCCCTGCACCGAGCCGTTCTCGCCGAACGGCCCGTGCAGCACCGGGAACACGACGTCGATGGGGGGCAGGTCAGGCCGCGTACCGTCCGGCGACACGGCAGCCAGCCGGCCCTTGCCGCCGGGCAACAATGCAACCTCCGGGCCGTCTTCGGATGCCGGCGCCCCTGCCGCGTCATCAAGTTGTTGCAGCAGCCATCTGCCGCTTCGCGAAATAGCGATCGGCACGATGTCGTAGCGCGTCCGGTCGATCGCCTTCAGCACATTGGCGGCCGACAGGCGCGACACGTCATGCTCGGCCGAACGCCCGCCATAGAGGATGGCCACTCTTGTCTTACCGGTCATCGAAATCCCTCGACTGTCAAAAAATCAAATGGCGACGGCAATGCCGCGATTGGCGAAGAAGCGATCGAAATCGGCCGGCGCCAACACTGCGTCTGCCTGTGTGGCGGGGTCATGGCCGGACGGGTTGTGGAAGCGGAAACCCTGGTTGGATGCCGCCGTGACCAACACCAGATGACCGCCCTTCGAGGGCGGCTCGCGCTCGGGCCAGCGGATCGAACTGCTGACCGACGCGATGAAGAAGCGCGTCCGCTGCATGATCACCGGAATCTCCGCTGTCGCGATATTGGTCATCACCTCGGCGCGCAGGCCGAAGGCTTCCTTCACGAAGCTGACGAAGGGCGCGTAGACCAGCCCCTTGATCGATCCCCCGTTGACGACATAGCCGCCATATAAGGTGCAGCGCCTGGCAAGCTCGATCGTCGGCACGATCTCGCCGCGGCTTGCCAGGATCATCTTCAGGCACGCCATGCCGCAGATGTTGGCCGCCCAGACCGCATACTCATCGAGGGTTTCCGCCCCGGATCGCCTCCACAGCGGATCGCGCCTGAGCGCAACATCCGCGCCGTCGGCGAGCACGTCCAGCGTCAGGTCGGGCGTCTCCCACTGGCTGAAAAACGGCACGGTTTCAGGCAATGGGTTCATGCGGTCTCCTCGGGCGGCTGGCTCCATCTCGTATACGAGGATACGAGATGGATGAAAAGCCGCTTAGCTCGTTTGGCGAGCCGTGCGCCGCCGCCTACTCGACCTTCGTCCAACCGAAAACCAGCCATGCATATTTCGATTTTTCGTCGGGTTCGACAGTGTAGGTCATCTGCATGTCGCCGTCCTTGGCGTAGATATCCAGCCGGGGCGCGGTCTCCAGCTTGAGCCACGCCGAACTCTTGCTGAAGGACCAGGTTCCGCACCAGACGCAAGGCTCCGAAGTCGGATCACCCGGCTGATGGAAATTGTAGCGGCCGTCCGCCGTGATCTCCAGATAGTCGAACGCCCCGTAAAACGCCGTCACCGTCTGCTGGAATTCATTGGCGGCCGCTTCCTGTTCCGGTGTCGGCGCATCCTTCATATCGCGCGGCGGCCGGATGGCCCCACCGTTCAGTTTCCATTTGCCGACAAAATCCTTCTGGGTCGGAAGATATTCCTCCTGCGCCTGCGCCGATGAAACATAAGCAAAAGGTGATATACTTGTGAGGCCAACGGCCCCGATCGCAAATAAAAGCATGGCGGCACAGATCGCCCTTGTTGGGTTTTGCATAAAAAATATATCTCCACGGGGGTAAGGGGAGTTTTATTGAGGATTTTGCAGCGCGCGTTGCTTCGATACCGATTCCCGCTCGCCATTTGCACGGTTAGCATCGTGGCCACCAATCTGGCAACGCAAAGCAGCCTCTCTCTCCAGCATCGCCCATGCGCCCGCGATCCCGGCCGGCTGAATATCGGCAGCTTAGAAGGTGATCTTCACCGAAGCGGCGCTGCGACTATGCGGCCCGTGATGGACGGCCTCGATGTTGTTGCCATCGGGATCGAGCAGGAAGGCGGCGTAATAGCCAGGGTGATAGGGCCGTTCGCCCGGTGCGCCATTGTCCGTGCCGCCAGCCGCCAGCCCGGCCTTGTAGAAGACATCGACCATGGCGTGGTCCTTTGCCTGGAAAGCCAGGTGATGGCGGCCGGTGAGTTTTCCCTGTGCGGCCCGGCTGTCGGCAGTGGAGACAAACAGCTCGTCGGCCCAGAAAAAGTCGGCGCCGCTGCCGCCAATCGGGACATCGAGCGCCTGCAGGACCGCCTCGTAGAAACGCCGGCTGGCCGCAAGGTCCCTGACCACCAGTTGGATGTGGTCGATGAGCCGGCCGCGATTCAATTCCTGGGTTTCCATGAAAACGCCTCCTCGTGTGGGTTCGAATTTAGGTTCGGACAGGGCGTCGTCAATGCGGATACTCCTTCCGTCCAGCAAACAAAAGGCCCGCTGGGAGGGGATCCAGCGGGCCTTTGGAAAGCGTATCTAGCCTTCAGAGGTCTGAGGGGGGATCAGACCTGGTAAGAACCTTTGTTGGCCGCGGAGGTTCCACCCGAACAAAAAAATTGCCGATGGCCGGTCGAAACCGCGGAATTCGAGCGGTGGAGGCGATTTCTTTCGCGAGACCACTCTCAGTTTGGAACTTTCCGCTCGCAACCGGGTTTGGTGGCGCGGTGGGAGGAATTGCGATTGGATTGTTTTCAGAGGCTCGAAGCGCTTGTCGACAGCGCAGGTGTCGACGATATCGAGGAAGCAACCGCTCTGCTGCGCCGGTTCAAGGGCAGGTCGCGCGAGGTCGCGGCAGCCATAGATGAGTTCATGCTCGATTTCATGACGTTGGTCTTCGTCGTCGAACACGGCGAAGAAGGTTTCGAAAAGCCGGTCCGCAAGCTCGCTCGCACCAGGCTTTCAAAGCTTGAGCGGCTGGTGACTGTAACGGCGCAGGCAAAGCCGGCTTCCGGTGCCGGCCTATCCCTTCAGGATGGCGGCTAGCCTGGGAATGCCTTCGCTCACCGCGCGCCGGTCGGCGAGCGTGAAGGACAGCCGCAGCGTGTTGCGCCCGGTGCCGTCGGCGTAAAAGGCGCTGCCCGGCACGAAGGCCACCCGCGCCTCCTTGACCGCCCGCGCCAGAAGCTCGGTGGCGTCGGCCCGTTCCGGCAGCGTCACCCAGACGAACATGCCGCCTTCCGGATGGCTCCAGGTCACGCCTTCCGGCATGTTGGCTTCCAGTGCCGAGAGCAGCCCGTCGCGGCGCTCGCGATAGGCGCCGATAAGTTTTTCCACCTGGCCGTCGAACACGGCTTCGGCGACGCGATGCATCACCACCTGGTTGATCGACGGGCTGTGCAGGTCGGAGGCCTGCTTCATCAGCACCAGCTTCTCGACGATTTGGCGCGGCGCGCACACCCAACCGACCCGCATGCCCGGCGACAGGATCTTCGAGAACGAGCCGCAATAGAGCGTGCGCGCCTTGTCGATACCGCCGGACCTGATGCAGTCGAGCGCCAGGATCGGCGGCTCGCCTTCGCCGTCATAGCGCAGCGCGCGATAGGCGGCATCCTCGATGACGGCGATGTCGAGTTCGCCGGCAAGGTCGAGCACCGCCTCGCGCTGCTCACGGTTCAGCGTGTTGCCGGTCGGGTTGGCGAAATCCGGCACCAGATAGGCGAATTTGGCCTTGCCGCCATTTGCAGCCGCCGCCGCGCGATAGGCATCGGGCGTCATGTTGCCGCCGGCCGGGGTCAGCCGATCGTAACGAGGCTCATAGGCGTTGAAAGCCTGCAGCGCGCCCAGATAGGTCGGCCACGTCACCAGCGCGGTATCGCCCGGCGACAGGAACAGTTTGCCGAGATAATCCAGCGCCTGCTGCGAGCCGGAGGTGATGAAGATGTTGGCCTCGTCACAGGCGACGCCGAGCTTGCCCATCTGCCCGGCGAGCCAGCGCCGCAACGGCAGATAGCCTTCCGAGACCTGGTACTGCAGCGCCGCACCCGCCTCGGCGCCGCCGAGCACCGAAGCATAGGCGTCGCGGATCGCCTCGGCCGGGAACAGCGCGGGATCGGGAATACCGCCGGCGAACGAGATTATGTCTGGCTGGTCGAGCAGCTTCAGGAGCTCGCGGATTTCGGACGCTTTCATGCGCGACGAGCGCGAGGCCAACAGATTCATAAGGGTCACGACACGCCTCCCCAGACGCTGCAATATAGGTCAACTTGACTGACCTATATCCCCTCTTAGTCGCGAGTTGAAGTATGCCTGAACGATTTCCCGAATGCGCCAGCGGTGGCGCGATGCTCGAACGCCGCGAGCCGTTCCACAAAAAGTGTGCAGCCGCCCGCCTATAGGCTCTTCTTGTAGCCGAGATGGCTACCGGTAAAGCCGAGGCTTTCGTAAAAGCGGTGCGCGTCCGCCCGCCCTTTGTCGGTGGTTAACTGGACGAGGCTGCAGCCCCGCGCCCGGCACGCGTCGATCGCCCATTCGATCATCAGCCTGCCGACGCCCCCCGAGCGTCGGTGGCCGGCAACCCGAACCGCCTCGATCTGCCCGCGCCACGCGCCCTTGCGCGACAGGCCCGCAAGGAAAGATATCTGCAGGGTGCCGATCACCTCGCCGCCATCCACGGCCACCGCCAGCAGTTGATTGGGATCGGCGTCGATGGCGTTGAAAGCGTCGATATAGCCTTGCGCCAGCGGCAAGGAAGCGTCCTCGCGGCCGGCGCCAAGCGGATCGTCGGCCAGCATCGCGACGATATCAGGCAGGTCGGAGGCCTGCGCACGGCGGAAGGTGATCATTGTGTCGAGATATCGCGAGGCGGCGGCAGCGGCAAGATTTGAATACACTCCCACCAGGCGCTGGCTAAACTTTGCCCTCATACGCTCTCTGCGCCCGCGTCAGCGCCTCATCGAGCCTCGCACCCTCGGCATATCTAGCCAGGTTTTGCGGCCGCACCGTCCCAGGCAGCAGCCTCGGACACGGCTCGGCGGCGCCGACCACCATCCGCACCGGGATGACGCCGGCCCACACCGGATGCCCGTAATCCTCCTCGTCGTCGGCGACGCCCTTGGCGCGCACCTTCGACGACGCTTCTTCGATGCGCATGCCGATCACCGTCGTCGCCTTGGCCTCCTGCACCGAGATCGGCCGCAGGGTCTCGCTCCGGCCGGGGTAGAAGCGGTCGACGACGCCGGCCAGCGCCTTCAGTTTCTCTTCAGGCTCATCGATGATCCGCGCCGTGCCGAAACACATCGCCGAGCGGTAATTGGCGGAATGGTTGAAGCCCGAGCGCGCCAGCACCAGCCCGTCGAGATGCGACACCGTCAGACACGCCGGCGTGCCGCCGCGCAGATTGCGCAGCATGCGGCTGGCCGACGAGCCGTGCCAGTAGAGCATGTCGTCCTCGCGCCAGTGGATGGTCGGCGTGCAATAGGGCTGGCTGTCGAACGTATAGGCGACATGGCACAGCAGCCCGGCATCCAGCACCGCGAAGACTGCCGCATGGTCGTAGCTACCGCGCTCGTGCAGGCGCTTGACGCGGTTGCGGCTGGTGGTCGGAAAGCTGGCTGGCGTGTCGTTCACGGCTTGCATCCTTGGTTGTTGTCTGCCAACCATGCGCCATGACATTGGTTGATAAAAGAACCAATCTGATGAAGAAAAAACAGACCAATTTTCCGGATTGGTCGGCGCTGATCCCGGTCCTGCCGGGCGACGGCCCGCGCAGCCGTGAACTATATGCGGCGCTGCGGCGGCTGATCGAGACCGGCGCGCTGGCCGCCGGGGCGAAACTGCCGACCACCCGGGATCTCGCACAGCGCTTCGGCCTGTCGCGTTCGGCGGCGGTTGCCTGTTTCGAAATCCTGATCTCGGAGGGGTTTGCGGTTGCCAAGGTCGGCGCCGGCACCTTCGTCGCGCCTGACGTGCCGCATCTGCCGACAGCACTGGTCAAGCCGCGTCCGCCGGAGATCGACGCGGCGACCTCGCTGCCTTGCGGCCTTGGCGTGGCGGTGTCGGATCCGCGCACGCTCGATATGTTTCGCATCCTGTTGTCGCGCCACCTCGCCCGCCCCGGACCGGAGCATTTTCGCTATGGCGACCCGCGCGGCGGCCTGCCGCTGCGCACGGCAATTGCAACTTATCTCAGGACCGCACGCGGCGTGCGCTGCGACGCCGGCCAGATCGTGCTGACTTCGGGCACGCAGCAGGGGCTGGATCTTCTGGTGCGTGCCGCGCTCAGCCCCGGCGATGCCGTCTGGATCGAAAACCCCTGTTACCCGATGGCGCAGGCCGTGCTGGCCGGCAGCGGCGCCAGGGTTTTCGGGGTACCGGTCGACGCGGAAGGGCTCGATCCCGAGATCGGCGAAAGCCTGTGCTCCAAGGCGCGCGCGGCCTATGTCACGCCCTCGCATCAATATCCGCTCGGCGTGACGATGACGATGCGCCGCCGTCTCGCTTTGCTCGACTGGGCGCGGCGCAACGATGCCTGGATCATCGAGGACGACTACGACAGCGAGTTCCGCTATGCCGGCCCACCGCTGACCTCGCTGCAGGGCATGGACGGTTCAGGCCGTGTCGCCTATCTCGGCACCTTCTCGAAAATCCTCTTCCCCGGCCTGCGCATCGGCTATGTCGTGGTGCCCGAAGCGCTGCTCGATGCCGTGATGGCGGTCAGGGCGCGCTCCGACCGCTTCCCCTCGACGCTGGCCGAAGGCGCGCTGACCGACCTGTTGAACGAAGGCCATTTCGCCGCCCATCTCAGGCGCGTGCGCCGCCGCGTCCAGGCCGCGCGCGACGTGCTGGTCGCCGGCCTCGAGGCGCATTGCGGCGATGCCCTCGAAGTAACCGTGCCCGAACAGGGGTTGCATCTGATGGCGACGCTGAAGCGCGCCGGTCCTGACACCGCGATCGTCGAGGCGGCGAAGGCGGCGGGTGTCGGCGCCAGGGCCTTGTCCTCGATGTTCATCGGCGGGGCGCCCCGGCAAGGTCTGGTGCTGGGTTTTTCGGGGTTTTCGGATGAGGAGCTGATGGCCGCGACGGCGCGACTGGGTGGGGTGGTTCGGCAGCAAGCCCGGTGAGCCAACGAGAACCGCCTCATTCCTGCGCCGGCATCGAACACTAGAGCCCCTCAATCCCCATCCGCTGGCCCGGCCTTGCCGCACTGCGCCAGCACCTTGCCGATGGCCGCGCTCGACCCCTTCAGTGGAAAGCTGATCTCGCCATATTTGGCCGCACTGACGCTGACATCGCCCTTCCCGCGCAACAGGTCGAGCAGCGGATCGGCTTTCGCCAGGTTGACCACGAAGTAATTGTACATGGCCTCCAGCTGCAGCGTCCTGGTCACCGTCTTGCCGTCGGCCTTGAACGCGAACGAACCGCTGATGCCAGGTTCCAGCTGCTGGCCGGTGGCACCGAGATCGTAGCTCAGCACCGGCGTGTCGAAACAGGTGAGCATCAGATGCGCATCGCCTTTCGGCCCGCCGCAGACCGAAGCCGTCAGCACGCTGCCGCCCTCGTCTTCCTCCATCTTCGCACTCCAGCCGTTGCACGACGCGGCAAACGCCGGCTGCGCGGCCTGCAGGACCGCAACCGCACCGACGACGACGAGATGTCCAGCTCTCATGACTCCCCCCAATTGACTGCCTCCAGGGCATTTGCAGCGCCCGTCGGCAGCATATAGGAAAAGCGATCCGATGGCATTGCCCTTGCGGCAGCCGGTCCTGTTTCGCGGAGAGTTGGATTGAGAGCCTGCGTTCGCCTGTGTCTGTCCTTTGCCGCCCTGCTGGCCTCGCCGCTCACCGCTCATGCCGAGTGGAAGCTGGTCGAGAAGATCGAGCCCTACGCGATCTCGGGCCAGTCCGGCGCCGAACTCTACCGCTCGATCGGCGAGAAAGGGCCAAAGCTCGGCATTGCCCGTGCCATCGCCTACACCAATTTCAAGCTGACCTGGGGGCTAAGGGACTACAAGCCCAGGGGCAAGGACTGCGTGCTGACGGCCGGGCGGCCGAAGCTGATCGTCACCTACACTCTGCCAAGACCCTCCGGCTCCCTGCCCCCCGCCGTCCAGAAGAACTGGGAAACCTTCATCGCCGGCGTCGCCGCCCATGAGAAGGTGCATGGCGCCAGCATGGTCCAGATGGTCCACGATATCCAAGCCGCTACGGACGGCCTGACCGTCGCCGAAGATCCCAAATGCAGCAAGACCAGGGCCGAGGTGGTCAAGCGGCTCGACGCGATCTCGAAGGCGCGGGTGCAGGCAAGCCGCGATTTCGACCGCGTCGAATTCGGCAGTGGCGGCAATTTGCAGAAACTGGTTTTTTCGCTCGTAACCGGCCCCTGACTGGCGCAGCCTCCAATCCGAAGTTGGCGGCAGTGCTATCTCGACCGCTGGCGCTCGCGCTCTCCGCCGCTTCGCCCCAGCTCACCGCGTTTCCGCACTCGCCCGCAGCTCCGCGCGCTTCTCGTCCGATACCACTGCCAGATCCAGCACCTGCTGCAATTCGGCGGCATGGCGGAAGGACGGTTCGGCTTGCACGCAGGATCGCACTGCGTCAGTGAAACGCTGGTAGTTGGTCGGCACCGTGCCGGCGTCGAGCTCTTCCCATATAGCGTTCTCGACGTTTTCGCCGATGCAGGCCTTGAGCGTCGAACCATCGAGATTGTGCACCACTTCGATGCCCCCCTTCTCGCCATAGATGCGCAGACGCAGCTCGTTGAGATGGCCTGTTGCCCAGCGGCTGGCATGCACCACGCCGAAGGCGCCGTTGGAAAAGTCCAGCGTCATGGCGAAGCTGTCATTGGCGTCGAGCCCGTAGTCGCCGATGCGGTTGCCGGGCGCCTTGTCGAAGGCGCGCAGCCGGCAGAAGACATGGTCGATGTCGACCGCGGCGCCATAGCTGGCGAAATCGAGGATGTGGATGCCGACATCGCCAAGCACGCCATTCGAGCCGTGGCCGCGCGACAGGCGCCACAGCCATTTCGGATCGGTGCGCCAGTCGCCCCAGAATTTCGACACCAGCCAACTTTGCAGATAGGACGCCTCGACATGCCTGACCATGCCGATCTCGCCCGCCTGCACCATCTGGCGAGCCTTCTGCAGCGCGGCGACGTTGCGATAGGTCAGGTTCACCATGTTGACGATGCCGGCGGCCTCGGCGGCGTCGGCCATCTCGGTCGCCTTGCCGAAGTTTTCGGCCAGCGGCTTCTCGCACAACACCGGCTTGCCGGCGGCGATCAGCGTCATGGTGGTCGGGTGATGGATGCGGTCGGGCGTGACATTGGCCACCGCGTCGAACTCGCCCCATGCCAGCGCCTCATCCAGCGCGGTAAAGCGGTTGGGAATGTCAAAGCTGTCGGCGAACTCGCCGACCCGGGCCGGATCGACATCGACCGCGCCGACAATGTCGACGCCGTCGATGGCGATGAAGCGCCGCGCATGTTCCTGCGCCATCCAGCCGGTGCCGAGTATCAAAAGCCGCATTCTTTGCTCCTTGGGGTGAGATGCCGGAGTCCCCCTCCCGATCGACGCCCTCAAATAGCGCGGATAATGCCGCCGTCGACCCGGATGTTCTGGCCGGTGATATAGCCGGCGCCTTCCGAAGCCAGGAAGGCGATGGTCGCGGCGATCTCTTCCGAGGTGCCGTAGCGCTGCATCGGCACGCTGTCGCGGCGCTCCTCGGTGGCCGGCAGGCTGTCGATCCAGCCGGGCAGCACATTGTTCATGCGTACATTGTCAGCGGCATAGGTGTTGGCGAAGATCTTGGTGTAGGCGGCAAGCCCGGCGCGGAACACGGCGGACGTCGGGAACATCGGGCTCGGCTCGACCACCCAGGCGGTCGAGATGTTGATGATGGCGCCGCCCTTCTGCTTGACCATCTGCGGCGCCACGATGCGCACCGGACGGATGACGTTCAGCAGATAGACATCCATGCCGGTGTGCCATTGCTCGTCGGTGATTTCGAGGATCGGCGCGCGCGGCCCGTGGCCGCCGCTGTTGACCAGCACGTCGATGCGGCCAAAGCGCTCCAGCGTCAGGTCGACGAGGCGCTGTAAATCTTCATTGGATTGGTTGGAGCCGGTGACGCCGAGCCCGCCCAATTCCCCAGCCAGCGCCTCGCCTTTTCCGGAAGACGAAAGGATGGCGACCTTGAAGCCGTCCGCCGCCAGCCGCTTGGCCGCCGCCGCACCCATGCCGCTGCCGCCGGCCACCACCACAGCTACTTTTTCTACACTCATCGGATTTTCCTCTCAGGGTTGGCGGGCACCGCAAACGGTGTTTTCGGGAGTTGAACGTCGATATAGCTGGTTTTCCACACCGGTTCGAACCAGAATGCTTGAAATCAACCTGTAGAAAAACTCCTGCATGCCCGAAGCCTTCCTCAGCCTGCCGCCATTGAATGCGCTGCGCGCCTTCGAAGCCTCGGCGCGTCATCTCAACTTCCGCATCGCGGCCGAGGAGCTGAACGTCACTCAAGGGGCGGTCGCCCAGCACATTCGCGGGTTGGAAGCCGATCTCGGCACAAAGCTGTTCGAGCGGCTGCCGCGCGGCCTGGCGCTGACCGATGAGGGCCGCGCCTATGTGCCCAACATCCGCCGCGCCTTCGACCTGATCTCCGAGGCGACGCTGCTGTTGCGTCCCGAACCGGCGCGGCTGACGGTCAGCGTGACGCCAAGCTTCGCCACCAAATGGCTGATCCCGAGGCTGCACGACTTCGTCACGCACAACCCGCTTGTCGACCTGCGCGTTCTGGCCAGCGAGAGCCTGTCGAGCTTCCAGGCCGATGGCGTCGACATCGCGGTGCGCCAGGGCCGCCCACCCTTCGGCGCCGGTCTGGTCGTCGACCTGCTGTTTCCCCAGCAGATCATCGCCGTCTGCAGCCCGGCCTTGCTGCCGGAAGATGCTGCTGAAATCGCAGCCTCCGAAATCCAGCACCATGTGCTGCTGCACGATGCCCACAATCTGTGGCCGGAATTCATGGAGAAAGCGGTCGGCTTGAAGATGACGACCGAATTGAAACGGATGCGCTTCAACCAGACGGGCCTCGCCATCGACGCCGCCGTCGCCGGCCAGGGCATTGCGCTGGCCAGCCGCTTCCTCGTCGCCGCTGATCTCGCCACGGGCCGCCTGGTTCAGCCCGTCAGCGGCGAAATGCGCGGCACGCAGGATTTTTATGTCGTGATGCCGAGAAAGCAGCGGCACCCGGAGCCGACGCAAGCGGTGCGGCAATGGCTGCTGGATGCGGGGGAACGGCCGCCGGTCTAGATCGGCAGCAGGGCGTCGGGCTTCACATTGGCGATCGAGGCGTAGGTGTGCGTTTCCCGCACCCCGGGCAGCGGCAGGATGACCCGCTGCAAAAAATCCTGGAACATCGCCATGTCGGCGATGCGCGCCTTGACCAGATAGTCGAAGCCGCCGACCACCATGTGGCATTCGATGATCTCGGGCGCCCGCAGAACCGCCTCGGCGAAGCGGTCGAAGACATGCGGCGCCGTGTGGTCGAGCCGCACCTCGATGAAGACGAGCTGCGCCTGCCCGATCCGAGCAGGATCGAGCACCGCGCGCACGGCGCGGATGAAGCCTTCGGCGAACAGCCGCTTGACGCGCTGCGTCGCCCCGGTCGGCGACAGGCCGACCCGCCGCGCCAGATCGAGCGTCGTGCGGCGGCCGTCCTCCTGCAACAAACGCAGCAGCGAGCGGTCGATACGGTCGAGATCGTCCATTTCAGGATTCACGCTTTGTGAGCCGGGCACGCGTGATAGTCACGCCAAAATAACGAAAACAGCATATTTCATCACGCTGATAGATCGCAATACCGTTGTCGTGCAACCCATAACGAAAGCGGATTCCATGACATCAGCGATATCGACCTCCCGCAGCGCCCAGGCCAAGGGTGACACGCCCGTACTCATCCTGAGCGAGGCCGAGGTGAAAACCTGCATCGACCTGCGCCAGCTTCTCGACGTGCTCGCCGGCGGCTTCAAGGCCTTGTCCGGCGGCAAGGTGGTCAATCCGGCACGGCCGCAGCTCGACATTCCGCAGGTCGGCTATTCGCTGGCGATGTCGGCATGGATGGCAGGCATGCATCTGACGGTGAAGATCGTCAACGTCTTCGAGGGCAACGTCGCCAGAGGCATCCCCAGCCACCTCGCCACCATCCATCTGTTCGATCCGCAGACCGGCATGCCGGTCTGCGTCATGGACGGCACCTACATCACCGCCGTGCGCACCTCCGGCTCCGCCGTGCTCTCGGTGCGTGAACTCGCCCGCCGCGACGCCAAGGTCGCGACGGTGGTCGGCGCCGGTGTGCAGGCCGGCCAGCATCTCAATCTTCTGCCGCTGGTGCGCGACTTCACCGAGATCCGCGTCGTCTCGAAGGAATTCGCCGATGCGCAGGCGCTTGCCGCGCAGCATCCCGGCGTCGTCGCCGTCGCCGATATCGAGGCCGCGGTGCGTTCGTCCGACGTCGTCTGCCTGGCAACGCATTCCTATGCGCCGGTGATCTCGGCCGACTGGGTGCGGCCCGGCACTCACATCTCATCGGTCGGCGTCGCCCCGCCCGGCGGCGAACTGCCGGTCGAGCTTATCGGCAGGGCCAGCCTGTTCGTCGAGACCAGGGAGGCCTTTGCCCCGACGCCGGTCGGCTCCTGCGAACTCGCTGACCTCGATCCGCAAACCGGAACCGAGCTCGGCGACATGCTGCTCGGGCGGCGGCCGGGACGGGTTAGCGCCGATCAGGTCACCGTCTACAAGGCCATGGGCGTTGCTATGGAGGACATGGTGGCGGCCGATCTCGCCTATCGCGAGGCGGTTCGGCGGGGAATGGGGCGTGTGGTTGCGATGTAGTGGGGGCTCAATTGTCGAAGCCAGCGCCGCCCGTCAATAGGATCGTCCTTCTCCCCGTTTACAGCAGGGCTATCGCATATGGATTCTTGCGAGGAAGAACCCCCACCCTAACCCTCCCCACAAGGGGGAGGGAATGCTGCCGCGTGCCTTTAATTCTTGTTGGCGCCGAAAAGACAGGCGATTCTCTTGGGTCAGCGCCAACGGAAGTCTCCCTCCCCCTTGTGGGGAGGGGTTAGGGGTGGGGGTCCGTGCCGGGCAGACATCTCAGGAATTCCATATGCGATAGCCCTGCCCTTGCGGGGAGAAGATGGCGGCAGCCAGATGAGGGGCGGCGCAGCCATCGAGAATGTTAGTCCCTACCCCTCCACCGTCTCCAGCACGCTCAGCAGCGTGCCTTCCATATCAGGCTCGTCGCCGGAGCAGACGCACAGCATCTCGGCGTCGCCCTCGCCGACCGAGAGGTAGGCATGACCCATGGTGGAATCGATGTAGACGCTGTCGCCCTGTTTCAGCCGCACCGGCGCGTACTGGTCGGTGTGCAGTTCGATCTCGCCCTTGAGCACGATCAAAAATTCCTCGCCGGCATGCCTGGTCAGCGGGCCGAATTCCTGCGGCGTGCGGGCGCGTGCATAGGCGTGGATCGGCACCATGCGCTTGCGCACCAGATCGGTGGCCAGATAGCGGTAGTCGTAGTTGCGGGTCAGCTGGCGCAGCGTGTTGGACTGCGAAGTCACCGAACGACGGGTGCGCGCGGCCGGCTGCTTGCGGTCGCCGCTGAGCAGCTCGGTGACATGGATGTTCAGCCCCTCGCAGATCTGCAGCAGCTTGTCGTAGCTCAGCGACATCTGGTCGTTCTCGACTTTGGACAGCGTCGACACCGCGACGCCGGTCAGCGTGCTGACCTCCTGCAAGGTCCAGCCATGCGTTTTCCTCAAGCCGCGCAGACAATCACCGAGGTTCGGTTGCTCCGACATCGTCAGCTCCGTTGCGCGGCCCATCGAGCCGCCAGTCCACCCTAGGTAGTCCAACTCTCTGCCGCCATCAACAACACCAACAATTTTCTTATACGCTAAATATTGACTGGATACGAAATTATTTCTACCCCTAGGGCATGCAATCCAAGTCTATCCAAAAAATCGTCGTCATCGGCGGCGGCATTGCCGGCCTTTCGCTGGCGGCTGCCGTGCAGCCCTGGGCCGAGGTCACAGTGCTCGAGCGCGAGCCGCATCTCGGCTATCACGCCAGCGGCCGCTCGGCCGCGCTGTTTTCAGAAACCTATGGCAATGCACTGGTGCGGGCGCTGTCGCTAGCCAGCCGACAGGCGATCATCGATGGCGGCTTCGCCGCCCACCGGCGCGGCGCGCTGCACGTCGGCGGTGTCGAAGACAGTGCAGCCGTCGACCGCATGGCGGCCGAGATGCAGGCACTGGTGCCGAGCGTACGGCGCCTGTCAGCAGCAGAAGTCACCGCTCTGGTGCCGGTCATCGCCACGGCAACCACTTGCGGCGGCGTGCATGAACCCGGCGCGCTCGATGTCGACACGGGAAAGATGCTTGCGGCTTCAGCCTCCGCGCTCAAGGCCGGCGGCGGCGTGATCCGCACCGGCGAGGAAGTGCTGGAGATTTCCCGCGTCGCAAACGGCTTCAGCGTCACCACCAGTGCCGGCGCCTACCAGGCCGACATCGTCGTCGACGCCGCTGGCGCCTGGGTCGATGTCGTCGCCGGGCTGGCCGGTCTCTCCGGTCTCGGCTTCCGGCCGAAGCGCCGCACCGCCTTCCTGTTCGATCCGCCCGCCGGCATGGACATCAGCGCCTGGCCGCTGGTGGTCGATTTGCATGAACAATTCTACTTCAAGCCCGATGCCGGCAGGCTGATCGGCTCGCTGGCCGACGAGACCGATTCCGAACCCTGCGACACCTATCCGGAAGACATCGACGTCGCCATCGCCGTCGACCGCATCGAACAGGCGACGTCGCTGCGCATCGGCCGTCCGTCGACGCCCTGGGCGGGCCTGCGCACCTTTTCGCCTGACCGCACGCCGGTCATCGGTTTCGACCCTCGCCTGCCCGGCTTCTTCTGGCTTGGCGGCCAGGGCGGCTACGGTTTCCAGGTGTCGCTGACGCTGGCGCGGCTGGGCTCAGTGCTGCTGCGCGGCCAGCCGCTGCCGGACGATCTCACGGCACGCGGTATCACGTCCGCCGCGCTTGCGCCCAACCGTTTCATCACCCCGGCGGCGACGCCATGAACTTCACCGGCCTGCCCTTCCCCCAACCCGTAAAGTGTCATCAGGAGCGTTTGCGATGAAATCCGTTCTGCGCGCAGTCCTTACCTCGTCCTTGCTGGCCTCGTCCGTCCTTCTTGGCGGACAGGCCTACGCCAAAACCTTGGTCTATTGCTCGGAAGCCAATCCCGAGACCTTCAACCCGGCGATCGGCACGGCGGACTCCACCATGGATGCCGCCGCCAAGACGATCTTCAACCGGCTGGTCGAGTTCAAGCCTGGCACGACCGAAGTCGGGCCGGCGCTGGCCGAAAGCTGGGAGGTCTCAGCCGAAGGCAAGATCTACACCTTCCACCTACGCCACGGCGTGAAATTCCAGTCGAACGACCACTTTACACCGTCGCGCGAGTTCAATGCCGACGACGTGCTGTACACCTTCAACCGCCAGCGCGACGCCAGCAATCCCTACCACAAGCTCGGCGGCGGCGCTTACGAGTATTTCAACGCACTGGGCATGGGCACGCTGATCGACAAGATCGACAAGGTCGACGACCACACCGTGCGCTTCACGCTGACGGCTGCCAATGTCACCTTCCTGCCCGGCATTGCGCTCGACTATCTCTCCATCCTGTCCCTGGAGCAGACCGAAAAGATGGTCGCCGCCGGCACGCCGGAACTGATCGATAGCGAGCCCGTGGGCACCGGCCCGTTCGTGCTGCAGGCCTATGTCCCCGACAGCCAGATCCGCTACGCCGCCAACAAGGATTATTGGCGCGGCGCGCCGAAGATCGACACTCTGGTCTTCGCCGTTACGCCCGAACCGACCACGCGCGTCGAGCGTCTCAAGGCCAATGAGTGCCAGGTCGCCGCCCCGCCCCCGCCAAGCGCCGTCGCCGATTTGCGCACCGATCCCGACATCACCGTGCTCGACCTCAAGGGCCAGAACATTGGCATTCTCGGCTTCAATGTCGAACATCAGCCGCTCGGCGATGTCCGCGTGCGCATGGCGCTGGCCAAGGCCGTCGACCGCAAGGCGATCGTCGACGCCGTCTATGCCGGCGCCGGCACGGTCGCCGGCAGCGTCGTGCCGCCGGCGCAGATCGGCGCCGTCACCGATGCCGGCATCGACTATGACCCGGATGGCGCGAAGGCGCTGCTGAAGGAAGCCGGCCACGAGAGCGACCTGAAAATCAGCCTGTGGGCGATGCCGGTATCGCGGCCGTACAATCCCAACGCCAAGCGCATGGCCGAGATGATCCAGGCCGACTGGGCGAAAGTCGGCGTCAAGGCCGAGATCGTCAGCTTTGAATGGGGCGAATATCTCAAGCGCACCGCGGCGGGCGAACAGGACGCCTACCTGCTCGGCGGCAGCAGCGACAATGGCGACCCCGACAACATGCTGAGCTACCTGCTGTCCTGCGACGGCGTGAAGGGCGGCTCCAACCGCTCGCGCTGGTGCGATCCGGCCTTCGAGAAGCTGCTGCAGGACGGCCGCGTCGCCGCCGATCCGAAACAGCGCGCCGAGATCTATGCCAGGGCGCAAGCGATCCTGAAGGTTGAGGTGCCGGTGGCGCCGATCGCCCATTCGGTGGTGGCGATCCCGATCCGCAAGAGCGTGCTCAACTACGTGCTCGACCCCTTCGGCCGGCAGAACTTTGCCGATGTCGATATGGCGGAGTGAAGCTTGGCGACCCTGCGCTCGGGCTCGGCCCGAGGACGCACCGACATCATCTATGAAACCAGCAATTTAGCGGCGAAAGCAGAATCCATGCGTGAAGACCTGAACGCCCTCCTCAAGACCTATCTCACCGATGGCGCGGTAGGCGCATCACTCGCATACTCCACTGGCGCCGCACCAACCACCCTGACCGCCGGCCTCGCCGACCGGGAGCATGGCATTGCCCTCTCGCCTGAACGCCTGTTCAAGATCGGCAGCTGCACCAAGACCTTCGTTGCCGCGGCCCTGGCCAAGCTCGCCCAGGACGGCAAGCTCGATCTCGGAGCGCCGATCTCCGGCTGGTTTCCTTACCTGCCGGAAGCAAAAGACATTTCGGTGCGCCAGTTGATCAACCACCGCAGCGGCCTGCCGGAGTTCGAATATTACATTCCGATGGATCCGAGCCGGCAATGGACGCCGCGGCAACTGGTCGACATCGCCTTCGCTTCCGACAAGCAGAAGGCGCCGGGCGGACCCGCCGTCTACAACAACACCGGCTATGTGCTGGCCGGCATGGTGATCGAGGCGGTGACAGGCCAGTCGCTGGGCGGCTATGTCAGAAGCGCGGTGCTGCAGCCGCTCGGCTTGGAGAATACCTGGTCGCCGGCCACCGAAGCCTTTCCGGAAAAGTCGATGGTGCGTGGCTACTACCACCGCCCCCCGCCGCCGGCGAATGCGCCCACCGACATCGCCTCCGGCGGCGAGATGTGGCGCATGGACGGCGTGCTGCGCTACTCCGACGAATTGCAGGATTCTTCCGATTCCTTCCCGTTCGGCGCCGCTTATGGCTGCGGCGACATGGTGTCGACGCCGTCCGACATGGTGAGCTTCATGCGCGGTCTCTTTTCCGGCAGAGTGCTGTCGCCGCCGTTCTTCGCCGAGATGTTCGAACACCGCGTGCCAGCGAGTTTTCCGGGCACCCGCATGCGCGAGACCGGCGCCGGCATGTTCCAGAGCGCCTACGCCAACCGCGCCTTTTACGGCCACCAGGGCAGTATCCCCGGCTACGTCGCCGTCATGCTGCATGACCCGATCTCAGAGCTGACCATCGCCATGACCAGCAATGTCGGCTCCGGCAACCGGCTGTCCTTCCAGGCCAGTGGCTTGCATCCGGTGGTGGATAAGGCGATCCAGATCATTCTGGAAAACTAGCCGCGAAAGATCGCCACGGCGGCAGCGACGATCGCCGCGTTGTCCTTCGCCACAGTTCCATCGGCGAGTGTCTTGCCGTCTTCCAGACCGACCCGTGTCGACCAGCGCTTGCGATGCGCAACCTTGACGAAGGGCCAGACAGTTGCATCGACGCCATGCAGCAGGATCGGCCGCCGTACCCCGGCGCGATCGAGCACCGTGGCGATGCCGTGTGCCTCGTCGAGTGCCACGGGCAGGTCCGGGATGTCGATCTCGATCAAGATGCGCAGCACCCGATCGTGGTCGGGAAGCGCCACGAAGCGCTCAGCGTCGGCGACGGTGGCAAGCCCGGCCTCGATGCCGACGCCACGCTGGCGCAACAGCTCCATCACGCGAGGCGCATCCACCTCCGACAGATTGACCGATGCATAGTCGGGCAGTTCCCGCCAGCCGAAGATCGCCGCACGGGTCCGCTCGACATCGTTCTCGATCCAGGCGCCCGTCGACACGCCTATAAGCGTGCCCGGACAGGCCTGACGCACCGCCAGCACGGTGGCATCGACGGCCGCGAGGCTTTCGCGCCCGTCAAGGCCGCGCGGGTGGATGTGCAGTTCGGAGGCACCCGCGGCGACGCAGGCGGCGGCATCGCCGGCCATCGCCTCGGCAGTCAGCGGCAGCGCGGGATGGAAATCGCGCGGACGCGCGCCGTTGATGCAGGCCTGGACGATCATCGGTCTCACCTTGCACAGGAAGTGACAGTCTAGTCATGCGGCGGTGAAACCGCCAATCTCCCCCCGTGTGGGGGAGATGCCCGGCAGGGCAGAGGGAGGCGTGACAGATCGCAAGCCTCTCTGATCGTCAATCTCATCAATGCAGGCTGCGAAACAGGTCGAAAATCTGATTGTTCAGGTCGGCGGGACAGCGCCCCCTCTGTCCTGCTGGACATCTCCCCCACACGGGGATCGGCAGCGCGCCTCCCCGCAACATTCGGCGGCATTTGAATAAAAGCCGCTTGTGGATATTTACCCGGCGTTCCCTCGTCTCCGGCAAGGTCTTCTAGGGCGGGATCATGGAGGGACCATTGACCAGCGATTTTTCAGCCGCCCGCATTCACCTCGAACGCGCCTATCATTATCTGCAAGGCAACGACGAGACGAGTCGCACGGCCTGTGAAGCGCTCGATCTGTTGATCGAAGCGGTGACGGAAGCGCAGCACAGGCGACCCGAGGCTGGAGTGCTGGAGTTTCCGCAATCGACGGCGCGCCGAACCGGATAGAATGCGGCGAGTTTCAGGTCAGTTCGGCTTGGCCTGAAACTCGCCGCACCTGGATCACGATGCCTTGCGGGCCGTCGCTCCCTTGGTCGCACGCGCGACAATTCGTTCCAGCGGCTCTGGCCGGTGCAGCAAAAATCCCTGGCCGAAGGCGACGCCCATGTCGCTCAACATGGCCAGCGTGTCCTGCTGTTCGATCTTCTCGCCGACCACGTCACAGCCGAGGCTGCGGGCGATGCTGGTGATGGCCAGCACGATCTCGCGGTCGAAACGGCTTTGCGTGATGTGCTCGATGAAGGAACCGTCGATCTTGATCGTGTCGACGGGGAACCGCCGGAGATATTCGAACGAGCTCATACCAGCGCCGAAATCATCGAGGCTGACCCGGCAGCGCCGCTCGCGCGCCTTGCGCACAAACTGTTCGGCGGCGTCGAAATTGGTGACGGCGGCGGTTTCGGTGATCTCGAAGCCGATGCCCGAATGCGGCGCCCCGGTTTCTTCTATGACGTTGTCCACGAAGTCCCAAAGCTGCGGGTCGCTCAGCGTCTGCGCCGACAGATTGAAGCCAAGCGTCAACGCCCCCGAACGCAAGGCGGCACCATGCCGCGACAGCGCGGTGCGGATGATCCAGCGGTCGAGCCGCGACGCGATGCCGAACCGCTCGGCCACCGGAATGAACTCGCCGGGTGGCACCAGCCGGCCGTTGCGGGCGGCGAGCCTGGCCAACACTTCGACATGGCGGCTTTCCAGCCAGGGACGGCCCAGCCGATGGATTTCCTGGCCAAACAGCTTCAGCCTCCCGTCTTCCATGGCATCGACCGTATCGGCGACGACGCGCGCCGCGTTGAGGCCACCCGAACCCGATGCCGTATCGGTGGAGAAGAAGGCAAATCGGTTTCGCCCGGCGGCCTTGGCCGCGTAGCAGGCGTCGTCGGCGCAGGCCAGCGCGTCGGCCACCGTCGTGTTTGCATCATCGACGAAAGCGATGCCGATCGAGGCCGCCAGCTTGCGCGACGTGGCCGTCGATCCTAGTTCGGCATCGCGAACCGCGGCAAGTACCGCGTCGGCCAGCCGCCCGGCCTGCGCCGTATCGCAATTGGGCATCAGCAGCGCGAACTCGTCACCGCCCAGGCGCGCGGCATGCGCCGTCGGGGGAAGGCAGCCCAGAATGCCTTGGGCAACGCTTTTCAGTGCCAGGTCGCCGGCCGCGTGGCCGGCAAAATCATTGAGCGCCTTGAAGTAGTCGAGATCGACATAGAACACGGAGAGCGGCAGCCGCTGCGCGGCCGCGATGTGATCGGCCAGCAGCCGGTCGAACGCGGCACGGTTCCAGAGACCGGTGAGCGCATCGTGGCGGGCCGCATAGGCAAGCTCCTGCTCACGCTGCTTGTCTTCGGTGATGTCGCGCACCGTGCCCAGGATCTGCCCCGCCAACCGGCGGTCCGGGATCTGCGGGTCGGCGATGAAACGCAGCAGGGATTCTATGTGCCGGACCTCTCCGTCGCGCCGGACGATGCGGTATTGCACGGCGGTGACCTTGTCCGTTTCGAGCGGCACCAGATGTGCGCGCGACGCGGCCTCCTTGTCGTCCGGATGCAGATAGCCGAACCAGTGGTCGCGCTCGACTTCGGCGATGTCGGAGACAAGCCCGAAAATCTCCCTGGTGCGTTCGTCCCAATAGCTTTTGCCGGTGGCGAGGTCGTGGTGCCAGATGCCGGTGCCGCTGGCGGCGAGCGCCAGGCGGAAGCGCACATTGACCTGCTCGAGTTCGGCTTCGGCGGCCTTCTGCTTGGAGATGTCGGTCTGCACACCCATCAGCCTGAGCGGCTTTCCCATCGCGTCGCGCTCGACGACGCCGCCGCGATCGAGCACCCACACCCAGTGTCCCTGCTTGTGCTTCAGCCGCAATTCGGTCTCGATGGCGTCGGTCAGGCCGGCAATGTGGCGGTCGCCGCTGGCCAGCGCCCGCTCGCGGTCGTCAGGATGGGTCAGTTGCAGCCACAGGTCGCTGGTGTCGGCAAGTTCGCTCTCATCGTAGCCCAGCATCCGCGCCCAGGTCGCGGAATAGAAGCAGTCGCCGGTTACAAGATCCCAGTCCCAAACGCCGAGATGGGCGCGCTCCAGGGCCTTGGCCCAGAACGTTCCATTGCGACTTTTCTTGCCCTGACGCGCCATCGTCTGCTTCGCCTGCTCCACCGCGGGGCAATCTGCGGCAAAACCAGAGAAGAAACAGTTACCGCGGCGATGGCGGGCTGCTTTGTTGGCTCCCCGCCTGCCGCCTCTGCTCTTCGATTGGCCGGCAAGAACCGGAGTTTCGCGTCGGCCGGATGTTCCTAGTCATGGCTCCAGGTCATCGGCCAATCCGATGATCCCGGGATCATCGGCGGCGCCGATGATCGCGTTGCAGAGACAAAGAGGACGGCGCAACGCTTTCGTAAACAGACTCTTTGCCAACAAGCATCTATCGGTCTAATATTTAGCGATCTATTTGCCCACAAGTGTAACCTGATGGTAATATATCGCCTGCGAAATAACCCAGTTATTTTTTCTGGACAACTGGCGGGATGTCCTTCGATGAGTGAGCACACAGGTCAGCACGGCAACAATCGCCGCCCAGCTGCCATCCTTGACCTCGACATCGCGACAACCAGGAGCTGCTGGTTGCCTTGTGTCTGACCTATGCCGTGACCGCTGTTTGCCTGCAGCCGGACCGCTACCTGCATCTGGCGCAATCCTATGCCAAGCCGTTCGCCTTTTTCCTGCCCGCGCTTCTGGCGGCGGGCCTTGGTGTGGCGGGGCTGGCATTTGCCCGGCATGCGCCGACGAGGTTCATCCTCGGCGTACTCAGGCACCGCTGGCTTGCAGCCGCACCCGTCATCTTCTTGTTCTTTCTCGGCGTCACCGCATTCACCACCTTGAAGGTCGCCATCCCGGACATGGTGCCGTTCTACGCCGACCGCTCCCTGGCGGACCTCGATCTTCGGCTGCATGGCGCCGATCCCTGGACATGGGCGCACAGCATCGTTTCCGAACCGGTGTCGGTCGCCATTTTTGCCGGCTATGGATATGGCTGGCTTCTGCAATGGTTCGGCGCCGTGCTCTTCGTCGCCTTCTGGAACAATCCGGTCGGGCGTTTGCGCTACCTATGGGCATTCGCGCTGACCACGATGCTGTGCGGCACCGTTCTTGCGACCCTGCTGTCGTCCGCCGGCCCGATATTCCACGACCAAATCTACGGCGGCGACCGGTTTGTCGCGCTACAGGCCGCCCTGGCGCAGAAGGGCTACGGCGCGTCGGTCCATCTGTACGCCGATTATCTGTTTACAGCCTACCAGAGTGGCCGCCCGGAACTCGGCGGCGGCATCTCGGCCATGCCCAGCATGCATGTTGCGATCGCCACGCTCAACGCATTCTTCCTGGCCCAATTCGGCCGCGGGTGGGCAATCGCCGGCTGGTCCTTCGCGGCCTTCATCCTGTTCGGTTCGGTTTACACCGGCTGGCACTATGCCGTGGATGGCTATCTCTCGATTCTCGTGGTGTCCCTGCTCTGGTACGTGACGGGACGCTTCGTCTTGCCGCAAGCGAGCCGGGATACCGCCGAGGTGGGATTGGCGATCCCGGATCAAGCGGCATAAAGACCGTACCTGCCTGACGCCGCGAGGAGCGCCAGCGGCACGCACCTCCCCGGCTTTTCCTCGCCGAAAGCGGCCGCTGGGCCGGAGCTGCCAACTGTCACGGAGGGCGACCAGGCGGCATTGACGCCGCCTGGCTTCATTGCTTACTGGCTCGGCGCCATCGTGTGTTCGCATGACACTTTCGGGTTCATGTCGGCGAAAGTGCCGGTCGGGTTGCCCTTCCAGGCCCAGACATGCAGTTCGTAGAATTCGCCCAGGCCATAGCGGTTGGGCGCGCTGTTGAAATTGAACAGCTGTCCGTCCAGCGACGCCGGCCCCTTCGAGGTGATGTATTCGACCGCCACCAGTTGCAGCGTGCCGTCGGCCATCGGCTCGTACATCACGGCCTCAGGCCGGGCGATATCGATCTTGTCGTCCTTCAGATATCCGCCGTTGACATAGTGGATGCCCATGGCGCCGCCGGTGATGCCGCTGGCGCAGGGAATGGGCGCATAGCCCTCTGATGTAGCGGCCTTGACGTCGAGAAACCGGCTGTTGGCAGCCCGCACCTTGTCAGCCAGCGGATTGGGGACGGACGCAAGCGCGGCCGCTTCCTGATGCGCCTGTGCGAAGCTGGTGCAGACGGCCAGCATGGCCCCGGCCATGACAAGTCTGCAGCGAAAATTTGGCCTGTTGAGAAAGTTCGATATCATCTTCATTCCATTCTTCTTGAAAAAGCACAGCTGGCCGGCCGCCGAAAATACGGAGGCCCGGCAGGCAAGCGCTGTGACTGTTGTTGCTTGGAGATCCCGAAAACGATGCCAGGAATGGTCATCCCTTCGGCAGGTAGGGGATCGTTCCGGCCAGATCGGTGTTGTCGATCATCTGGAAACGGCTGTCGCTGCCGCCCTGACGGGCCGAAACGAAGGGCGCATAGGCCGGATCGTTGGTGAAGGCGCGGGCCGCCGCTTCCGAGGGGAACGCCATCAGGGCGATCAGCGTGGTGTCGAGCGGCTTGCCTTCGAGCGTTTTCACATTGCCGCTGCGCGACAGATATCTGCCGCCATGCTTGTGGACGAGGTCATGCACCGATGCTGCGTAGGCCGGCACCCATTGCGGGTCGTTTATCTTGATGTCTGCGATAACGTATGCGGTCATGGATAGTCTCCTGGTTGCGGCGCAAGGGGTGTCCCGTGCACCGGCCAAAGGGCTCGCATGACAGGGCCCTCGCCAACCAGTCCGCGATCTGTACTGGGGTAGTACAGTTTCCGTACTGGCCGGCTCATTCATGAAGGCCTAATATTCGGCCCTGGTTTCGAGGGAGAGGCGCCAATCATGACCCAGCACGGATACAAGCAATTCTGCCCGCTATCGATGGCAGCCGAGGTGCTCTGCACCCGCTGGACGATGGTGCTGCTGCGCGAGCTGGTGGCGGGCTCGACCCGCTTCAACGACCTGCGCCGCGGCGTGCCGAAAATGTCGCCGACCCTTCTGTCGCAACGGCTGAAGGAGCTCGAACTGGCGGGGATCATCGAGCGCAAGGAAGTGCCGGGCGAGAGAGGCATCTTCGAATATCGGCTGACGGAAGCCGGCCGGGATTTGCGTCCCGTCGTCGAGGCGATGGGCTTCTGGGGACAGAAATGGGTCGAGTCCCGGCTGTCGCTGAAAAACCTCGATCCGTCGTTGCTGATGTGGGACATGCGGCGCAATTTGAATCCCTCGCCGCTGCCCGAGGGCCGCACGGTGATACAATTTCTGTATCAGGACCTACCGGCGTCCAAACGGTCGTGGTGGCTGATCGTCGAGAAGCACGGCGAGGTCGATCTGTGCTGGTACGATCCGGGCTTCGACGTCGACCTTTACGTCTCGACCGATCTGCACACCATGACGGCGATCTGGATGGGACTGCTGACCGTCGAGAAGGCCGGCGCCAAGGTTGCCCTGACCGGCGACCAGGCCATTGGCAGGAAGATGCAGACCTGGCTCGGGCTCAGCCCGTTCGCGGTGGAGCCCAAACGCGCGGCTTAGGAGAGTGGGGCTCTTGGCAGGAAACGGGTGGCGAGGCCGGCTTTTGGCGGCTTCAATGCGGCCATGTTCGTCACCCTGGCCAAGAATCTCAAATCCACGCCGCTGCCGGTTGCCGACGATCCGCGCTGGGCGCGCATCGTCGCGCGCGACAAATCGGCCGACGGCGAGTTCTGGTATTCGGTGGCGACAACCGGTGTCTATTGCCGGCCTTCCTGCCCGTCGCGGCGCGCCAACCCCAGGAATGTGCAGTTGCACGGCACGCTGGATCAGGCCAGGGCGACCGGCTTTCGCCCGTGCCGGCGCTGCAATCCGGATGGCCCATCGCTCGAGGCCGGCAACGCCGCGATGGTCGCCGACGCCTGCCGCAGGATCGAGCAGAGCGAGGAAGAACCGTCGCTCGCTGAATTGGCGGACGCCGCCGGCCTCAGCGCCGGCTATTTCCACCGCATCTTCAAGGCCGTCACCGGGCTGACGCCGAAGGAGTATGCCGCCGCGCACCGCGCCGCCAGGCTCCGCCGTGGCCTGGAAGAGGGCGCCAGCGTGACGACGGCGATCTACGATGCCGGCTTCAATTCGAGCGGGCGTTTCTATGAGAAATCGACCGGCATGCTCGGCATGACGCCGACGCGCTATCGGGCCGGCGGCGCCCATGAAGAAATCCGCTTTGCCGTTGGCGAGTCCTCGCTCGGTACCATCCTGGTCGCCTCGAGCCAAAAAGGCGTCGCCTCGATCCTGCTCGGCGACGATCCCGACGCGCTGGTGCGTGACCTGCAGGACCGTTTCCCCAACGCGCGGCTGATCGGCGGCGACCGTGACTATGAGGCGCTGGTCGCCCGCGTCGTCGGTTTCGTCGAGGTTCCGGCGCTCGGTCTCGATTTGCCGCTCGACGTGCGCGGCACCGCCTTCCAGCAGCGTGTCTGGCAGGCTTTACAAGACATCCCGGTCGGCCGCACGGTTTCCTATGCCGAGATCGCGCAGCGCATCGGCGCGCCGACGGCAACCCGCGCCATCGCCGCCGCTTGCGCCGCCAACAATCATGCCGTCGCCATCCCCTGCCATCGCGTGATCCGCAAGGATGGCGCCCTGTCCGGTTACGCCTGGGGCGTTGAGCGCAAGCGCGCACTGCTGGAGCGTGAGGCGGCGTCCGACAATGCCAACCGGTCAATTCGGGCCTGACCAGGACCGGCAATGCGCGCGATGGCAAGGTCTCCCACCACCGATGCGACCAGCCGGACCCAAGCTGCCGGCAGCCGGCGCGCCGAAGGCTCTAAGTTACTGGTGATGGCGGCCATTGGCGAGATGGTCGATCACGGCAGAGCCGAATGGAGCCGCACCGCGGCCGGCGAGATCGAGCTGCGGTTGTTGACGGGTGAGGTGTTTTTGCTCGGCGAGGTCGCTGTTACTCGTGTCGCGTAGAACGGTTCACCTACCTTCGAAATTCGAATTTGAAAGCAAGCACCGGAGTGAGCGCGAGAAGCCGTCCCTATAGGGTTCACGCACAGACAAAGGAGTAAACGCAATGAACCTCATGCAAACCCAAATGGCGCCGCCGGCGAGCGTCCCCAATGCCTTCGACACCATAAGCTACGCCATCGGTGAATCCGCAATCGGCGACGTCCTGGCAGCGCGCAGCCAGATCGGCGTCTGCGCCATCCTGATCGGCTCGGACGCCGACGCGCTGGAGCGGGACCTTGGCCATTGCTTCCCCGACAAGATACTGGCCGAGGACGAGGCCGCACTGCGCGACGATCTCGCGACAATCGCGCGCTTCATCCAAATGCCCGGCGTCGGCCTCGACCTGCCGCTCGACATGCGCCACGGCACGCCATTCCAGCAACAGGTTTGGGATGTGCTGCGCAGCATCCCGTGCGGCGCCACCATCACCTACACCGCGGTCGCCCGGCGTCTCGGCCAGCCGAACGGCGCCCGCGCCGTGGCGACGGCCTGTGCGGCCAACGCAATCGCGCTGGGCATTCCCTGCCACCGTGTCGTCCGCGCCGACGGCTCACTGGCCGGTTACCGCTGGGGTGTCGAACGCAAACGCGCCCTGCTCGACAAGGAGGCTACGATATGAATGCCCATGCCAAAATTGCCAGATCGGTGATCGAAGCCGCCGAGACGCGCATCGCCGATTACGACTGGCCCGCCCTTGCTGCCGAACTCGACGGCTTCGGCTGCGCGGTGATCGAGAAATTGCTCTCGCCCGAAGAATGCCGGCAGATCGCCGGCCTCTATCCCAACGAAGAGCATTTCCGCAGCCACATTCATATGGCCAGGCATGGCTTCGGCAAGGGCGAGTTCCGCTATTTCCGCTATCCCTTGCCCGACCTCCTGGGTGGCCTGCGCAGCGCGCTCTATCCCAGGCTGGCCGAGGTCGCCAATCGGTGGAACGAGCGCATGGGGCAGGCCATGCGTTATCCCGCGACGCATGCCGCGTTTCTCGATCAGTGCCATGCCGCCGGCCAGACACGGCCGACGCCGCTGCTGCTGCAATATGTGCCTGGCGACTTCAACTGCCTGCACCAGGATCTCTATGGCGACCTCGCCTTTCCGCTGCAGGTGGCGATCCTGCTCTCCGAACCGGGCCAGGATTTCAGCGGCGGCGAGTTCGCGCTGACCGAGCAGCGCCCGCGCATGCAGAGCCGGGTCGAAGTGGTGCCGCTGCGCCAGGGCGACGCCGTTGTCTTCGCCGTCCACAACCGGCCGGTGCAGGGCACCAAAGGCAACTACCGGGTCAACCTGCGCCATGGCGTCAGCCGGCTGCGCTCAGGCATGCGCCACACGGTCGGGATCATTTTTCACGATGCGAAGTGAGCAGGGAGAAGATGGAGGTCCCCCTCACCGCGCCGGCGCATAGCGGCTGACCACCATGCCACAGGCATAGGCCTTCGAGCCGAGCAGCCGCAGGTTCCTAAAACCGCCCTGATCAAAAATCCGGCGGCCCGCTCCCAGCACCGCCGGGTTGATGAAAAGCTGGAACTCGTCGACCAGCCCGGCCGCAATCAGCGCCGACGCGAAACCGGCGCCGCCGAACACCGCCACGTCGCCGCCCTCGCCCGCTTTCAGCGCATTGACTTCGCGCGGCAGGTCGCCGCTGGCCACACTGGTGCGCTCCCAAGCCGGCTCCGAGGCCGATTGCTTGAGCTTGTTGCTGAGCACCACCTTGCGGGAGTCGACGATGCGCTGCGCAAAGGCGTAGAACGGATCGCGCGGAAACTTCTTCGCCGCATTGCCCCAATGGGTGAGATAGCCCTCCTGTGCCATCTTGCGGCTGAGCAGGATGGTATCGACGCCTGCGAAGACGGCGTTGAAGTCCTGCTTCAGCGCACCGTCCCAGGCGCTCTCGTCACCCCACTCCCAGAGCTGCCAGGAATGGTCCTCATTGGCGCCGACAAAGCCGTCGACCGACATCTGCATCTGCAGGACCAGCTTTTTCACCGTCATTCTCCTCATGGCCATCGCAATACAGTTTACATTTGGAACCGTTGACGCAAGGCCAAAACGATGTCAATAGTAAAGTGATTTAAAAATGGAACCATAGATGTCGACGCGCGAAAAATCCGGCTGCCCGATCAACTTGTCGCTCGAACTGATCGGCGACCGCTGGACGCTGCTCATCATCCGCGACATGGCCTTCGCCGGCAAAAGGCACTTTCGCGAATTCCTGCAATCCGACGAAGGCATCTCCTCGCGCACGCTGGCCGAGCGACTGCAAACGCTCCAGAAGGAAGGCATCCTCACCAGAAGCGACGACCCGACGCATGGCTTGAGAACGGTCTACCGGCTGACCGAGGCAGGCATCGACCTCTTGCCGGTGCTGGCGACGCTCGGCGCCTGGGGCAGCAAGCACCGCAAGGCCGACGATAAGCTGGCCAGGATTGCCGACGAACTGGCGGCAGGCGGCGAAGCGGCGCTGGAAAGGATGAAAGCGGCGCTGCGAGCGGAGCATATTGTCTAGGCGGTTGCGTTCAGGCCGAACCGGCATGGCTGTTGCGCCCTTCGCTTGACAACGATCCACCTTTGTTCTTTATTTGTTCCAACCTATCAGCAACTGCGGATGTGCGGTCGATGGAAACGACAGCCACCATCCTGCATGCCGATCTCGACGCTTTCTACGCCTCGGTCGAGCAGTTGCTCGATCCGTCGCTGCGCGGCAAGCCGATCGCGGTGGGCGGCGGCGTCGTGCTCGCCGCTTCCTATGAGGCGCGCGCCTTCGGCGTGCGTGGCGGCATGCCAGGACGCAAGGCGCGCGAACTCTGCCCGCATTTGATCTTCGTCGGCGGCAAGTTCAGCCATTACCAGCGGCTGGGCGACGCGGCGATCAAGGTGCTCGACGATTTTACGCCATTGGTCGAGCGCATCTCCATCGACGAGGCCTTTGCCGATGTTGCCGGCTGCACGCATCTGTTCGGCTCCCCACAGGAGATCGCCACGACGATCCGCAGCCGGGTACGCGCCGAACTCGGCCTGCCGATCTCGATCGGCGTGGCGCGCACCAAGCATCTGGCCAAGATCGCCTCGCAGGTCGCCAAGCCCGACGGGCTGGTGGTGGTCGACCCCGGTAGCGAACTCGCCTTCCTGCACGATCTGCCGGTGGGGCTGATGTGGGGCGTCGGCCCGGCGACCAAAGCGCGGCTGGCGGAAATCGGCATCGAGACCATCGGCCAGCTGGCGAGGACACATCGCGGCGCGCTGACGCGGCTGCTCGGTCCGGCCGCCGGCGAAAAGCTGGCCGCATTGTTCTGGAACCGTGACCCGCGCAAACTGGAGACGAAGCGCCGCGCGCATTCCGCCGGCGCACAATCGGCACTCGGAGAGAGGCCTGCCGTAGCACGGGTCATCGTGCCCACTCTGCTGCATCTGGCCGACCGCGTCGCGAGCCGCCTGCGCGCCAAGGCACGGCCCGGCCGCACGGTGACCGTGCGTGTGCGCTTTGCCGATCTCAGCGCAGTCACACGATCGATCACGCTTGACCAGCCGATCTCGGCGACAACCATCCTGGCCGAGATCGCCGGCGACCTGGTGCGCGGCGTGCTCGCCGACCACCCGCATGACAAAACGATCTCGCTGCTGGCGATCTCGGTCTCGCACCTCGAGGAAAGCTTCGAGCTGCAACTCGAACTGCCGCTCGGCCTCGCCGACGAGAAACGCCGGCCCGGCACCAGGAAAGGCCTGGCACGCTTCGACGCCGACCGCGCCATCGACAAGATCCGCGAACGCTTCGGCAAACAGGCGGTCGGCTACGGCACGGTGGCACTGGAAGCGGCGCGCTCGGTGCCGGATGAATTCAGGGAACTGGCGGAGAAGGAGCTGTGAAGCCAAGGCAAAGGCTATGGGCCGGTACGCGAGTAACGATGGACCCGAACGCCAGTGGAGCTTGCCCCGTGTCGTCGGCTTGCCCCGTGCCAGGGCTCGCAGGCTATGCCGTCATGGTCGGCATCGTGAGTCGGCCAATAGCCAGGTTCGCCCCTGCGGGCGGCCGTGCAGTGGGAACGCGGCAAGGTGCCTCAGCACCGAGAGAGGCGTATCAAACCGAATGCCGACGAAGCCATAGACGATATAGCCCGACAACAGAATGAACGGCGCGAACAAAGCCACCCATCTCAGCCTGCCAAGGCGGCGGTGATAGCGTGAAGGCCATCGCAAGAATGGCAGGAGCATCCCCGCCAACTCCCCCGTTGAAGTGCCCGAACCAGACTAGCGTCACCCAGGTAGGGTGGCAACAACGCCTATCTCCGAACGGTTCTCGCGTTCAGAGCGCGGCTATTTGAGTCGGATATCGACACTTTCAGTTCTACGCTTCGCCATCCCAATACCGCCTAACCCCGGCCATATCGAAAATGCCGTCGCGCCGGCGCAAGGCGTCGACCGCCATCTTGTTGGAATCGGGATAGACGCAGACCTCGTTGGGGTTTTTCTCGCCGATCATCAGATAGCGGCACGGTCCCGTACCGCTGTTGAGGAAGGAATGTCCAACCGCCAGGCCGGCCGGAAAGCAGACATAGTCGCCGGCTTTCATCTCATAGCGCTCCTCGCCAAGCAGCAGCGTCACTTGCCCTTCCAGGATCAGCGCATGCTCTTCTTCCAGCATATGGTAGTGCCTGGGCGCCAGGCGCATGCCGGGGGCCGGTGCCTCGATCAGCACGCCGACATGGTAGTCGGGCCGTCCCAAGGCGGCATAGGTGAGGTGTTTGGACTGACCACCGAACCGCGCCCCCTCGCCTTCCTGTTTCCACTCGACAGCGTCGCTGGCGACCGGCGGGATCGGAATGGCTGCTGCCTTGGTGACACCGGCCGTCACATCCGACGGCAACGGATCGCCGGCGGCGAGGCCGGTGCTCTCACCGTCCCAGTAAGTTCGGGTCGCCGCGAGGTCGAAGATCGCGCGGCTGCCCAGCGCGCGCACGAGCACCTTGTTGGAGGCGGTGTAGACGACCACGTCGTTCGGGTTGCGCTCGCCGACGATGACGTAGCGGCATGGCGCGTCGCTGGTGTTGATCAGGCAATGTCCCGCCGCCGCACCCGCCGGAAAGCAGATGTAGTCGCCGGCCTTCATGGCATAGGCGGCATCGCCGACATAAGCGGTGAGCGTCCCTTCGAGGATGAAGACATGCTCTTCCTCGAAAATGTGGTAATGCGCCGGCGAAGTTTGCATGCCCGCCGGCAGTTCCTCGATCGCCACGCCTACATGGTAGGTTTCTCCAAGCGCGGCCAGCGACAAATGCCGGTAGCGCACGCCGAAGCGCGGCACATCGGACCATTCCGTCCACGGCACCTCATCCGATGCGAATGGCACGGGCGCTTTCTCGTCTGCCATTGGGGCCTCCTGTCGCCCTGCCCTCATCGCACAGTAAGGCTGCGACGGAACAAAGCTGCCAGCTTCCGGCATCATCGCCAAGCGGTGTTCGCCAGGCTCCTGACAAAGCCGGACAGAGGCTGCCCGCTTAGCCCCTGATCGCCTTGCCAGCCTGCTGCAGCAATTCGAACGCCGCGAAGCGCTTGGCGTGCCAGCCGGCCAGCGTTGCGTCGGGATGATAGGTCTCGCCGAGTTCCGACATGCCGGCCATCGCCGTCACCAAGTCCTTGTAGGTTCCGGCGGCGACCGCGCCCAGCATCGCCGAGCCGAGCAGCACCGGCTCCGGCGAGGTCGACGCCACCACCACCATGCCGGTCGTGTCGGCAAGCAGCTGGCGCACCAACGGGCTTTGCCCGGCGCCGCCGCTGACGACGATGGTGTCGACGGCAATGCCCTTATCATGCTCGGCCCGCACGATCTGGCGCGCGCCGTAGCCCAGCCCGCAGACGCCGGCGACATAGAGCCCGATCAGGCTGTCGAGGCTGGTGTCGAGATCGAGCCCGGCAATCAGCGCGCGCGCGTCCGGGTCGGCGAAGGGCGCGCGGTTGCCGAGAAATTCCGGCACGACATGGATATCGCCGACCAGTGCCGGCGTGGCCGCTGCCCCGTTGCGGCTTTGCGCCTGCAGCGACAGCCAGGCGCTGACGCTGAGGCCGTCGGCCTGCGCCCTCGCCGTCGCCTCGCCGCTCGCCGGGTGCATGCGCACCAGATGGTCGATGGCCGCACCCGCCGCCGATTGGCCGCCCTCGTTCAGCCACAGGCCCGGCACCATGGCCGAGAAATACGGACCCCAGACGCCGTCGACGAAAGCGGGCTGCGCGGTCGACGACATGGTGCAGGCCGAGGTGCCGAAGACATAGGCCATGCGCGACAGCACGCTGCCGAACGCGCCGCGCGCCCCGACCGTGCCGACACCGCCGGCATGCGCGTCGATCAGCCCCGCCGCCACGGCCGTGCCGGGGCGCAGGCCCAGATCCGATGCCGCCTGCGCGGTCAGTCCGCCGCCGAGCGCGGCACCCGCCGGCACGATCTGCGTGCCGATGCGCGCGAACCCCTCGTCGGCCAGGCTCCCTAGTCCGATGGTGCGGAAATAGGCCTCGTCCCAGCGGCTTTCATGCGCCAGATAGGTCCATTTGCAAGTCACCGTGCAGACCGAGCGGGCAAGGCTGCCGGTCGCGCGCCAGGTGAGGAAATCGGCGAGGTCCATGAACTGCCAGGCGGCGTTGAACGTGTCGGGCAGGTTTTCGGCCAGCCAAAGGAGTTTCGGCGTTTCCATTTCCGGCGAGATGACGCCGCCGACATAGTTCAGCACCGCCTCGCCGCTGCGGTTGATGCGGCGCGTCTGCTCGACCGCGCGGTGATCCATCCAGACGATGATGTTGCGTTCCGAATTGCCGGACTTGCTTACCGGCAGCGGCACGCCGCCCTCGCCCAGCACCACCAGCGAACAAGTGGCGTCGAACCCGATGCCGGCGATGGCCTCAGCTGCCACGCCCGATTGAGCGACCGCTTCCCGCGTGGCCGCGCACACCGCCCGCCAGATGTCGTTGCTCGACTGCTCGACAATGTCGCCGGCCTCGCGCCAGACCTCGATGTCCCGCTTGGCCGAGGCGAGCAAGGTGCCGGTGTGGTCGAACACCCCGGCCCGCGCGCTGCCGGTGCCGACATCGATGCCGAGATAATGGGGCATGAGGAACCTCCGGTTCAGGGAATAGGGGATAGGCAGTAGGCAGTAAGCGATTAGTTAGTAGGATAGGACGCGCGAAGCACTTTTGAGCGGGGCCTGTAAGACTGTGTCTACATCTTCCTATTGCCTATTGCCTATTGCCTATTCCCCATTGCCTACTGCCTCACAAATCATTGCTCTGCGGCAAAATCACCAAATCCCGGATCGTCACGTTGCGCGGGCGGGTCAGCATGAACATCACCGCTTCGGCCACTTCGCGCGGCTGCATCAGGCCGCCGGCGGCGAGTTCCTCTTCGAGCTTGGCCTTCGGCCAGTCGTCGACCAGCGCCGTCACCACCGGACCCGGCGCCACCGCACCGACGCGCAGGCCGTGCTTGGCGACCTGGCGGCGCACCGTGTGGACGAAGGCCTGCACCGCGTGCTTGGAAGCCGTGTAGATCGGCTCCCAGACCACCGGGACCAGACCGGCGATCGAACTGGTGACGATGATGTCGCCGGTCTTGCGTTCGATCATGTGCGGCAGCACCGCCTGGATCGAGCGGAAGCAGGCATTGATGTTGAGGTTGAGCATCCGGTCCCAGGCGTCGGGATCGCCGGTCGCTACCTCGCCGCCGACATAGGCGCCGGCATTGGCATGGAAGATGTCGAGCTGGCCGGCTTTCTCCAGAATCTGCGGCATCATGGTGGCGACGCTTGCCGGCTGCATCAGGTCGATCACCAACGGGATCGCCTTCGAACCGAGCTCGGCGCACAGTTTGTTCAGCGTCGCCTCGGCACGGTCGACCAGCACCACTGTGGCGCCGGCCGCCAGCATGTGCCTGGCGCATTCGAGGCCGATGCCTGATGCCGCGCCGGTGACGGCGGCAACTTTTCCGGACAGTTCTTCGCTCATGTCTTGCTTCCTGTTGATGGGTTCAGGCCCGGCCATGCGAGACACGCGAGCGGCGTGCCAGCGAGTCGACGATGACCGCGATGGCAAGCACGGCGCCGGTGATCATGTACCGAAGCGACGAGGACAGATCGAGCAGCGTCAGGCCGCTGGCGATCGACTGGATGACGATGATGCCGAGCAGTGCCGAATAGGCGCTGCCGCGGCCGCCGAACAGGCTGGTGCCGCCAATGACCGCCGCCGCGATGGCGTTGAGGTTCACGTCGCCGGTGCCGGCCTGCTGGCTGGCCGAGGCAAGGCGGGCCGCCGACAGCACGCCGCCGAAAGCGGCCAGCATCGAGCACAGCACGAAGGCGCTCGAATAGATCAGTCGCACATTGATGCCGGCGCGCCTCGCCGCCTCGCGGTTGCCGCCAACCGCCGACATCGAGCGGCCCCATTTGGTCCGCGTCAGCGCGTAATGCATTGATATGACCAGGCCGACGAACAGGCCGAACATCCACGGAATGCCGCGCGCCTGGTTGAGATAGAAGACGATGAGTTCGAGGATGACCGTGATCACCACCGCGCGCGTGACGAGCCCGCCGGTCGACGGCGCCGACAGATTGGCGGCGCGGCGGCGCGCGACGGTGCGCAGGCCGGTGACCAGCATGACGATGCCGGGCACGGCCGCCAGAGCGAACGAAACAAACTTCGGCATCATCAGCAGCTGGCCGAAATTCACCAGGTTCGAGCCATACGGCAGATTGATCGAGCCGGTCGAGCCGAGGATATAGAGCTGCAGGCCAAGCACCGCCAGCAGGCCGGCAAGCGTCGAAACGAAACTCGGCATGCCGAGTCGATTGAACAGCAGCGCATAGAGCGCGCCAATGAAGCCGCCGACGGCCACAGCGGCGAGGATGGCGAGCGCCACCGGCCAGCCCTGATTGACCCACAGCGTGCCCACCATCGCCGAGGCAAAGCCACTGATCGAACCGACCGACAGGTCGATTTCGCCGACCATCAAGACGCAGACGATGCCGAGCGCAATGACGCCGACGGTGGAGCAATCGAACAGCAGATTGACCAGATTGCTGCTCGACAGGAAGATCGGATTGATGCTGGCGAACACCGTCCAGATGATGACCAGCCCGACGATCACCGGCAGCGAACCGAGATCGCCGGAGCGGACCCGATCGAAGAACCTGCGGATGGCGCCGCCGATTCCCGCCTCATGCTTGACGCGCACATCGGCGCGGTCGAGCTGCGGCGGCACGGAGGCGGCCTGTTCGGCTTCACGGCTCATGGGCGTGGCTCCTGGGTTTGCTCGTGCCTGGCCTGTCTGCGCTCGGCGCGCCGCGACACCGAATTGTTCGACGCGCCGGTGATGGCGCTGACCAGTTCCTGGTTCGAGGCGTCGGGCGAGAAGATGCCGTTGTTTCGGCCAAGCCGCAGCACGACGATGCGGTCGGCGACGGCGCGCACGTCTTCCATATTGTGGCTGATGATGACGACGCCGAGGCCGCGGTCGCGCACGCGCTCGATCAGGTTGAGCACTTCCGCCGTCTGTGCCACGCCAAGTGCGGCCGTCGGCTCGTCGAGCAGGATGAGCTTGGGTTCGAGCAGCAGCGAGCGGGCGATCGCCACCGTCTGGCGCTGGCCGCCCGACAGCGAAGCGACCACTTCGCGAACGCTTGGGATGCGCGCCGATAGCTCGTTGAGCAGCGTCCAGGCGCGCACCTCCATCGCCACCTCGTCCAGGCGCAGCGGGCTGAGCTCACGGCCGAGGAAGATGTTGGCGACGATGTCGAGGTTTTCGCACAGCGCCAAATCCTGGAACACGGTGGCGATGCCGAGCGTCAAAGCCGCGCTTGGATCTGCAAGCGTCACCTGCTTGCCGCGATAATTAATGGTGCCCGAACTCGGCTGATGCACGCCGGCCAGGATCTTGACCAGCGTCGACTTGCCGGCGCCATTGTCGCCGACCAGCGCCACCACCTCGCCGGCATGGACATCGAGATCGATGTCGGTGAGCGCCGACACGGCGCCGAAATTCTTCGAAACGCCACGCAGGCTGAGCACCAGCTCGCCTGCCGGAACCGGTTCGTCCGCGGTATCGATCATGCCTGGAAGCCTTTCAAAACCGGTTCATGGATTGAGCGCTGTCTGGCCACCGCGTGGGCGGCCAGACAGCGGAGCGGGCAAGGGTCGCGGTCAGTTCCCGATGCCCAGCTTCTTGCAGCCCTCCGCGTAACGATCGACGCAGAGCTCGGCCGCGGTGTTGATCTTCTTGTCGATGATCTCGGCCTTCAGGTTTTCCTGCGTCACCACGGCCGGCGTGAACAGCTGCGAGGGCGTGTCGTACAGCGTCATCTCGGCCTTCGGCGTTTCGCCCGAAAGCAGCTTGATGGCGATGTTGGCGGCGGCCGCCGCCACGATCTCGCTCGGCTTGGAGATGGTGTTGTACTGGTCGCCGGCGATGATCAGCTGCAGTGCCGCGATCGTCGCGTCATTGCCGGTCACCGGCGGCACCGGATCGACGCCGGCCGCCTTGAAGGCGGCGATGGCGCCGCCACCGGTGCCGTCATTGGCGGCGACGACGCCGAGGATTTTTGGTCCGAAGCGGGTGATCTGGCCTCCGGCCCATTGCTGCGCCTTCGGCGGCGCCCATTCCGGCGTGTCGTATTCGGCCAGGATCTTGTAGCCGCTGTTGTCGAGGCCGGCATGGATGCCCTTCTTGATCAGGCCGGCCGCCGCGTCGGTCGGCGAGCCGTTGATCTGCAGCACGCCGCCGCTGGCCGGATCGACCTTCAGCGCCTTCAGGTGCTCGACCAGCGAATCGGCGATGGCCTTGCCGATGCCTTCATTGTTGAACGACACATAGAAATCGGCCGGCGCGGTCGGGATCGGCCGGTCATAGGCGATGACCTTGATGCCCTGGCTCTGCGCCAGCTTGACCAGCGAGGCGGCGGCGGTCGAGTCGACCGGGTCGAGCACGATCGCCTTGGCGCCCTGCGAGATCACCGAGTTGAACTGCTGCTGCTGGCGCGAGGCGTCGGCATCGGCATTCTGGTAGAGCACCTTGCAGCCCGGGCACAGCTTCTTCATCTCGGCAGCGAAGCCGGGATAATCATGCTGCTCGTAGCGGGTCGAGGCCTGGTCGGGCATCAGGAAGGCGACGGTGGCGTCGGTAACTTCGGCGGCCCTGGCGATCGCGGCGGTGCCGGCCAGCAGCGACAGCGCAAGGGCTGCCACGCCGGCGGACTTGCCAGCAGACTTCAATGAAGATGAAAGTTTGGTCATTCGGTCTTCTCCGTTTCTGATATGGTTGTAAGAAGGTCGTTGACTGCTTTGGTCTGAAGACACCCATCCGCCCTCGCCCAAACTGCATTGGGAACCGGGACCCGGCGCCGGCCTTTCGAGCCGCGCCGACAACCTCCGCCTACGGAGGAATTCGAGACAAGCGTTCTCTATCGCGAACCGCTCCACGCGGCTCACGTCGTCATGCAAAAGAAAAATCCTCCCTTGGTTCCTCCCTGGCTCCTCCGTTAAGCGGCTTTGCCCGCGTTGATGTTGTCGGCCAGCAGGCGCCTGAAGCGCGAGGGCGGCATGCCCTTCTCCGCCAGGAACTGCCGGTTGAAATTGGACAGATTGTTGAAGCCGACCTCGTAGCAGATGTCGGTGATCGAGGCCTGCTCGTCGCTCATCAGGATCTGGCAGGCGAGATTGATGCGCAGCCGTTTGACATACTGCACCAGCGACATGCCGGTGTGACGGCGAAACGAGCGCGAGAAGGCGCCGGTCGACTGGCCGGCGATGGCGGCGAGATCCGCCTCGTCGAACAGCTGCGTCAGGTTTTCCCTGATATAGGCGAGCGCCTTGTTCATGCCGGCGGTCATGTAGCCGGAGGGATCGGGCCGGTAGCTGGCGCTGGCCAAAAGCTGGAATTCCTGGGCGCGGCTGAGCAGGCCGGCGATCATCATGAACAGCTCGATGCGGCGCACGCCTTGCGCCTGCATCATCTCTTCCATCAGCGGCGCCAGCGCCTTGCTGGTGCGGCTGGAAAACAGCACGCCGCGCCGCGACGCTTCGAGCAGGTGCCCCAGCCCCGCCAGCTCCGGCAGCACATGCATGGCATCGCCGATGAAACTTTCGGAAAATTGGATGATGCGGCCGCGCAGCGGGATCGAGCTGTCCCTGGGGATGTCGCTGACCCAGTTGTGCGGCAGGTTCGGCCCGGTCAGCACCAGATTGCCCGGCTCGAACTCGCCGATGAAATCGCCGACGAAATAGCGTCCGTTGGTGAAGATCACCTGATGCAGTTCATATTCGGGATGGAAGTGCCAACGCACCGTGTGGAAGGGGTAGCCATGCGACCACGCCTTGAAGGACTCACCGCGTCGTATCTGGACTACTTCCAGGTCCGGTTCCATGTCCGTTTCCTCCCAGGCCAGCACGGATATTTGCCGCGTTCGGCCCAATTCCCTAAACCGGCCGAATTGGTTTCGGCTCTGCATTTCAAGAGCCAAGGTACCGGCTCATGACAACAGGCGCCACCACGATTCAAGACAACGGATGATACTTTTTTAACCGGGAGGCGGCGCTCAGAGGCGTTATTCGGGCAGAACAGGTCAGTCTTGCTGACACGTTCGCTCAATTGACCGACGACGATGCCGCCCGCCCGGGAAGGAATTCCGGCGTCTCCGTGTTCGCCTGGCTTATCAAGAACATGGTCTGCAAGCGCTGTTGAAGCGCCGCATCCGTCAGTTCACCTCGTGCACAGCACCACCGGCCGCCGTCGCGAGCGGCGTAACCATATCAGGCACCAGTATGTCGTGGCGGCGCGCGAAGCTGATCAGCGTGGCCCGCACCGTCTCCGGATCGATCTCGCCGACGATGCCCGCCTTGCAAGCGTTGAGCGCGACGGCATGGGCGCCGTTGCGGCCGGCGCTCGGCCAGTCCTGCAGCAGTGCATAGGCTTCCATCACGCTGTCGATCTTCCTCGGAAAGCCCATTCCGACCAGAAGTGTGACCGGTTCCTCAAATTGCCCGCGATTCATGGCTTGTGCCTCCTCTCGATTGTTCAGGGCCTGCAGCGGACCGAACACCGGGCAGCACGGCCCGCCGCGGATAGGTGAATGGACTGGCCGATTTCCGTTCAGCCGCTGCCGGCGGATACCTCGGATGTTGCCGACACTTGCTGTGCTGCGAGGAACATCAGTGCCGACGCCGCGGTTCGCCGATTCCAGCCGGCGGCTTCAGCCATGTCGAGCAGCCCTGCCAGCAGCGGCTTCAGCACGTTCCTGCATTCTGTTTCATAGGCCAGGAATTCCTTCGCTTGGTGCGTAGGAGCCGGTACGGATTCGATGCCAGCCATTGCGTCCATCTTTACCTCCACTCTCTCTCGACTGACGCCCGCTCCCCGCCAGGGAAGCGGGCGGATTGGCCGCGACCTCAAAAGTCCATGCCGGCGCCGGCGGGCATTGCCGGGGCGGCGGCTTCCTTCTTCGGCTTCTCGGCCACCATCGCCTCCGTGGTCACCAGCAGGCCTGCGACCGATGCCGCGTCCTGGAGAGCGGTGCGCACCACCTTGGCCGGGTCGATGACGCCCTGGCCGTAGAGATCGCCGAATTCGTTGGTCTGGGCGTTCCAGCCCCAGCCGAATTCGGTTTTCTCGCGCAGTTTACCGACGATGATCGAGCCTTCGGCGCCGGCATTCTCGGCGATCTGCCGGACCGGCGTTTCGATGGCACGGCGCACGATGTCGACGCCAGTCTTCTGGTCCGCATTGTCGGTCTGCACGGCATCGAGCGCCTTTGCTGCCCGCAGCAACGCGACGCCGCCGCCGGGCAGCACGCCCTCCTCGACGGCCGCGCGGGTCGCATGCAGCGCATCGTCGACGCGGTCCTTACGCTCCTTGACCTCGACCTCGGTCGAGCCGCCGACCCGGATCACCGCAACGCCGCCAGCGAGCTTGGCCAGCCGCTCCTGCAGCTTCTCGCGGTCGTAGTCGGAGGTGGTCTCCTCGATCTGCGCCTTGATCTGTGCGACACGGCCCTGGATCTCTTCCTTGCGGCCGACACCGTCGACGATGGTGGTGTTTTCCTTCTCGATCACCACCTTCTTGGCGCGGCCCAGCATCTGCAGCGTCACATTATCCAGCTTGATGCCGAGATCTTCCGAGATCGCGGTGCCGCCGGTGAGAATGGCGATGTCTTCCAGCATGGCCTTGCGGCGGTCGCCGAAGCCTGGCGCCTTGACAGCCGCGACCTTGAGGCCGCCCCGCAGCTTGTTGACGACCAGCGTGGCAAGCGCCTCGCCTTCCACATCCTCGGCGATAATTAGGAGCGGCTTGCCCGACTGCACCACGGCTTCGAGCACGGGCAGCATCGCTTGCAGATTGGAGAGCTTCTTCTCGTGGATCAGCACAAAAGGCTCGTCGAGTTCGACGCGCATCTTGTCCTGGTTGGTGACGAAATAGGGCGAGAGATAGCCGCGGTCGAACTGCATACCTTCCACGACTTCCAGTTCGGTCTCGGCGGTCTTGGCCTCTTCCACCGTAATGACGCCTTCATTGCCGACCTTCTCCATCGCCTCGGCGAGGAAACGGCCGATCTCGGCATCGCCATTGGCGGAGATTGTGCCGACCTGCGCGATCTCGTCGTTTCGGGTGACCTTGCGGGCATTGGTCTTCAGCTCGGCGACCACCGCGTCGACCGCCTTGTCGATGCCGCGCTTCAGATCCATCGGGTTCATGCCCGAGGCAACCGCCTTGGCCCCTTCCCTGACGATCGCCTGTGCAAGCACGGTTGCGGTCGTCGTGCCGTCGCCGGCAAGGTCGTTTGTCTTGGAGGCCACCTCGCGCACCATCTGGGCGCCCATATTCTCGAACTTGTCCTCCAGTTCGATCTCCTTGGCGACGGTAACGCCATCCTTGGTGATGCGCGGCGCGCCGAACGACTTGTCGATGACGACATTGCGCCCCTTGGGACCGAGCGTCACCTTCACCGCATTGGCAAGGATGTCGACGCCGCGCAGCATCTTCTCGCGCGCTTCGGTATGGAATTTCACTTCTTTGGCAGCCATTGGATCACTCCTCTATCTAGGCAGCATTCGTTGACTGGTTGGATACGAAAGAAGCCGTCAGGCGGCCTTCTTCACTTCGGCGATCTTATCGATGACACCCATCACGTCGCTTTCCTTCATGATGAGCAGGTCCTCGCCGTCGAGTTTGATTTCGGTGCCGGACCATTTGCCGAACAGGATGCGGTCGCCGACCTTGACATCGAGTTCGACAAGCTTGCCGCTGTCGTCGCGCGCGCCGGGACCGACGGCGAGCACTTCGCCTTCCTGCGGTTTTTCTTTTGCGGTATCGGGGATGATGATGCCGCCGGAGGTCTTCTCCTCGGCTTCAAGGCGGCGGACCAGAATACGGTCATGCAATGGACGGAACGCCATGTCGTTCTCCTCGTGGACAAACAGGTTTTTGAGGTTCCTCCGCACCGAACCGGCAATATCGGACCGGTGCGGAACGCCGGGACCCTTCGTCAGGCATCGCGGCGCATATCGAGCTAGTTTTGCCGTTTTCCGATTTCAAGAGACCGGCGAAAAAATTTTTACATTCGACCAGAAAGGGCGCCAACGCACTGTTATGGCGCGGCTATTTTCGGAACCCCCGAGCTTCTCGTGGCGTTGTTCGAAGACGGACCGACAGACCGATCGTCCCGGCCCGGCATCGGGCGGGTTCAATACAAATGTCGCAGGCTGGATGCCTGAACGGAGAGAGAAGGAGAAAGATATGGCCGATACGGTCAGCAGCGAATTCCGCCTGCAAATGGAAGGTTATGGCCTGACGACGGCCGAAATCCACTATCACCTGCCCGATCATCCGAGCCTGCTTCAGCTCTATGTCTGGCAGGACTATGATCTCGCTCCGGCCTTCCCCGAACTCAAGGGCTTTCTCCAATATTGGGAGCGCGAACTCGACGGTCCGCTGCACTCGGTCCGCGTTGCTCATCACCGGCTCATCCAGCCTTCGGAATGGCGGGCCGTCGAGGGCATCATCACGGTCCACTAGGGTCTTTGCGACGGCCTCCGCTCCTGCTTCGCCTGGAGCGGCGGCGTTAGGGCAGGCTCTCGCCGGCCTCACGCAGCGACAGCCAACAGCCTCCCCTCCAAAATTTCCAATTTCCATGTTGTAAAACGATCGTGCCGCGCTAGCCTGAAACCAGATGCGATGCGGGGAAGAGGAATGGAGCTTCAACTCAATGGCAAGGTGGCGCTGGTCACCGGCTCGACGCAAGGCATTGGCCGCGCCATCGCCGAGACCTTGGCGCGTTCCGGCGCCGGCGGCCTGCTCGTCACCGGGCGTGATAAGGCCCGCGGCGATGCGGTGGCGGCGGAGCTTTCGCAGCTTGGCACACCAACGCTCTTCGTCGCCACCGACCTCGCCGACCCGGCCGCCCCTGCCCTTTTGGCGCAAGCGTGCATCGAGCGCTTCGGCCGCATCGATGCGCTGGTCAACGCCGCAGGGCTGACCGACCGGGCCTCGTTCCTCGATGCCGATCTCGACGGCTGGGCCTCGCTGTTCGCCGTTAACGCGCGGGCGCCGTTCTTCCTCATGCAGGCGGCCATCGCCGACATGAAGAAGCGCGGTCAGGGCGGCGCCATCGTCAACATCCTGTCGATCAACGCCCATTGCGGCTCGCCGGAGCTCGCCGTCTATTCCGCCAGCAAGGGCGCGCTGGCCACGCTGACCAAGAACGCCGCCAACGCCCATCGCTTCGATCGCATCCGCGTCAACGGCATCAATGTCGGCTGGACCGACACGCCGGCCGAACGTGCCATGCAGGCCGACACGCTGGGCAACGGGCCGGGCTGGCTCGATGCCGCGAACGCCTCGCAACCCTTCGGCCGCCTGTTCTCGACGAGCGATATCGCCAACCTCGCCGTCTTCCTGCTCTCGGATGCTGCCGGGCCGATGACCGGCACGCTCGTCGACCAGGAACAGTGGGTGATCGGGGCGAACCGGTGAGCGCCATCGAAACGCATGCGCCCTGCATGACGCATTTCGGCGTCGGCGCTTTCACCGTTGCCCTCAGAAGTTGGTCGATGACGGTGACTGAAAACGCCTATCGCCCCATTCGCTCAAAGCACCCGCGCCGCCTCACAGCGCCAGGCTCCCCTGCTCCACCTCCTCGGCATTCGGATCTCCCGGTGCGGTGGCCCAGGCCAATTCGACCAGCGTCACGGTGCGCCGGCCTGTCCCGTCGAGTTGGCAGACGATGAGCCCCTGCTCCTCGATATAGGTCAAGAGGCGCCGGGCGCGGCGCAGCGAGTGCGAGCCGTAGGCGCGGGCGATCGCGGCGTCGCTCGGGCACGGCCAGCCCTCTTTCGCCGCACGGGCGATCATCATGAACACGCCCTGCATGTCGTCGGGCAGCAGCGACGCGCGGACAGAAACGTCCCGCCACGCGTCATCCTGCGTCGTCTCGGAACCAAGGCCGGCACGGGCGCGCGTCAGCATGCGGCGGAACTCCGGCAGGTCCGGCACAACCGACGCGAGGCCTTCTATGCGGCAGCGGACCACGAATTCCTGATAGAGCACCCCGATCACGCGAAAACCCGCATCGGGCTGCGCCAGGATGGCGCGCAGCACACGGTCGACGCGCTCACGACGCTCGGCCAGATCCTCGGCGCTGATTTGTGGCTCCGCCGGCTCGGGGCGCATTTCCAGTGCCGCCGATTTGGCCGCCATCAGCTGGTCGAGCAGGTCCGGCGACGCCGGGCGGCGCGGCGTGCGCACCGTCTCGGGGGGCGGCGCCGCCAGGATGATCGCGCGTGCATCTTCTAGCGCGGATTCCGGCATTGCCATGAGCCGCGGCGTGCCGTTGCGCGGGCTGGTGTCGGTCGGGCCGATGCGCAGCCCCAGCGGACGGCGCGACAGCGCCGGACCGAGCGCCATGAACTGCCCGCGTTCCAGATCACGGAACGCTTCCGCCTGGCGTCTCTCCATGCCCAAAAGATCGGCGGCACGCGCCATGTCGATATCGAGGAAGGTGCGGCCCATGAGAAAATTGGACGCCTCGGCTGCGACGTTCTTGGCGAGCTTGGCCAGCCGCTGGGTGGCAATGATGCCGGCCAGCCCGCGCTTGCGGCCACGACACATCAAATTGGTCATGGCGCCGAGCGAGAGCTTTCGCGCTTCGTCCGACACCTCTCCGGCCACCGCTGGCGCGAACAGCTGCGCCTCATCCACCACCACCAGCATCGGGTACCAGTGGTCACGGGCGACCTCGAACAGCCCGCCGAGGAAGGCGGCGGCACGCCGCATCTGGTTCTCGGCGTCGAGCCCTTCGAGATTGAGCACGGTGGAGACGCGATGCATGCGCGCCCGCTCGCCGGCCGCCTGCAGGCCGCGCTCGGTATGCTGCTCGGCATCGATCACCAGATGGCCGTAACGGTCGCCCAGCGAAACGAAGTCGCCCTCGGGATCGATGATGGTCTGCTGCACCCAGGGCGCGCTCTGCTCCAGCAGGCGCCGCAGCAGATGCGACTTGCCGGAGCCTGAATTGCCCTGCACCAAAAGGCGCGTCGCGAGCAGTTCCTCAAGATCCAGCTTCGCCGGGGCGCCTGCGGTCGTCTGTCCCATCTCGATCGCAACGGTCATCTCGACTCAGGCGCTCCTTTCGCAGACGGGCTTATCAACCCGATCACAGCCCGTCGAGCGTGCATGACCGCCTGCGGCGTGTTGCGCACAACTGTGCAGGCACCGCCTGGAGGGGTCATCAGCCGATGCCTGGCTGAAACTTTGGGTTGACCCCTTCGGACCACGAGGCGACACTCCACCCAACGCTAGGAGCACGAGGAGAGATGCGATGGACGAGCCCGAACGGTGGCGCCACATGTCTACGGCGCCGAAGGATGGCAGCCGCATCCTGGTCACTGTGCGCCCGTCCGAACAGGGGCCGGCGGAAGTAGACCTTGCCTATTGGTCGCGTGCCGACCAGTTCGCCTCGGAAGGCTGGCGCGCATCGGACTCCTCGCCGGGGCGCGTCATCGAATACGCCGAACCGGAACTGAAATGCTGGATGCCGTTGCCGACGGCCAGTCTCAGCCGCGCGTCCATGCCGGCGCCCTGGGAAGGCGAAGACGCCCAGCAGCTGGATGGGTCCGGGATTTAAGAGCGCGGAGAGGCCGGAGATTGGCAACTCCACGGTTGGCGTCTCTAACCTGCTCCTCTCAGAACAGGAACGCGGCCGTGGCGGGGTTGGGCCCGTTGCGGCCTTCGGGCGAATCCATGCCGCGGATCGTCTGCAGGTCCTGCGCATCCAGTTCGAAATCGAAGACATCGAAATTGGCGGCGATGCGATCCCTGCGGATCGACTTTGGAATGACGATCAGCCCCTCCTGGAGATGCCAGCGGATGATCGCCTGGGCGACGGACTTGCCATGTTTTTTGGCGATGCCTGCAATGGTCGGATCGCCGAGCAGCCGGCCGCTGCCCAACGGGCTCCAGCTTTCGATACGGATGTCGTGCTTCGTGTGAAAGTCCCTGACACCGCGCTGCTGGAACTGGGGATGCAGCTCGATCTGGTTGACGACGGGCGTCACGCCGGTTTCCGCGATGATCCGCTCCAGATGGTCCTGGTTGAAGTTCGAAACGCCGATCGACTTGATGCGGCCGGCCTGCCGGAGTTCGACCAGCGTCTTCCAGGCCTCGACGTATTTGTCCTGGCTGGGCACCGGCCAGTGGATCAGGAACAGGTCGATCTGTTCGACGCCGAGCTTCTCCATCGTCTCGTCGAAGGCGCGTAGCGCCGCATCGCGCTGGTGTGCACCGTTGCGCAGTTTCGAGGTGATGAACAGCTCAGCCCGCGGCACGCCGGCGCTGCGGATCGCCTCTCCGACCCCTTCCTCGTTCTGATAGCCTTCGGCGGTGTCGATCAGGCGATAGCCGGCCTCGATGCCCCAACCCACCACCTCGGCGGTGATGTCCTGGTCGACCTGCCACACGCCAAGGCCGAGGTGGGGAATGGCGGAGCCGTCGTTCAATGCAATCTGTTCGGGCATGGGGGATCCTTTGCAAAGCGGGTCCGGGCGTTCTGCCCGGTGCACAGCCTATCTAGGTCCGACAGGGTGCGACGACCAGCCGACAGCGGACAAATTGCCGTGTGAAGTGCGCCTGCAAGTGTGACTTCGGTGTCGGCCGCATCCTTACCGCGGCCGGCGCACCGCCCGCACCACACCGGCCGAAGTGCTGCCGCAATAGAGGCGGTCGCCGCCATCGGATTCCAGCCCCGACACGCCCATGCCCGCCGGCATGTCGAGCTTCTCGAGAACCTTGCCTGATCGCGGGTCGACGCGGCGCAGGTCGCTCTGCTCGCCTTCCCAGGTGGCGTGCCATAGCTCGCCCTCGACCCATGTCACCCCGGTGACGAAACGGTTGGATTCGATGGTGCGCAGGATCGCCCCCGTCTCCGGGTCGATCTGATGGATCTTGCGCTCGCGGTATTGCCCCACCCACAGCGTCCCTTCGGCCCAGGTCAGCCCGGAGTCGGCGCCACCGCCGGGCGCCGGGATGGTGGCCAGCACCTGGCCGGTATCGGGGTCGATCTTCTGTATTAGGTCGTTGGCAAGCTGGAAGAAATGCTGGCCGTCATAAGCGGTCCCGGCATGTGCCGCGACATCGATCGAGCGCAGCGCCTGCCCGCTTTCCGGATCGAAGGCGTTCAGCCTCTCGCCCGAGGCAAACCAGACGTTGTTACCGTCAAAGCTCACCCCATGCACCCTCTCCACATCGGCAAAGGGTCCGTATTCGCGCAGGATTTCGGCTTCTGAATGTTTCATGTCTTTATCCTCACGAGATGATCTGATGTGCCTTACTAACCACTCGGCAGCGGGGCCGGGAGTAACAAGGTGGTCGTGAATCCCGCCACCGGCGGCGTCATCCAGCGGCGCGCCCGGCCGTGACCGAAAAACTGCACCTTGCCGGCCTCGCCGAGCTGCTCCAGCGCCCGCTGCACGCTGCGCTGGCCGGTACCGAGCGCCAGTGCCAGCGCCGAACTCGCCCAGGATTCACCATCGGCAAGGAAGGCCAGCACTGCCGCGTGCCGCTCCTCGATCGGCCGGGCCAGCACCAGCACCTCGCGTGCGTGGCGCGGCGCCAGCGCGAAGCCCTGCCTGGTCGCGCCGATGTCGGCCAGCCCGCGCAATTCGGCGCGCAGCCGGCCGATCTCGACCCGCAGCCGCGCCCGGTGCGATTCATCGGCGTGCCTGCCGCCGAAGGCTTCAGCGATCAGCCTCGCCCTCGACACATCGCCTGGCCACGCTTCGGCGAGCGTACGGGCCAGCGCAAACAGCACCGGGCGCGTTGCCAGCGAGACCGTTTTCTCCTGTTGGCGCACGACGTAGCGAAAGCTATCGACCAGCAGCGCCGGCGACGCCTGCAACGCCTCGACGTCCTCAAGCAGCAACGGGCGCTGATTGCCAGCCGCGATCAGCCGCGCCGCCGGCGTGTCCAGCGCCAGGAATGCGCGATCGACTTCAGCGATGAGCCCCGCAATGCCGGCCTGGCGGGCGGCGTGGCGTGCCCACTCCAACGCCCTGCGCGCCGGCTTCGTCTTGAGGCGCCGCATCGCGATGCCGGCGACGGCAAGCTCGTGGGCGGCGCGCGAGGCCGGTGGAAGCGGCATCGGATCGAGCCCGGCCAGCACGTCTTCGGCCTCGTCGAGACGGCCGATCAATAGCAGGCGGCGCACCTTGAGGTGGCCGGCATGCGCTGCGTTCAGCCGGTCGCCATGCTTTTCCAGCGTCGTCCACGCCGCATCCAAAGCCTTGGCCGGCCAGCCGAGGTCACGCGAAACCAGCGCGATCTCGGCCTCGGCGACGACGCATCTGGCGCGCGCCACCGCCTCTTTGGGGCCGAAGCCACGCGCGGCACGCCGCAGCAGCGCCTTGGCGCGGTCAAGATCGCCGAGCTGCGCCATCGCAATGCCGCGCAGCGCCAGCGCCGGCGCATCCTCACGCAAGGCAACGCGGTCCAGCGCGCCAAGCGGATCACCTGCCGCCAACGCCAGTCCAGCCGCGGTGATCAGCGAGTCCATTCAAATCCCGTCACACTTGTAACTCCCACCCCCAGTGCTCAGCGCCCTAACTTAAGTCATGGCCGCCAACCAGCAAGCCGTATCGGCAGCGGCACAACAAGGGAGAACCACGCGATGAACGACACTGTCGGGGGCACCGAGCGGATGCGCCACCCCTGCTGCGGCGGGCCGGCTCTTTCAAATCCCGTCACACTTGTAACTCCCACCCCCGCGATTGACCGCCCTATTCTAGCTCACGGCAAGCAACCACACGTCGCAACAGCGCGACAACAGACTGGCAAAGGAGACGACCAATGACCAAGCACATCGCAATGAAGACCCCGCCGATCGTTTCGCAGCAGGACTGGGAAGCCGCCCGCGAACAGATGCTGGTGAAGGAAAAGGCAACGCTGCGCGCCAAGGACGCATTGGCCGCCGAGCGCCGGCGCATGCCCTGGATGGAAGTGGACAAGGCCTATGTGTTCGAGGGGCCGAACGGCAAAGCGAGCCTGCTCGATCTGTTCGAAGGCCGCCGCCAGTTGATCGTCTATCGCGCCTTCTTCGAGCCCGGCGTGCATGGCTGGCCCGATCACGCGTGCCGCGGCTGTTCCCTTGGCGCCGACCAGGTCGGCCACCTCGCCCATCTCAATGCCCGCGACACCACGCTTGCCTACGCTTCACGTGCCCCGCAGGCCGACATTGCGCGGCTGAAGCAGCGGATGGGCTGGGAGATGCCGTGGTACACAATCACCGACAGTTTCGATAAGGACTTCGGCGTCGACGAATGGCACGGCCACAACGTCTTCATCCATGACGGCGACCGCATCTTCCGCACCTACTTGATCAACAGCCGCGGCGACGAGGCGATGGGCACCGTCTGGAGCTATCTCGACGCGACGCCGCTCGGCCGCCAGGAAATTTGGGAGGATTCGCCCGAAGGCTATCCGCAGACCCCGCTCTACTCCTGGTGGAACTGGCACGACAATTACAACGCCGGTGCCGACAAGAAATGGGAAGAAGTGTCTGCTGCCGGCGAGGCGGCGTTCCGCGACAAGGGCGAGTAGTAACGGTTGTCCAGCCTGGGTTCCTCTCCCCGCTCCGTGAGGAGAGGAATCTGTCGTGGCTGGCATAATCATCAAGGATCAAGACCATGAGCGATATTCACACAGGTGCCGGCAGCACGATCCCGGAAGCCACCACCCTCGGGCTGGCCGACTGGCTTTGCCTTGCCGCGGCACCGACCTTCGCCGTGATGGCGCTGCTCACCTGCATCTTCAGCGGCGATGCGGCCATGCAGTGCATGGGCACCGACGCCTCGCCCCTCACGGGTATGGCCGCGATGTATCTCCTGATGAGCGCCTTCCATCTGGCGCCCTGGCTGCGGGTGATTTCCGGCAGGCAGGTCCGCTAGGCGCAGCGCGCCGTTCCAATTCCAAACACCCCACACATCGGAGAAGACAATGAGACTGGTTAGGCTGAGAGCGCCGGGCGGCTTGGGCAATCTCGGCCTGGTCGAGGAAGATCCGCCCCAGCCAGGGCCGGGCGAGGTGCTGGTCAGGATCCGGGCCTGCGCGTTGAACATGCGCGACGACTTTGCCGTGCAAGGCAAGATGCCTCTCGCCGACGGCCGCGTTCCACTCTCCGACGGCGCCGGCGAAGTGATTGCCCTCGGCGACGGTGTCGATGCACTCAAGCCCGGAGACAGCGTCGTCAGCGTCTTCTATCCCTGGTGGCTGGGCGGCGACATGATGCCCTCGACCCGGCGCGATATTCCGGGAGACAGTTTCGACGGCTTCGCCAGCGAGTATGTCTGCATGCCGGCGCACGCTTTCACTAGGGCACCGACAGGCTATACGCATGTCGAGGCGGCGTCGCTCACCTGCACCGGCGTTACTGCCTGGCGCGGCCTGGTTGTGTGCGGCAAGGTGAGGCCGGGCGACGCGGTGCTGGTCCTCGGTTCGGGCAGCGTATCGCTGTTCGCGCTGCAATTCGCCAAAGCCGCCGGCGCCCGGGTCATCGCCACCTCATCCGACGAGCAGAAGCTGGAGCGGCTCAAGCGCCTCGGAGCCGACGCCATCATCAACTACAAGTCCGTCCCGGACTGGGGCCGCAAGGCCAGGGATTTGACCGACGGACGCGGCGTCGATCACGTGATCGAGGTCGGCGGACCCGCCACGCTGGCGCAGTCCATTGCGGCCTGCAGAACGGGCGGTCACATCGCGCTGGTCGGAGTCCTGACCGGCTTTGCGGCGGAAGTGTCTATCCCCGCCCTGTTTTCCAACCAGATCCGCATCAGCGGCATTTCCATCGGCAGCCGGGCCGACCAGGAGGATATGATCCGGGCGATAGAGGCTATCAGGCTGAAGCCCGTCATAGACCGCCATTTTCCGCTGCAGGACATCGCCACCGCCTTCGCGCACTACGAATCCCAAAAGCATTTCGGCAAGGTCTGCCTTGAAGTTTGAGCACTCTCCACCAGCAGCACGATGAAGGGGACCGTCGGGTCCGTGCCTTCGTCGTGATTCTGCCTAGGTCGCGATGTCGTTGACCGGCAGCAGGGGCTTGGGAAGGTCGGCCTCACCGAGCCCGCTGCGCAACTCGATCTCGATGTCGCGGCATATCTGCGAGATCGGAACGTCGTTGGCGTTGCCCTCGAATGGGTTGGCGCTGCTTTCGCCGACCTGGTCGAGGGACATGTAAGCCCAGCCCAGCAGCGTGCTGAACGGGATCGTCAGCCAGATTGCGATCGACCCGAGCGCGCCACCCAGTTTGCCCATATCGGCAAAGACGGGAACGACCCCGAATGGCAGCAGCGTGCAGAAGATCATCACGAACATCGAACTGACGATGGCGTATTGCCTGGGATAGGGATTGTTCTTGATGCGATCGCAGCGCGCCTGCTGGTCATGGAAGTCGCGGATCAGCTTGGTCAGTTCGCCATAGATCTGAGGAGGGAGCTTTGTGTCCTTGAACAGCGCATTGACCTGGACAGATTGCAGTTCGAGCAGGGCTATCGCCGGCTGGGGCGATTTCAGGACGTCCTCGGCCTGTTCGGCGAGCAGTGGAGCCAGCTCGTTGGCGACCGAGCTCGCATCCTCATGGATACGGTAGCGCCGCCGGTATTCGATATTGGCGGCCCGCGCCATGGATTCCCATGGCATCGGCCGGCGCAGGGAAAAACGCAATGCCGTCATCCAGGCGATGTGGCGATAGATGAGCTGTCTGGCCGTCGGCGCGTCGAGGAAATCCCTGCAGAAATTGGACCACAACCGGCTGCTGGCCGTAATTTGCGTAAAAGCCTGCAGCGCGTCGCTGCTGCGGGTGAACACCTGCGAATTCTTGAACCCGGCAACGAGTGATACGGTGGTGCCAAGCACCAGCACCACCGACCATGGCACCGAGAACCCGGCGATGCCCGGAAAACGGTAGGCCGCCACGGCCAGTCCGCTCACCACCACCATGTAGATGACGCTGCGCCGCGACCAGAGCGCGAAATCCACTATTTTGTAGGAACGGCCTACATACATCGGGTCCCCTCAACTTATCGACAGGTGTGGTTTTGCACCGCCGGAATCTCGTCGCCTCATTGCGCCTTTGCAGCCCCGAACCGCAACCCGTCCATCAGCAGCTTGACCAGCCGGCGCGAACGGTCGCGCCATTCCGGGGTGTCGGGTGCCGAGTAGATGCCCGACAGCGCGTGCAGCACGTCGGAAGCGTCGACGTCGCCGCGGATGGTGCCGTCGGCCACCGCCGCCTCGACCAGTCGTCGCAAGGCTTGCGACACCCGGCCGAACGTGTCGGAAAACAGCGTCGAATTGGTGGTGAGCACAATGCGCAGGCTGGTCGCCAGGCCGCGCTTGGTGGCGATGTAGTCGACGAAGCGCTGCATCCACTGTTCCAGCGCGACATCGGACGGATGTTTTTGGGCAAGCTCGCCGGCGGCCGCGCACAGCGCCTCCACCTCGCGGCGATAGACCACCTCGACCAGATGCTCGCGCGTCGGGAAATGCCGGTAGAGCGTGCCGATGCCGACGCCGGCGCGGCGCGCGATCTCCTCCAGCGAGCCATCGATGCCGCGCTCGGCAAAGACTGACACCGCCACCTCGACCAGCCGGTCGCGGTTGCGCCGCGCATCGGCGCGCAACGGCTTTGCGTCTACGGCCTCGGCCTTCTGTTCAGCAATGGCGGACGGCTCGCTGGCCAATTTTTTCTCCACATCGTGTCAGGGGGCTTGAACCCGGCCGGGTCAGCCACCACGTAATAAACGGAGGCGCCTCCGTTTTAGTGGAGCACCTTTATCATATAATCAGGGGAACCGGTATGTCACGTCTTTCGAACACGCAAGCCGACATCTCCCCTGCCCGCCTGCCTCGCGGGAGACCCGCTGCCATCTCCGCTTTCGCCGTCAAGACCTGACCGAACGGTTACCTTGCCCTTCTGCGGCAAGGCACCAGTTCAATCCCATCCGCGTCAAGCAACTGGAGCCAGACGCCCATGACCAGCCTTCCCATCACCCTCACCATCAACGGACACAAACACGAACTGGAGGTCGATCCACGCGTAACCCTGCTCGACCTGCTACGCGAGCGGCTCGATCTCACGGGCACCAAGAAGGGCTGCGATCGCGGCCAGTGCGGCGCCTGCACGGTGCTGGTCGACGGCAAGCGCATCAACTCGTGCCTGGCGCTGGCGGTCAGCCATGACGGCGCCCAAGTCTTGACCATCGAAGGCGTCGCCCACGGCGAGGAACTGCATCCTGTGCAGGCCGCCTTCATCGCCCATGACGGCTTCCAGTGCGGGTTCTGCACGCCCGGCCAGATCATGAGCACGCTCGGCCTGATCGCCGAGGGACAGGCCGGCGACGATCCCGAACGCATCCGCGAGGGGCTGAGCGGCAACATATGCCGCTGCGCGGCCTATGGCGGCATCGTCGAGGCCGTCCTGGAAGCCCAGCAACAGCTTGTCAAAGCCGACCGGAGGACCGCGGCATGAGAGACTTCGACTACATCAGGCCCGCCACCATCCCCGACGCCATCGCCGCGGCAGCCGAGCCGGGTTCGGCCTATCTCGCCGGCGGCACCAATCTGCTCGACCTGATGAAAGGCGGCATCACCAGTCCCGAGCGTATCGTCGACATTTCCCGGTTGCCGGAGCTCAACCGCATCGAACGGCTGGACGATGGTGGCCTGCGCATCGGTGCGCTGGTTCGTAATGCCGACCTTGCCTACGATCCGGCGTTCGCCAAATCCTATCCGGCGGTGGCCGAGGCGCTGCTGTCGGGCGCTTCGGCTCAGCTTCGCAACGCCGCGACCGTCGGCGGCAATCTGTTGCAGCGCACGCGCTGCAGCTATTTCTACGACACCGCCAGCGCCTGCAACAGGCGCGAGCCTGGCGCCGGCTGCGACGCGCTGGAAGGCGAGAACCGCCTGCACGCCGTGCTCGGCTGGAGCGATGCCTGCATCGCCACCCACCCGTCGGACTTCTGCGTGCCGCTGGTGGCGCTCGATGCGGTGGTCGAGATCGAGGGCAAGAAGGGCCGGCGCCATGTGACGCTGGAGGAATTCCACCGGCTTCCCGGCGAAACGCCGCAGCGGGAGAATGCACTGGAACCCGGCGACCTGATCGTGGCGGTGCGCCTGCCGGCGGAGGCGGCCTCCTTCTCCGCCAATGCCCGCTACCTGAAAGTCCGCGAACGCACCTCTTATGCTTTTGCCGTCGTATCGGCCGCGGCAGCGCTCGTCGTCGATGACGGCAAGATCCGCGCCGCAAGGCTGGCGCTGGGCGGCGTCGCGGCCAAGCCGTGGCGGGCACGAACGGCGGAAGCCGTCCTGCTTGGCGCGGACGCCAACGAGGTGAACTTCGCCAGCGCGGCGGAGGCCGCCCTGGCCGATGCCAGCCCATCCGGCGACAATGCGTTCAAGATCGAGCTTGCCCGACGCATCGTGGTCAGGGCGCTGATGTCTGCCCAGGCGGGAACGCCCGAGCGGCTGCCTGCCCTTCCTGCCTCCCCGTTCTCGAACATTCCCGGAGCGCGCCATGACGCTTGAACTCAGCCTCAACCAGCAACCCGCCCATGCCCGGCAGGGCTCCAGCATCGGCCAGCCGCTGACCCGTCGCGACGGCTTTCTGAAAGTCACCGGAGCCGCGCGCTATGCCGCCGACAACCATCCGCCCGGCATGCTTTACGCCGTGCTCGCTGTCTCTAGCATCGCGCGCGGCCGCGTTGCCGCGCTGGATATCGAGGCGGCCAAGGCGCACCAGGGCGTGGTCGAGGTGATGACGCCCAAGAACCGGCCGGCGCTCGCCGCCGATCCGGATGCCAAGGACCATCCCTTCATGTTCCGGCTCGACCTGCTGCAAAACGATCAGGTCCGCTACCCCAACCAGAGCATCGCCGTGGTGATCGCCGAGACGCTGGAGGCGGCGACCGAGGGGGCGGCGCTGCTGTCGCCGCGTTATGAAGTGCTGCCGGCGCGCGTTGGCCTCGACGGCGCTGAAAGCTTCGTGCCGCGCGGTGTCGGCGTCGGCGGTCCGGCGGTGCAGCACAAGGGCGATGTCGAGGCCGGCCTCAAATCCGCAAAGACGCGGATCGAAGCCACCTACGAGACGCCGGCCCAGTACCACAACGCCATGGAGCCGCATGCGATCGTCGTCGCCTGGGATGGCGACACATTGTCGATCGACACACCGAGTCAGGGCCTTGCCATGGCGCAGGGCCGCATCGCCGGCCTGTTCGGCATCGCGCCGGAAAACGTCCACATCCGGAGCCCGTTCCTGGGTGGCGGCTTTGGCTCGAAAGGCATGATCTCCGGGCCGCAGGTGCTCGGCATTCTGGCGGCGCGCCTCGTCGGCCGTCCGGTCAAGCTGGCGCTGCGGCGTGAGCAGATGTACGGCCCGGTCGGCCACCGTGCGCCGACGCGCCAGACGCTGCGCATGGGCATGGATGGCGAAGGGCGGCTGACGGCACTCGACCATCACGCCAAGACTGCGTCGAGCACGTTCGACGATTTCTTCGAACCGGCGGCGGATGCCTCGCACACGCTCTATGCCAGCCCGGCCATCGCCACCTCGCACGATGCGGTGCGGTTGGACACCGGTACGCCGCTGTTCATGCGGGCGCCCGGCGAAGCCACCGGCTCGATCGCACTCGAAAGCGCCATCGATGAGGCGGCACACGCTTGCGGCATGGACCCGCTGGAGTTCCGGCTGCGGAACTATGCCGAGGTCGAGCCGATGACCGGCAAGCCGTTTTCCTCCAAGGCGCTGCGCGAGTGCTACAGGCAAGCGGCCGAGACGTTCGGCTGGGCGAGCCGCCCGCTTCAGCCTCGGCTGATGCGCGACGCCGACGGTTTCCTCACCGGCTGGGGCATGGGCACGGCGACCTTTCCAGCGCTCATGTTCCAGGCCGAAGCGCGTGCGGTGCTGAGGGCCGATGGCAGCGGCCTGATGGAGACCGGCGCGCAGGACATGGGGCAAGGCGCCTGGACCGCCTTCGCCCAGATCGCGGCCGACGGACTGGGACTGGATATCGACCAGGTCGATTTCAGGGCCGGCAGTTCCGACCTGCCCAATGCAGGCATTGCCGGCGGCTCCGGCCACACGGCGACGGCCGGCATGGCGATCCACAATGCGGGTGCCGCCGTCATCGCCAGGCTTGCCGATCTCGCCACCGGCAACGAGGCCTCGCCGCTGTTCGGCGCCGGCAATGAAGGCGTGCTGGCGCGCGGCGGCCACCTCTATCGGCGCGACGATGAAAGCCGCGGTGAAAGCTATGCCGAGATCCTCAAGCGCGCGGGCCTCACCGAGATCGAGGGCCATGGCAAAGGCGCTCCCGACCCGGCATCCCAGGAGACCTATGCCAAGCACGCGCACGGCGCCGTGTTTGCCGAGGTGAAGGTCGATCCGGATTTCGGCCAGATCCGCGTCACAAGGCTGGTCGGCGCGTTCGCCGCCGGGCGGATCATCAATCCCAGGCTGGTGCGCAGCCAGTATTATGGCGGCATGATCTGGGGCGTCTCGTTCGCGCTGCATGAGGAAGCCATCACCGACCGGCGCTCTGGCCGGATCCAGAATGCCAACCTCGCCGAATATCATGTCCCGGTGAATGCCGACGTTCCGTCGGTCGAGGCGCTGCTGGTCCACGAGGACGACCCTCATGTCAACGCGCTCGGCATCAAGGGCGTTGGCGAAATCGGCATCACCGGCACGGCCGGCGCCGTCGCCAATGCGGTCTGGCATGCGACCGGCGTGCGGCCGCGGCGCTTTCCGATCCGCATCGAGGATCTGCTGGGTGAGGAGTGGTCCGCCTAGCGGACGGGAGCGGTAGCGAAGGGCCGGACAACCGGCGCCAGGTCCTCGCTGGCCCACATGAGATCAACCGACTTCGCGTCAAGCACTGGAGCCAGACGCCCATGACCAAAACAACGATCCCAGTTCATCTCGATATCAACCGCCGTCATCACGATCTGCAACTCGAGCCGCGTGTGACGCTGCTCGACGCCTTGCGCGACCGGCTCGGCCTGACCGGCACCAAGAAGGGCTGCGACCACGGCCAGTGTGGCGCCTGCACCGTGCATATCGATGGCGAGCGCGTGCTGGCCTGCCTGACGCTGGCCGCCCAAGCCGAAGGCCGCACCGTCACCACCATAGAGGGGCTTGCACGGGAGGGCGAAATGCATCCCGTGCAGGCTGCCTTCCTTGAGCACGATGCCTTCCAGTGCGGCTATTGCACACCGGGCCAGATCATGTCGGCGGTCGCTTGCATCCGCGAAGGCCATGCCGGCTCCACCGACGAGATCCGCGAATACATGGCCGGCAATCTCTGCCGCTGCGGCGCCTATCCGCACATCGTCGCCGCCATCCGCCAGGCCGCCCTGGAGGCCGCATCATGAGGGATTTCTCCTATCTGCGCGCCAATTCACTCGATGCCGCACGCCAGGCGGCCGCCCTGCCCGGCGCCATGCTCTTGGCCGGCGGCACCACGCTGATCGATCTCGCCAAATGCGGCGTCGCCGAGCCCGAGACGCTGGTCGACATCGCTCATCTCAAGGGGTTGGACAGCATCGAGGTGAACGAACGCGGCGCTACCATCGGCGCGCTGGCCAGAATGAGCCATGTCGCCGACCATGCCGACATCAAGAGCCGCTTCCCCGCCGTCTCCAAAGCCCTGTGGCAGGCGGCTTCCGCGCAGATCCGCAACATGGCGACCATCGGCGGCAATCTGATGCAGCGCACGCGCTGCCCCTATTTCCGCGATCCCGCGAATTTCCCTGCCTGCAACAAGCGTGAGCCCGGCTCTGGCTGTTCGGCGATCGGCGGCGTTACCCGTGGCCATGCCGTACTCGGCACCAGCGAGGCCTGCATCGCCATGTATCCGGGTGACCTGGCCGTGGCGCTGGTCGCCTTCGATGCGATCGTGCATCTGGGCGAGCGCCAGATCCCGGTCGACGACTTTTTCCTGCTGCCCGGCACCACGCCGGATAGGGAACATGCGATTGAACCGGGCGAGATGATCACCGCCATTGAAATCCCCGGCTCGGCCGCTGCCCGGCGGTCGACCTACCTGAAAATCCGCGACCGGCAATCCTATGAGTTTGCCGCCGCGAGCGCGGCGGTCGGTATCGAGTTCGAACCTGACGGCCGAACGATCCGCGATTTGTGCGTCGCACTCGGCGGTGTCGCGACGAAACCATGGCGGGCGCGGACCGTGGAAGACGCGCTGAAGGGCAAGGCGCTGGAGCCGAACACTGTGCGCGCCGCCAGCCTGCTCGCTATCCAAGGCGCCGTCGATCATGGCGCCAACCGCTACAAGGTCGAACTGGCGCCGCGCGTCGTCGCCCGCGCCATCCTCAAATTGGGAGAGACGGCATGACCGTTCACAACATCAGGCATGGGGATGCGTCCGACGGCGCTTTTGCCGAAGCCGTCGGCGGCCGGCTGTCGCGCGTCGACGGCCCGGCCAAGATCACCGGTGCGGCGAAATACGCCGTCGAGCAGCAACTCCAAGGGCTCGCCTACGCCGTGCTGGTCGAAAGCACGATTGCATCTGGCAAGGTGCGCTCGATCGACACAACTGCCGCCGAGGCGGCGCCCGGCGTGCTGAGGGTGCTGACGCCGGACACCATCACCAGCCTGAGGACCGCGGCGGACTGGTTCGGCACGCCGCCGCCCGACAAGCCCTATTGCCCGCTTGCGCGCGACATCACTTTTTCGGGCCAGCATGTCGCCGCTGTCGTCGCCGAGACCTTCGAACAGGCGGTGGCGGCGGCAGCACTGGTCAAGGTCAGCTATGACGAGACGCCTGCCATCGTCGACCTCAGCGATGCCAAGGCCGGCGACGGCATCCCGATCGACGCCATGACCAAGGAATGGGGCGATGCGCAAGGTGCGTTCGCGTCGGCACCGGTCCGCATCTGCGCCGCCTACAACACGCCGCGCGAATACCAGGCGCCGATAGAGCCGCATGGGCTGATCGCGCGCTGGGAAGGCGATAAGCTCACAGTATGGGAGCCGAGCCAGTGGCTGGACGGGATGGCGCGCACCTATGCCGAATGGTTCGGCGTGCCGTTCGAGAATGTGCGGCTGGTCTCGCCCTATATTGGCGGCGGCTTCGGCTCCAAGGCGCTGGCACTCAGCCATGGCGCGGTGGCCGCATGTGCCGCCAGAATGCTTGGCCGGCCGGTGCGCCTGGTGATGACGCGGCCCCAGACCTTCACCGGTTACGGCGGCCGCGCGGCGACGCGCCAGACAGTGACGATCGGCGCCGACGCGCAAGGAAAAATCCAGTCGATCGTGCATCGTGGCATCAACGAGACGTCGATGGACGGCATGTGGGTCGAGCCGCTCGGATCGGTCACCTCGATCATGTACGCGACGCCGAATTTCTCCTCCAGGCAGAATGTCGTGCGGGTGAATTCGGTAGTGCCGGGCGCCATGCGCGCGCCGGGCGAAAACCCTTCGGCCTTCGGCATCGAAAGCGCCATCGACGAACTCGCCTACGAGGTCGGCATCGACCCCCTGGAGATTCGGCTGAGAAATTATGCCGAACAGGACCCGCATGCCAAGAAAGCCTGGTCGACCAGACAGTTGCGCGAGGCTTTTGCCGCAGGCGCGGAGCGCTTCGGCTGGGCCAGGCGCTCGCCCGAACCGCGCTCTATGCGCGACGGCAACCAGCTGATCGGCTGGGGAGTAGCGGCCGGCACCTATCCGGTTCGGCGCGCCTATGGCGAGGCGATCGTGCGTATCCTGGCGGACGGCTCGGTCGAGGTCGAGAGCTCCTCGATCGACATGGGCCAGGGCACCTACACAATCCTGGCGCAAACCGCCGCCGAAACGGTCGGCGTGCGAGCCGACGACGTGGTGGTGAAGCTCGGCGACTCCCGTTTCCCCCGCGCCGGCGTCACCGGCGGTTCGCGGCTTGCCGGCGTCATGACGGGTGCGGTCTACAAGGCGGCGACCTCGGCGCTCGACCAGCTGATCGGCCTCGCCATCAGCGATCCGCGCTCGCCCTTCCACGCGCTGCAGGCCAACACCTTGGTCGTCGCCAACGGCCGCATCGCCTCGCCGCGCGGCGACGGCCCCGATGTCTCGATCGCCGAACTGCTCAAAAGCGTCGGCCGCGACCACATCGAAGCCACCGGCGACACCATGCCGGCCAATTCGACGCCAGAGGATCGTTACAAGAACTACACCACCATCGCCATGTCGGTGCCGCACACCGAGGGCGACTATTCCCGCCACTCCTGGTGCGCGCATTTCATCGAGGTGCGGGTCGACGAGGACTTCGGCACGGTGCGCGTGTCACGCGTGGTGTCCGCACTGGATTCGGGCCGGCTCTACAATCCCAAGCTGGCCGAAAGCCAGTGGAAGGGTGGCATCATCATGGGCATCGGCCAGGCACTGCTGGAAGAAGGCATCGTCGACCGCCGCCACGGCCGCATCGTCAACAACAACCTCGCCGATTACCTCGTGCCGACCAACGCCGACATCCCCGACATTGAAGTGATCTCGGTCGGCATCCCCGACCTGCATTCCTCGCCGCTCGGCGGCAAGGGCGTCGGCGAACTGGCCATTGTCGGCGTGGCGCCGGCGATTGCCAACGCGGTGTTCCATGCGACGGGAAAGAGGATCAGGGATCTGCCGATCACACTGGAGAAGCTAATCTGAGGGCGGTGGCTGATCTCCCACTCGAGGGAGATGTCGCCAGAGGCAACAGAGGGGGTCGCCGCGTGTAGAGCGCCAACCCCGTCTGCGGCAGCAGGCCGAGCCCCGCCGCCCCTGGCCTGCCGGCCATCTCCCGAGGGAGATTTGTAGCACCAGCAATCAGAACTTGTAGCTGAGCCCGACCCGGATATCCTGCGTCTGGAGGTCGACATGGGTTTCCGTGGGCAGGCCGGCGGCCACCGAGAGGTCCTGGCTGCCGAAATCCGAGTAGCGATATTCGGCTCGAGCGATCCACTTGTCGGTGAAGGCGTGCTCGATGCCGGCGCCAACGGTCCAGCCGACATGGCTGTCGCTGTGGAGCGTTACTTCGGCGGCAGGGCCACCGGCGCTGACCGCAATAAGCTCATACTTGGCCGCGGCGACGCCGGCAGTGATGTAGGGCAAGGTCCGATCGAAAGCATAGCCGGCCCGCAGCCGCGCCGACCCCGACCATTTGAGTTCGCTCTTGAGCAAGGTGGTGACACCGCCGCCGCCGGCGTCGAGGGCCGTCAGCCCATCTATATTGCTGTACACAATGTCGGCCTCGGCGCCGATCACGAAGCTGTTCTCCATCTGGTAATTGGCGCCGATATGAACACCGCCGATAAATCCGTTCGGATCGGTGGAGACATTGAGATCGGTGGCCCCGCCCAGTCCGCCGCCGGCGATGAACAGATTGGATTTCCCGGCCGCGTAGCCGATGTCGACGCCGGCATAGAGTCCGGACCAGTCGTAGGTGGAGGCAACAGGCGAAACCTCATTGATATCAGCCGCACACGCCATACCGAGCGGCGCGAGAATCAAGGCCGTTGCGAGAAGAAGAGTTTTCATTGTTGTCTACCGCCCCAAGAATGTTGTGGTCCCCGCCGCGAATGCCTCGCGGAGATCCGGTGTTGTCGCCGCCCCGATGTCGCATTGTCCGTCGGACGTGTCTTGGGCTGGGCCGCACGCGAATTGTCCTGAAATGCAATGCCACGCTTTTTCGGCCGGTGTGGCCATTCAGCCTCAGTCGAATGACACCAGCTGGCACTGCCCAGCGCGGAGCCTGACGGCAACCATTCCCGCTACGGCTGGCGCGCGTTCATCGAGGTGCGCGTCGACGAGGATGTTGGGTCCCCGGCGATCGGCGCCCTTCACTGAGCTGCCAGCGGCGTGCCTATGTCCGAAACGAGTTTGACGAGATCGGCTTGGCGTCTCGTGCCGGTTTTGGCGAAGATGCGGTTGAGGTGGGTCTTCAAAGTGTTTTCGCCGACACCGAGCGCCAGCGCGCTCTTCGACGCGGACAATCCGCTGCCGATGCGCAGCAGGACCCGCGCCTCCGCGGGCGTAAGGTCGAACAGAGTGGCGAGAACGGCTTCCGGGAGTGGAGAAGAAGACGTCGTGGTCGAAATGAAGACGGCGGCACATGCGGGCCGGAAAGCAGCGCGTGCGGTTCCTTCGGTCAACGGCAATATATAGGCGACGGCGGGGGGCTGACCTGGGGCCGAAATGGGCAGGCCTATACCGCGGGAGCCAAGCGAGGCATCCGCGCTCGCGGCACTGGCGATTGCATCCAGCAGGGCGCGGGCCACCGCCGAATTCTGCACCTGGAGCAGACCGTTCCTGGAAAAAATGGGCCCTTGCAGCGAAAACATCCGTTCGGCAGCCCCATTCGCATGGAGGATTGCTCCGTTGGCGCCGGTAAGCACGACAGGCACGGCGAGATGATCGAGCGCCTGGCGGTAAAGGTCGGCGGTAACGCGAGCCTGATCGAGCAGATCTCCAATCAGCGACGCACGGCGCAGGTGCGGCGAGAGCAATGCCAGGAAGCGCTGTTCTTCAGCTGATATGATTCCCCTGTCGGCCCGCGTAGTGCAGCCCATGAGCCCGATCCGGTCCGGCGTATGGACGAATTTGGTGATGCAGGCTTCGCGCAATCCCTGCGGTTTGGCCCAATTCTGGAAAAATGGCGTCTGCTGGAGTTCGGCTTCGCTCATATGCGACAGCGTCGCAACGGGTGTGTCGATGTCGCCGACAACCGCGGCCTTCAGTCCGGGAATTGCGTCAAAGTCATAGTCCTCCTGGAGCACGCGCATTTGCACGGGATCCCAGGGCGATTGGGCCGCGAAGCGGCCATGATTGCCGGCAGTGCTGGCAAGCGCGACGGTGGTATAGGCTGCGTCTACAGCCTCCGTGATCCGGATCATTACCCCGGCCCAGCCTTCCGGATTCAAAACGCAATCGTAGATATCGCCGATGATCGACGAAAGGACTTCGCTGCTCAGTCTCTCCACCACGCCCCCAGTTTCCTGACGTGCCCACCTCCCCGGATGGCGGGCCGCCGTTCGTTGTAAAAGAGGCAATCTCACCTCGGAGGATTTGCCGCGTCATACTTTCGGGTGACGCCATGCGTGATCATGCTGGATTATATATCTAATTCGATCAGTTGAACGCCAAACGATCAATGTTCCAGATCAGGAAACATTTCGTTTCGATATTCTCTGAAGCTGTGGGTATCGGGGTGTTCCATTGTCACGAAAGACGGTGTTTTCATCGGCTCAACTGCCGTCGCATCTCAATGATCGCGATCGATTTTCCCTCTGGCAAGACATCCATGTCGCGCAGATATGGTCGGTCGAATACGGCATGTCGGACAACCTGCCTTTCGAAGCTGCGATCGAAGCCACAGCTGTCGGATCACTGGTTCTTGGCCAGATGTCCGGAACGATCAAGCATGCGACGAGGAACGCGAGCAATATCGCCGATGACGGCAACGGCGGTTATCTCCTGCTGATCAACAAATCCGACACACTGTTGACCGGCGTCCAGGCCGGCCGCGACTATGATGTCGGGCAGGGAGAAGCGGTGCTGGTCACAGCATCGGAAGCGCTGAAAATGGCCGGCGCCGACAGCAATGTGTGGACAAACGTGGTGGTCCCGCGCAGCGTCCTCGCACGGGCCTTCCCGCAGATCGACGACAGGCTGGCGTTGAAGATCGGCGCCGAGAACGAAGCTCTCGATCTTCTCAAGCGTTATTGCCAACTTCTTGAAACCGGCCGCCCTCTCATCTCGCCCGATCTGATTGCGCACGCGACGGAAACGATCGTCGATCTGATCGGCCTGGTGACAGGCGCCAAGGGTGAGGTTGCCGAACTGGCCGGCTTGCGCGGTCTGCGGGCAGCCAGGTTGCAAGCGGTCCTGGTGAAGATCGCGGACAATTTCGCCAAGCCCGGCATCTCGGCGCAAGGCGTCGCACAGGAACTCGGCCTGTCGGCGCGCTATGTTCACAATCTTTTGCAGAAGTCGGGTATCAGCTTCTCCGAGCGCGTTCTCGAACTGCGCCTGCAGACGGCCCACAAAATGCTTTCGCAGAGACAGAATGGCGAGATGCGCGTCAGCGAAATTGCCATGACCAGTGGCTTCAGCGATGTGTCGTACTTCAATCGCTGCTTTCGCCGCCGCTTCGGCTACACGCCGACGAGCGCCAGATAGAACCGGAGACCCGGAAACCTACACACGACTCGATTCCGATTACCTCTCCGTCAAAAGCCGAGATCCCGCGGCGATCAATGGCGCCTCCGAATGCGATGGCCGATCGACGGCTTCAGCGAAACGGGCGGATCTGCGGCGCTGACCAGCGCGAATTCAACCACCGACGCCACCTTCATCACGCTCAGCCTGCGTGCTTCCACCGATTTGGGCCTCGGCGAATCAAGGCGACGGCGCGCGGCATGCTCGGCTGACGCCATGCCTTCGGTGATGTCACGCCGACCTCGACGTTCGCTTTTGCCGGCGGCGATCTCTTCACCATCGCCGGCGAATGTCCTGCCAAGCGCGAAGCGCGCGCGATGATCCAGATGCGACGTAAATCCGCCGATGAGAAGACGTTCTTTTGCAAGGAACGACCGGCCTTTTCCACAATCGCAGTCTTCATTTCGACACGCACCGTATTGGACCAGATCACGGTCTGTCCAGAGCCGGAAATACTTGTGCGCAGGTGACAACTTCAGTGCCGTCCTGGACAAGGGTTGACTTAAGTTTTTTAAATTTGGCCGGTTGATTCCAGAAATAAAACACCGCCCTCGCAACTGAACCACTCCCGTACGACGTTCAGCGATTCGAAATCGAAATTTGAGAAGCTCACAGTGACGTCTGCACGATAGCGTTGCTAGTTATTCCTCGAAGAAGAGTTTGGAATGGAACGTTTTGTATTTGGTATCTTTCTCAGGTACTCAGTTGACATAACTCCAAGCATCACATTAGAGATTTCTATCAGGCAAGTCAGCCCCGGACTGATCCGGGGTCGCATGAATTGGCTGCGAGGGGCAAATCATGGGGCGTGTTCAAGATTCCGCCGGTCTTAGGCCTTCGGACCTAAGCCAGACCCCCTCGAATTCAGCCCGACAGAGCAACCTGCGTTCACAGGCGAGCCAGCTTGCGCTGCGATCCGCCATCGGGATTGCTGCGGCCGCGGGCGTGAGTCTGCTGGCGTCCGGCCAAGCCTGGGCGGATTGTCTCGTCGGTGCCGTCACTGTCCAATGCGACACGACCTCCACCACCGACACGACATTTCCCGCTGACGCACCCAACGACCGCAACTATCAGAACTTGTCGCCCACGCAAGTCATCGTCACTGTCGATCCGGGAACGACGGTAAGCGGTTATGGCCTTGCGGTTTCCAACGCCGACGCCGGCGGCGTCACCGTCACCAACAATGGCACGATCAGCGTCGAAGCCGGCAACACGCCGACCGCGGGTGGCACGGCGGCCCTGTCGGTCTCGGCGGCTGGCGGCGCCATCACCTACACGGGTGGAAACATCATCAACCATGGCGCCGGCAACGCGTTCGATGCGACGCAGACCGGCGGTGTCGGCTCGATAGACATTAACGTCTCCGGCAATATCTTTTCGGCGGCAGGCGAAGGTATTACTGTCCGCGACGTCGCGACCAGCACCGGCATTTCGGTGACCACGGGCGCTGTCACCGCACTCACCGCGGGCAAGGACGCCATCGACGTCCAGACCCAGTCGTTGACCGCCGATATCACGGAGGTCGCCAACGGCGACATCAAGGCGGGCAATGCCGGCATGGTGGCCGCGATCCTCAACGCTTCGGGGACCGGCAACATCGACGTGACCGCCAACGGCTCCATCGACGCCCGGTTCGGCATCGACGCCGAGAACTTCGGATCGGGCTCGACCACGGTGACCACGGTCGGTCCGGTCACCGCGACCAGCGGGAACGGCATCTATGCGCAGTCGGCCGGCGCCGCCGTCACCATAACGGCGGGCGACGTGGCGTCCACCGGCAACACGGCCATCATCGCCCGGCAGACCAAGGCAGCGGGCTCGGGTGCGGTCAACGTGACCGCGGGCGATGTCTCGGGGACGACCGGCATCGAGGCAACCAACTACGGCACCGGCGCGATCGGCATCACCGCCAATGGCACGGTGACCGGCACACTTGCCGAGGGCATCAAGGCGACCGGCAACGGCGCGGTGAGCGTGAGCGTCGCCGACACGGTGACCGGCGCCACGATCGGCCTGTCGCTGACCGGCGGCACCGGCGGTGCGGGCGACATCAGCGTCACCGGCACCGGCGGGTTCGTCGGCGGGACCGGCAACGCTGCGACCATCCAGAACAACGGCTCGGGCACGGTCACGGTCGACATCTCCGGCGCGAGCAGTTCGACCGGCGGCGAAGGCTTCGTCGTGCGCGACACGGCGGCCGGCGGCGACATCAGCGTCACCACGGGCGCGGTGACCGCACTGACCGCGGGCAAGGATGCCATCGACGTCCAGACCCAGTCGACGACCGCCGATATCACGGAGGTCGCCAACGGCAACCTCCATGCGGGCAATGCCGGCATGGTGGCCGCGATCCTCAACGCTTCGGGGACCGGCAACATCGACGTGACCGCCAACGGCTCCATCGACGCCCGGTTCGGCATCGACGCCGAGAACTTCGGATCGGGCTCGACCACGGTGACCACGGTCGGTCCGGTCACCGCGACCAGCGGCAACGGCATCTATGCGCAGTCGGCCGGCGCCGCCGTCACGGTGACGGCGGGCGACGTGACGTCCACCGGCAACACGGCCATCATCGCCCAGCAGACCAAGGCAGCAGGCTCGGGTGCGGTCAACGTGACCGTGGGCAACGTCTCGGGTACGACCGGTATCCGCACCCTCAACAACGGCACGGGCGCGATCGGCATCATCACCAACGGCACGGTCGAAGGCGATATCGCCGCGATTTCGGCGCAATCGAACAGCGGCAATGCGATCGGCATCACCCTTTCCGGCGCGACGCACAACACCGCCCTGACGGCCGCGGCGCTGGCCATCACTACCTCTGATGGTGCCACGACAATTCTCAATGGCGGTGCACTGACCGGCCGGGTGGAGCTTGGCGGTTATGCCGACCTCCTGACCAACCACGCTACCTGGACAACCGGCGGCACCAGCCTGTTCGGCGCCGGCATCGACACCGTGACGAATACAGCCGCAGCCTCTCTCAGAACCGCCAGCAATGGCGCAACGCAGGAGACCACCACCTTCAGCGGGCTCGAGTTGCTGTCCAATGCCGGACGTCTCACCATGCAGGATGGCGGCGCCGGCGACCGCACGGAGCTTGCCGCCACTGTGGCTCTGGCGGCCGGTTCGACCTACGCCGTCGACACCAACGCCGCACTTCAGTCGGATCTCCTTCACACCACCGGCACTGCCACCATCACCGGCTCGACCCTGGCGGTGACGGCGCAAGGCATCACCGCCGGCCGCTACACCGTGCTGACCGCCGATCTGGGACTCACCGGCGAGTTCGCCTCTGTGACGGGGATCACCAGCACCGCGTTCCTGTCGGTGACGGATGCCTACGACTTGAACAATGCCTATCTCGATGTGCTGGTGTACGGCTTCACCGATATCGGGCTGACACCCAACCAAATCGCCACCGGCGGCGGCGCTGAAAGCCTCGGGGCCGGCAATCCTATCCATGACGCCCTTCTGGCGCTGCCGACAGCAGCTTCTGCACGCGCTGCTTTCGACCAGCTGTCTGGCGAGGTCCACGCCTCGGCCAAGGGCATGCTGGTCGAGGACAGCCGCTTCGTTCGCGACGCAGTCACCAATCGTATCATGTCCGCTTTCGGCGATATTGGCGCGGCCGCATTGCCGGTCATGGCTTATGGCGAAGGTGGCCCCGAAATGGTCGCGGCCGACACCGACCGTTTCGCCGTCTGGGGCCAGGCCTTTGGGTCGTGGGGCAATACCGACTCCGACGGCAACGCCGCCGCCTTCGATCGTTCGACCGGCGGCCTGCTGGCGGGCGCCGACACGCTGGTGGGCGGCTGGCGCGTCGGCCTGCTCGGCGGCTACAGCCATTCGAGCTTCGACGCCGACGATCGCAACTCTTCGGGCAAGAGCGACAGCTATCATCTCGGCCTCTATGGTGGCACCAACTGGGGCGCCATCGCCTTCCGCACCGGCGCCGCCTACAACTGGAGCAGCCTTTCGACCAAACGCTCGGTTGCTTTCAACGGCTTCACGGATGGGTTGTCGGCCGACTATGATGCCGGCACCGCGCAAATGTTCGGCGAACTCGCCTACCGGGCCGATGCCGGACAATTCAAGTTCGAGCCGTTCGCCAACCTCGCCTATGTCAAGGTCCATACCGACGGCTTCACCGAAGACGGTGGCGATGCGGCATTGACCAGCGCCGGTACGTCCACCGATGCGACCTTCACCACGCTGGGCCTGCGCGGTTCCTCGGACTTCGCGCTCGGCGGCATGAACGCCACGGCGCGCGGCATGCTCGGCTGGCGCCACGCGTTCGGCGACGTCACGCCGACCTCCAGCTTCGCCTTCGCCGGCGGCGATCAATTCAGCATCGCCGGCGTGCCGATCGCCAGGGATGCGGCCGTCATCGAGGCTGGTCTCGACTTCAACATGTCGGCCAACGCGACGCTAGGCCTGTCCTATTCCGGCCAGTTCGGCGGCGGCGGTGTCGACCAGGGCGCCAAGGTCGATCTCGCCGTGAAGTTCTGAACAGCAACGAAGCGCGCCGGCCGGACAAAGGCAACGCCCGAACGGCGGTCGGCGACGGGACCGGCTTTACGGCACGATTCCGCATATCCCTCCCACCCTACTCCGCCCCACCCTACTCCGCCCCACCCTACTCCGGCGATGGAACCGGCGGCCGTGATGTCAGCGCCGTGCCGAAGGCGGCGACAACGACGGCTGCGATCCCGGCCAATTGCGTTGCGGTCAGGCTTTCATGCAGGAACAGGAAGCCGGCCAGTGCGCCCAGCCCCGGCTCCAGGCAGGTCAGCGTGCCGTAGATGCGCGCCGGCATGCGGGTCAGCGCCACCATCTCCAGGAAGAATGGCAACGCGCTGGAAAACAGGCCGACCAGCAGCGCGCTGACCAGGATCGACGGCGCCAGCAGCGCGGTTCCCGCCTGTGCCACACCGAAGGGCAGCACCAGCACGGCGGCGATCGCCATGCCGTAGGCGGTGGTGCGAGTGCCAAGCTCCGCGCCGGCCTTCTGGGCCAGCACGATGTAGAGCGCCCAAAACCCGCCGGCCGCCAGCGCCAGCATCACCCCGATCGGATCAAGCGGCGCGAGGGAATGAACGAAGGGCGACAACAGCAGGATGCCGGCCACCGCCAGCGCGATCCAGGCAAAGTCGCTGGCGCGCCGCGAGCTCAAGGTCGCCACCAGAAGCGGGCCGGTAAACTCCAGCGCTACCGCGATGCCGAGCGGAATCCTGGCCAGCGCTGCGTAGAACAGGAGATTGAGCGCGGCGAGCGTCACCCCATAGGCGACCAGCCACGGCATGGTGGCACGCGAGGGCCGCATCTGCCAGGGCCGCAACACCGCGATCAGCATCAGCGCACCGATGACCAGCCTGAGCGTCGTCGTGCCTTGCGCGCCGATCTGCGGGAACAGGCCCTTGGCGAAGGTGGCGCCGATCTGGATCGACACCATGGCGCCCATCAGTGCCGCGACCGGCAAGGGCGCCGCTTCGCGACTGGCAATCGGCGTCGATGTCACGTGATCCCATCCTCCATACCGCCGGGTCCAAACCCGACCGGCGCATGGAGATAGGGCGAACCGGCCGGCCTGTCGTGAGGCAGCGGCAACTGGCTGCTAGGGCAAGGACTGCAGGCACGCTATGAGCCTCCCGGGCCGCGAAGCGTTCATTGCCGCGGCGGACAAGGAATAGCTGGAGATGATCCTGTAGGTGTGAGAGCGCAACGACAACGCTTTAGGCGGTGGCAGCCGAGCGCTTGAAGACGATGGTGACCCGCGTACCCTCGGCAGCGCTCGACCTCACGTCGAACTCCGCCCTAGCATTCTCGGTCAGCGAGCGGGCGATCAGCGCCCCGAGCTTACCGCGCTTGGGCCAGCTCTCGCCGTCCGGCAGGCCGATGCCGTCATCGGCGATCACGATGCGGCAGCCATCGCCGTCAACGATGCTGTGCAGCGTGATCGTGCCGCCGTCTCGCCCTTGGAAGGCATGCTTGAGCGCATTGGTCAAAAGTTCGTTCACCACCAGCCCGGTCGGCATGGCGACATTGATCGACACCGGATAGGTGTCGACCTTCATGTCGAGGCGGATGCCCTCGACCGCATGCGAGTTCATCACCGCCGACGCGATCTGGCTGAGATAGACGCCAAGATCGACCTCGTCCTTTTCATCGTCCCCCGACAGCGTCTGGTAGAGGATTGCCAGCGCATCGACGCGACCTGCCAGCCTCTCGAAACGCTTCTGATCCGGTTCGGCCGCGTTGCGCGTCTCCATCCGGATCAGTGCGGTGATCATCTGCAGATTGTTCTTCACCCGGTGCTGCAGTTCGCGCAGCAGCGTGTCCTTCTCGCGGATGCGTTCATCGATCGATCGCGGATCCTCCGTTTCGCCATGGGCCGAGACGTCGACCAGCGCCACCAGCCGGAAGCAGGCCTTGCCATTGTCGTCCTCGATGACGTTGGAATAGACGTCGACGATCGCCGGCTGGTCTTCTGTCCGCTCCAGCCGGAACGTGCCGATGAAATCGGTGTCCTCGACCACGGCCTCGAACAGCGGCCGGTCCTTCTGCTTGTGCAGGCCGGTGCCGGAAAGCGCCGCCCAGTGTTGCCGAGCGAGCGTCGCCGCCTTGAGGCCGGACAGTTTCTCGAATTCCGGATTGGCGTAGACGACACGCTCCTTCGAATCCAGGCCCGAGACGGCAATGGCGATCGGTACCTGGTCGAGGAATTTCTTGAACTGTTCGCTTTCGAGCGCGCTGGCAAGGTCCGGCGTTTCGAGCAACTGCCCGACCGCTTCGGCCTTCTGTGTATCGGATGTCATCTGCGGCGCCTGTGCTGTGTGGTCACCATCAATAACAGCGATGCGATCGCCCCGCCATCGCCAAAGCACGAGGCGGCATTTTCACGCCCCGCATCGGCGATGGGCGGTATCGCGCAGCAGCCTCGAAGCAAGCAGTCGACGCCTTGGGAGCGCCTCACGCGGCCGGCTTCGACGCCAGCCGTGGACCGGTCTTGACGTCGACGATCTCCGGCTTGCCGCTGTCCACCGTGCCATCCCAGCCGCCGCCGAGCGCCTTGTTGAGGGCGATGTAGTTGGTCGCCAGCAAGACGCGGCTTTGCAGCAGCGAGTCCTCGGCCGAATAGAGCGAGCGCTGGGCGTCGAGCACATCGAGCAGGCCTGTCTCGCCGGCCTTGTAGAGCGTGCCTTCAAGGCTTGCGGCATTGCCATAGGATTTCGCGGAAGAGGCCAGCTTGCCGATCCTGATGCGCTCCTGCGACAACAGCACGAGCGCATTCTCCACATCCTCGAGCGCCGTCAGCACCGAAGACCGGTATGCGATGAAATATTGATCGCGCTGCGCCTTGGCAACCTCGACGGCCGCCTGCAATTGGCCGGCATTGAACAAGGGCACGCTGAGCGTCGGCCCGAACGACCAGCCGATCGACGAATTCTTGCCGAGATCGCCAAGCTTCAGCGCCGCCGTGCTGATGTCTCCCGTCAGGCTGACCGAGGGATAGCGGGCGGCCTCTGCCTGGCCGATCTTGGCGGTGTATTGCGCGTATTGGCGCTCCGCCATGCGCAAATCGGGCCGCGACAGCAGGATGTCGGCGGGAATGCCGGTCGGGATCGGCAGGCGCGGCGTCGGGATCGGCGCGACACGCTTCAGCCGATCGCTGAGTGCGGACGGCGGACGGCCTGTCAGCACCGAGAGACGATGCACGGCCTGCATATAACTTGCCTCCAGTGTCGGCACCGCGGCTTCGGTGCTCGCTGCCTGCCCCATCGCCTTGGCGACATCGGCGGCGGTCGCCGTGCCCGCCTGCGCCATGGTGCGGGTAAGTTCGGCGGTCTGCCTTTGCGACGCGGCCGAGCGCCGGGCGAGCGCGATGCGGGCCTGGTAGCCGCGCGCCTGGGTATAGTAGGAAGCGACATCGCCGACCAGGGTGAGAAGCGTCGAGCGCAGTTCCTCCTGCGAGGCGTCCAGCCCGTAACGCGCGGCCTCGACGCCCCTGCGGTTGGCGCCGAACAGGTCGAGTTCCCAGCTGGCGTCAAAGCCGGCCTGATACTCGCTGTAGGTGGCATCAGAGCCAGACGTGGCTTCTGACGACTTGTTGCGGGAGACCGAGCCGGAGCCCTCGGCCGACGGCAGCAACGTGCCTGCACTCTGGCGGTAGCTGGCGCGCGCCTCGCGGATTTTTGCCTTGGCGGTGGCGACATCGAGATTGCCGGCAACCGCTTCCTCGACAAGCGTGTTCAGCTCGGGATCGCGTAGCCGCTGCCACCATTTCGACAGTAGCGCCGGCTGGGCAGGCTTTGTCGGCTTGTGGCCGCTCCAGCTTGCTGGCATCGCCAGTATAGGCGTCTGATAATCCGGACCGACGACGCATCCCGCGAGCAGGGCAGCGGTAATCATAGGCGCAAGAAGCCGCCTCGCGGCCACCGAGCCACGTTCCAAACCTGTCATGTGAAGTTTTCCTTATTGCTGGTTGGCCGTCACCGGCGTCTCGCCCGCATCTGGTTTGGCCGCCCTGCCCTTGAAGATGCGCCGCACCGTGACAAACAGCAGCGGCACCAGGAAGACGCCGATCACCGTCGCTGCGATCATCCCGCCCATCACGCCGATGCCGACGGAGTTCTGCGCGCCCGAGCCCGCGCCGCTGGCAATCGCCAGCGGCAACACGCCGAGGATGAAGGCCAGCGACGTCATCAGGATCGGTCGCAGCCGCTGTCGCGCCGCTTCGAGCGTCGCCTCCACCAGCCCCATGCCGGCGGCCTGCCGCTCGATGGCGAACTCGACGATGAGGATAGCGTTCTTGGCGGCAAGACCGATCGTGGTCAAAAGGCCGACCTTGAAATAGACGTCGTTCGACTGGCCGAACAGGCTTGCCGCCAGTAGCGCGCCGAAGATGCCGATCGGCACCGACAGCATGACCGCGAACGGGATCGACCAGCTCTCATAAAGTGCTGCCAGGCAAAGGAATACCACAAGGGCCGAGATCGCATAGAGCGACAGCGCCTGGTTGCCGGAAAGCTTCTCCTGGTGCGACAGCCCTGTCCATTCGTGGGAATAGCCGGCGGGCAGTTGCGCCACAAGCTTGTCGATCTCGTCCATGGCGGCACCCGAGCTGATGCCCGTGGCCGCCGCGCCCTGGATCTCGACCGCCGCCGAACCATTGTAGCGTTCGAGCCTGGGCGAACCGAATGTCCAATGGCTGGAGGCAAAGGCCGAGAACGGCACCATCGCCCCGCTGGCGTTGCGGACCTGCCATTTGTCCAGGTCTTCCGGCTGCATGCGGAAGTTCGGGTCCGACTGCAGATAGACCGGTTTCACTCGCCCGCGATCGATGAAGTCGTTGACGTAGTCGCTGCCCCAGGCGGTGGAAAGCGTGTTGTTGATGTCGGCCAGGCTGACGCCCAGCGCGCTGGCCTTTTCCTGGTCGATGTCGACCGAGAATTGCGGCTGGTCTTCCTGGCCGTTGGGCCTTGTGTTGGCGAGCAGCTTGCTCTGCCCGGCCAGGGCCAGAAGCTGGTTGCGCGTCTGGATCAGCGCGTCATGGCCAGCGCCGTTGACGTCCTGCAGGTAGAAGTCGAAGCCGTTGGTGTTGCCGAAGCCCTGGATGGCCGGAGGCGCGAGCGCGAACACCTGCGCATCCCTGATCTTCGAAAACGCGCCCATCGCCCGGCCGGCGATTGTCTGCGCGGCGGAAGCCGGCGATTTGCGCAGGTCGAAATCCTTCAGCCGCACGAAAGCGATGCCGACATTCTGCCCTGCGCCGCCGAAGCCGAAGCCGGAGGCGGTGAACACCCCGTCGACGACGTCCTTCTCCTGGTTGAGATAATGGTTGGTCACCTCTGCCAGCACGCGCTCCGTGCGATCCTGCGTCGCGCCGACCGGCAGCTGCACGCTGGTGATCAGGATGCCCTGGTCCTCTTCCGGCAGGAACGAACTCGGCAGCCGGGCAAACATCCAGCCCACGGCAACGACGATGGCCAGGAACACGACGAGGAAGCGCCAGGACCGGTTGATGATGCCGTGCGAGCCGTCGCGATAGGCAAGCGTGCCGCGATCGAAGACGCGGTTGAACCAGCCGAACGGACCGGTCTGCGTCGCATGGTCCTTGGGCGGCCGCAGGATCGTGGCGCAAAGTGCGGGCGTCAGCACCAGTGCGACCAGCACGGACAGCACCATCGCCGAGACGATGGTCACCGAGAATTGCCGGTAGATGATGCCGGTCGAACCGCCGAAGAAAGCCATCGGCACGAACACGGCCGAAAGCACGGTGGCGATGCCGATCAGCGCGCCGGTGATTTCGTGCATCGACTTGCGCGTCGCCTCTTTCGGCGGCAGGCCCTCTTCCTGCATCACGCGTTCGACATTCTCGACCACGACGATGGCGTCGTCGACCAGCAGGCCGATCGCCAGCACCATGGCGAACATGGTCAGCGTGTTGACGGAATAGCCGAACAGCGACAGCACGCCGAACGTGCCGAGCAGCACCACCGGCACGGCAATCGTCGGGATGATGGTGGCGCGCAAATTCTGCAGGAAGATGAACATCACCAGGAACACCAGCACGATCGCTTCGGCCAGCGTCTTGACCACCTCCTCGATCGACAGCCGCACGAAAGGCGAAGTGTCGTAGGGATAGACGACCTCGACGCCTTGCGGGAAGGTCGAGCTCAGCCGGGCGATCGTCGAACGCACCGCCTCGGCGGTGTTGATGGCATTGGCGCCGGTCGCCAAGTTGACGGCGACGCCCGCCGCCGGCTTGCCGTTGTAATTGGCCTGCGTCGTATAGCTTTCGGCGCCGAGTTCGACGGTGGCGACGTCGTTGAGGCGTACCAGCGAGCCGTCCGTCTGGCTCTTCAGGATGATGTTGCGGAACTGTTCGGCGGTCTGCAGCCGGCTCTTGGCCGTCACCGTGGCATTGAGCTGCTGGCCCTTGCGCGCCGGCAGGCCGCCGAGCTGGCCGGCCGAAACCTGCGTGTTCTGCGCTTCGATGGCGGTAGCCACGTCGCTCGGCATCAGGGCGTATTTGGCGAGTTGGTCCGGGTCGAGCCAGATGCGCATGGCATAGCCGGAGCCGAACAGCTGCGTCGAGCCGACGCCCTCGACGCGCTTCAGCGTGTCGTTGACGGTGGCGTCGACATAGTCGGCGAGATCGGTAGAGTTCATCTTGCCGTCGGTCGAGACGAAGCCGATGACCATCAGGAAGCCGGTCGAGGATTTGGAGACGGTGATGCCATTGCTTTGCACCACCTGCGGCAGCTGTGACTGCACCAGTTGCAGCTTGTTTTGCGTCTGCACCTGGGCGGTGTCGGGATCGGCTGATGTGGTGAAGGTCAGCGTGATCGAGGCCGAACCGGTCGAGGTCGACGTCGCCGTCATATAGTCGAGATTGTCGATGCCAGTCATGCCCTGCTCGATGACCTTGGTCACCGAGTTTTCCACCGTCTGCGCATCGGCGCCCGGATAGGTGGCGCTGATGTTGACCGTGGTCGGCGCGATCTGCGGATATTGCGAGATCGGCAGCGAGGTGAGCGCCAAGAGGCCGCCCAGCATGATCACGATGGCGATCACCCAGGCGAAGATCGGCCGGTTGATGAAGAATACGGACATCGCTCAGTTCCCGGTCGCGGCGGCAGGTGCCGGTTTCGCGGCGTTGGACGCGGCTGGCGCGGCGGGAGCGCTTTGCCCGCGGTCCTTGACCTCGCCGGTCGTCTCGTCGATCGTCACCTCGACGCCCGTTGCATCGCCGCCGGGGCGCACCAGCTGCATGCCCTCGACGATGACACGGTCGCCGTCGCCGACACCCGAATCCACCAGCCAGTTGTTGCCGACGCTGTTGCGCACCGCGAGGACGCGGGTCTCGACCTTCCCCGCGGCATTGATGACCATGGCGGTGGCCTCGCCCTTGGTGTTGCGGCTGACGGCGCGCTGCGGCACCAGGAAGCTGTTCTGGGCGACGCCCTCCTCGACCAGCGCCCGCACATACATGCCGGGCAAAAGCAGGCGGTCGGGATTGGGAAACTCGGCCCTGAGCGCGAAGGTGCCGGTGGTCTGGTCGACATTGGCGCCGGCGAATTCCAGCTTGCCGGTCTGCGTGTAGATGGTGCCGTTCTCGAGCTTCAGCTTGACGCTGACATTGGGGCCGCTGAACTTCAGCCGCCCTTCCGAGATCGCCTGGCGCAGGTTGAGCAGGTTGGTGCTCGACTGTGTGACGTCGACATTGATCGGATCGAGGGCACGGATGGTGGTCAGCACAGTGTCCTGGTTGGCGGTCACCAGCGCACCCGGCGTCAGCGTGGACTTGTCGATGCGGCCGGCGATCGGCGCGGTGATCGAGGTCCGGTCGAGGCTGATGCGCGCCGTCTCGGCACTGGCCTTGGCCGAGGCGACATCGGCTTGCGCCTGCGCCAGCGTGGCGGCGGCATCGTCATAATCCTGTTTGGAAACAACGTTCTGCTTCAACAGACCGGCATAACGGTCGAACTTGGCCTGTGCGGTGGGCACCGCCGCTTGCGCCTTCTGCTGTGCGGCGACCGCGCTGTCATACGACGCTTTGTAGCTCGCCGGATCGATGAGGTAGAGCGGCTGTCCAGCCGCCACCTCGCTGCCCTCCTTGAACAGGCGCTGCTGGATGATGCCGTTCACTTGCGGGCGCACCTCGGCAACCAGCGAGGCCGCCGTGCGTCCCGACAGCTCGGCGGTGATCGCCACCGATTGCGGATGCAAGGTGACGACACCGACTTCCGGTTTGCCGGGCGCGCCCATGCCGGCGGGGGCGCTGCCCTCCTGCGAGCAGGCCGCCAGCAGAAGAGTGGCGGCGAACATCGCGGCCCAGGGCGCCAGACGGCGCGCCGAAAAACGAGGCTGGCTAGACTTGGAAATCATGGCCTGGATCTTTCCCTGGAGTTGCGTACGCGCTGGCAATGGACCGCTTGGTCGAGGGCATGCCGATCCATATGATGATAGGCCGCACCCGTCGGCGGGCGGCGACGAGCAATGCTTCGAAGCGGCTCATGTCGCGCTCCTTCTCGTCGGCCGGAGCTGCTCGAAGGTCGAGTAGCTGGCCGCGATGCCCACCAACATCATTATGCCGATCAGCGAGGACATGCCAAGCGCCTTGCCGGAGTTCACGCGATCTTGCGGTCGTGATGTCCATGGTTGTCGAGCGACTGCGAGAGCGGAAGCGACAGTCGCCAGGCGGCGAAGCGCAGGCGGATCGCGCCCTTCAGCGTGTCGGCCGGCAGAGCCAGTGGCAGGCCGCGTCCGGACAGCGGAAGACCGCGTCCGGACAGCGGAAGACCGCGTCCGGCATGGTCGAGTGACAATCTCGGGCTGGCGGACGCGAGCAGCCGCAGCAGTATCATGGCTTCCCACATTGTCGTGCTTCCGTTTGATTTGAACTGGGCATGATTTGAAAAACAGGGATGGCGAAGATACGCCCGCCATCCCTGAAAGAGACCGGCCGGCCCGAGAACGGGTTGGGTACCGGGCCGGCCGGCGCAGCCGGTCAGAGTTCTCAGCCGTTCCCGGGCTGGGGCGGCGGACTGCCATCGTTGGGCAGACCTCGGGGGCCGGCTGCATCATCCGGCGGACCGCCCCAGGGACCGGGGGGTGGTCCGTGGGGACGTTCCGCCGAAGCGAGGATTTCGAGCTGTTCGGGCGTCAGCTTGGCGCGCAGTGCCGCGATCGCGTCTTTCAGCTTGCCGGCCGAAACCGCGCGGGCCGTGACGTCGTCGGCCAGTTTTTCCTGGAAGGCGAAGGGATCGCGCTTGCCGTCAGGGCCGGCTGAGTCGGAGCCCTTCGCTTCAGGACCGCCGGAGCTATCAGGACCACCGGGCCGCCCATGATCGGGCCGTGGCGGCGCCAGCACGGCCTGCAGCGCGCTGGTGTAGTCGCGCCAGGCGTCGAGCTGCTCGGAGCGGATGCCGACGCGGATCTCGAGCGCGGCCAGCCGGGCGGCCAGCATGAATTCCGGCGGCGGACCCATGCGGCGGGGGCCAAAGCCTTCTGGTCCAAAACCTCGCGGGCCAAAACCCTGCGGACCATGCCGCATCGGCCCGTGCGGGCCGGGTCCGGCCATCGGGCCATGATCGGGTCCATCCTGCATTGCCCCACTCTGCTGGGCCATGACCGGTGGCGGCTCGCCGGGGGCGGCACCCGGATCGCGCTGTGCCGCCAGCACGGGGTGAATTGCGGCGACGGAAAACAGGCCGAGCGCAAGAAGTCTGCTTCGCATGACGGTGTTCCTTTCTCTCATGCTTCGGACAAATGAGAGGATAGGAAGCGTATTTGTCCGCTTCGCGTCGGCGTATTGCCGAAGGTTTCCGCAAGAGGGCAATTTGTAACTGAATGTTTCCCACGGCCTGCCGGAAACATTCAGTTGCAATTTTCCGTGCCGCTTGGATGCGGCTCTCCCTATAATCGCGGCCAAGGCAAGGGCACGGTCATGCAGTCACAACCCCATATCCTCGTCGTCGACGACGACCGCGAGATCAGGACGCTTCTCCAGCGCTATCTCGACAGCCAGGGCTTTCGTGTCACAGCTGCGGCGGACCGGCGCGAATGCGAACAGAGGCTGGGCGCGGGCCAGTTCGACCTGATCGTGCTCGACGTCATGCTGCCGGACGGCTCGGGGCTCGATATCTGCCGGGCCTTGCGTGACCGCAAGCCGCATATCCCGGTCATCCTGCTGACGGCGCTGAAAGAAGATGTCGACCGCATCATCGGCCTGGAACTCGGCGCCGACGACTATCTCGGCAAGCCGTTCAACCCGCGTGAGCTCATTGCCCGCATCCGTGCCGTGCTCAGGCGCTCGGCTCCCGAGGAGGCGCCCGCCTCCCCGCGCGCGCGTACCTACCGCTTCGCCGGCTACAGGCTGGAGCCGGACACCCGCAAGGTGACGGATGCACAAGGCGTGGCCGTCGACCTTACGGGCGCCGAGTTCGACCTCTTGCAGGTGTTTCTCGACCGTCCCGGCCGGCTTTTATCGCGCGACCAGCTTCTCGACCTGACGCAAGGCCGCGAGCGCGACCCGCTGGAGCGTTCGGTCGATGTGCTGGTGAGCCGGCTGCGCCGCAAATTTTCCGACACCGGCGACGGGCCGCTGTTCAAGACCGTGCGCAATGGCGGCTACCAACTCACCGCGCGCGTAGACACCGTGGAGAGCCACGCGTGAACTCGCTGCGCCGCCGTCTCATCCTGCTGCTGGTCGCCTCGATCGTCGGCGTCGTCGGCCTGGCGACGGCCGCCGTCATCAGCGTGCGCGGCGGCGGACCGCCGCCGGAACTGACCGTGCCCTGGATTGCCCAACAGATGGAACTGGTGGTGCGGCTTTTGCCGGGGCCGATCCCCGACGTCCTGCGGGTGCAATTCGCCGACCATCCGGCGGGCGGCAAGGTGGCTCGTGCGGAAACGGCGATGCTCAATGACATCCTGCACCGCCGTGGCCTCGACTTTCCGGCGGTCGTCAACGAGAAGACGGACGAACCCGGCCAGATCGCATCGATGCACCTGCCTGACCGCCGCTGGGCGATCATGGAGGTGCCGCATCTCAAGCCGCCAAGGCGCGAATGGCTGGTCTTGGCCGGCTGGATCTCGCTGATCGTCGCCGGCGCCACGGCGGTGTCGGTCTATTTCACCTCGGTGCTGATCCGCCCGCTCGAGATGCTGGAGGCCGCCGTCTCCAAGATCGGATCGGACGGCGTGCTGGCGGCGGTGCCGGAAGTGGGCTCGGCCGAGGTCAAGGCCACCGCGCATGCGCTGAACCAGCTCTCGTCGCGGCTGCGGACCGCCATGGAAAGCCGAATGCGGCTGGTCGCCGCCGCCGGCCATGATCTGCGAACGCCGATGACGCGCATGCGGCTGCGCGCCGAATTCCTCGACGACGAACGCGACAAATGGCTTCACGACCTCGACGAACTCGACCGCATCGCCGATAGCGCCATCCGCCTGGTGCGCGAAGAAGTGAACCAGGACGCCGTCGAACCGGTCGACCTGGCAAAGACGGTGCGCGATATCGAAGCCGAGATGGTATCGCTCGGCCATGCCGTCTCGATCGGGCACCTGGACAAGGTTTGCGTGCGGGCCGGCGCGCTTGGCCTGCGCCGCGCCTTGCGCAACCTGATCGTCAACGCCGCCACCCATGGCAAGGCGTGCCGCATCGACCTGGCCGCAGCCGACAATCGCGCCGTGCTGACCATATCTGACCATGGCCCGGGCATACCCACGGAACTCCTGAACAAGGCGTTCGAGCCCTTCTTCCGCGTCGACCCCGGCCGCCTGCAATCCGTCCCCGGAGCCGGTCTTGGCCTCGCCATCGCCAAGGAAATCATCGAGCGCTACGGCGGCATCGTGACGCTGCAAAACCGCCGGGGCGGCGGGCTGGAACAGACGGTGGTGTTCGAGGCAGTGTGAGGGGCGTTACGTACGAGTTCCCGTTGGACGGAATGCCTGCCTCGGGAGCAGTGAGCCTTACGGCAAGAAAAAGACGGCGACGATGCTGCACCGCGCAAAGCCAATGGTTCCAGCCCATTTCTCGGCGTAACCAGAGCCAATCCACTCGGCAAAAAACACAGACTCCGAAATTTCGCCTGGTTTAACAAAAGATTAGGCCTATCTTATTGCGTCAGCCTACGACGTCCTCCCAATCAGCCGAAGCAGGAATCTTTAGCGCTTGCTCACATAAGTATTTCATCCCGGTAGATTTTTTGTGTTGCGCCGCACAATAGGGTGGCCGAACCATTCCTTTGGGGTTCGTTTGCGACTGGACATACGCTGTGGAGGATTCCGGCACGTTGACCAACTTGTGCTGTTCGTCCGTCGATTTCGAGCCCGGCCCGATCGGACTCGCCGCGATCGGACCCGCAAAGCGAAGGTTTGACGGTGCCGGTGCCCTGGCGGATCTCGTCCGCCTGGTGCCCGAAACGACCGGCTGGCGGATACGTCGCGGACATCAATGCCGCGGAAGCCGCTGATGGGAAGCGCCCGTGACATCCAACTTGATGCGTTGAGAGCCATCGCCGTAACGATGGTGTTGTATTCCCATTTCTTCGCGGAGGGACCTTCGTTCTGGGGCCATATCGGCGTGCGGCTGTTTTTCGTGCTGAGCGGCTTCCTGATCACGCGCCTGCTGCTGGAGGCGCGTTCGGCCACCGAATTCGAAACCGGCCCCGCGCTGCGCTCCTTCTACATCAGGCGGATGTTGCGGATATTCCCGCCCTATTTTGCCGTCCTGGGTTTCGTCTGGCTGGTTGACCTGGATCAATCCAGAGGATCGCTGGTCTGGCATGCGCTTTATCTGTCGAACTTCTGGTATGCGCAGCACAATAACTGGAACCCTTGGGTGCTGGGCCATTTCTGGAGCCTGAGCATCGAGGAGCAGTTCTATCTTGCCTGGCCGCTGGTCGTCCTGCTGGCCCCACGCCGCCGCTTCGAGGCCATCTGCATCGCCGTCATCGCATTGTCGCTGGCCTATCGCTTCTATTGGCCGATCACTGCCACCCCGGCGCTGGCGCGCGACCTGCTGCCGCCGGCATCCATGGACGCGCTGGCTTCGGGCGCGCTGCTTGCCTGCTGGCATTTTAGGGGCGCCGGCCTGCCGCACTGGATGCGGCTGGGCTGGCCTGCCTTCGCCGCCGCATTCCTGGCGATTGAGTGGTTAGTCCCAGAGCCCGCCGATCCGACATTGGAATGGGCCCGCTGGGTGCTGCGAGAAGTCCTGCCCCTGGTGCCACTGATGGTCATCGTAGCCGCCTGTTCGCGCGGCCTTGGCGGCATCCTGGGCAGGCTTGCCGAACTGCCGCCGCTGCTTGGCCTCGGCCGCATCAGCTACGGCATCTATCTCTACCATCCGATATTGCTGTCGCTCGCCGTCAAGGCGCAGCCCTGGATTCCGCTCAACGTCTCGGAGCAAGGGCCAGGGCGATTCCTGGTTGCGAGCGCCGCCACGATTGTCGCGGCCTCGATTTCCTGGGTGGTTTTCGAGAGGCCGCTCAACAGCCTGAAGCGCCACTTCCCCTATGTCGCGCGCACCCGCTCCGCACAGGGCAGCCCTGGCGGCTGGCTCGCGACGGCGGCCGGCGGATCGCCCGATGGCCGCACACCGGCGCTCGAACTCCAGCGCACGGATGCAAGACGATGACCGCCGCGCCGCTCGTCTCCGTCCTGTTGCCGGTCTACAATGCCGGCCCCTATCTCGCCGCCGCGCTGGGAAGCATCCTGCGGCAGGACTACGGCCGCCTGGAGATCATCGCTATCGATGACGGCTCGACCGACAATTCGCTCGAGATACTCGAGCGCTGCCAAAAGGCCGACAGCCGCATTTCGATCGTCTCGCGTGAAAACCGCGGCCTTGTCGCGACGCTCAACGAAGGGCTGGCGCTCGCCCGGGGCGAACTGGTCGCGCGGATGGACGCCGACGACGTCGCCTATCCCTGGCGTTTGTCGCGCCAGGTGGCGCTGTTCGAGCGGCGGCCCGAACTGGGCTTCTGCGGCGCCGGCGTCGACATGTTGATCCGCGGCCGCATCGCCATCGGCAGGCCGGATCCGGTGTTCCAGTTCGGCCGCATCCCTGTATTGGCGATGTTCTTCACGATCTTCATGCACCCGACGGTCGTCTACAACAGGAAGGTCATCGACGACGGCGTTCTCCACTACGACCAGACCTACAGGCACGCCGAGGACTTCGATCTTTTCAGGCGGCTGGCCAGCCGCTACCCGGCAGCCATGATGCCCGAAAACCTGGTCGTGTACCGCGTCCATCAGGCAAGCGTGACCAGCCGGCACGTCAAGGAGATGCGCAGGACGCATTTGCGGATCGTGGCCGAGAACCTCGAGCGCGAGGGCCTGGCGCAGGCCACGCGGGACCTGCGCGACATTGGCGACGCGGTCAGCCACGACACGGTTGCCCGTGCGGCCGGCTTCATCGTCGCGCTGGAGGAGGAAATCCGCTCGCTGCCGGCGGCGACGCGGCCGAGCTTCGAGGCCGGCGCGCTGAACCTGTTCTATTTCCTCTACCAGCTGGTGGCCGACGAAAAGCAGCCCGCGCTGACGCATGAATTGCTGACGCGGACCGCGAAATGGAATGCCATCCGGCGCCGCGAGCAATATGCGCTGCGGCCCGGCGCCTGGGCGCCCTGGCTCAGCCTTGCCTCGCTGTCGGCCGCCAGACAAGCCGATGCCATGGCATACTTCTTCAAATCCGCGCCCGCCGCGGCGGTTCTGGCGTCTCATCGGTTGAGTTAAAGGCATGATCGTCAAAGCCAACCAACCTCTGCAGCGCGATCGTTCGACGGCGCTTGGCCCTGCCCCGGCCGGTCCCCGCCCGGAACGATCGGCGCCGGAAGTCAGCTTCATCATCTGCACGCGCAACCGCGTCGCCGTGCTCGATGCCTGTATCAAGTCGGTGCAAGCCGCGTGCCGCGCGCATGCCAGCTTCGCGGCCGAACTCGTTGTGGTCGACAATGGTTCGAGCGATCGGACGGCCGAACGCCTGGCCAGCATCGCCGCTACATCGGACATTCCATTCACGCCCGTTTGCGAGCCGCGCCCCGGGCTGGCGGCTGCCCGCAACGCCGGGCTGAGGCGTGCGCGCGGCCGTGTGCTGGTCTTCGTCGACGATGATTGCGCCGTCCATTGCGACTATTTGCGCGATCTGGAGCGACACTATGCGTCCGGGGAACGATGGCTCATCCGGGGAGGCCGTGTCGAGCTTGGCGATCCCAGGGATTTGCCGTTCACCATCAAGCGCTCGTGGGTGCGCGAGCGGCTGACGCCGGATGTTCATCCCGGCGGTTTTGTGCTGGGCTGCAACATGACGATGCACCGCGATGTCGCGGCCCGCATCGGCTATTTCGACGAACGCTTCGGCGCCGGCGGACCAATGCGGTCGGCCGAGGATACCGATTACCTCGTGCGGGCGATGCTGCTCGGCATCGCAGTCGAGTATGTGCCTGATATGACGATATTCCATCATCATGGCCGGCGGGATCGCAAAGCCATCGAGAAGCTGCACCGCGACTACAGCCTGGGCAATGGCGGGCTCTGCCTGAAGCATGTTCGCCACGCGCCCTGGCTGCTTCGCCATTTCTACTGGGCCGCAAGAGGGGCTATCAGGGAATTGGCGGGAGGACCCGCCTTCGATCGTGAACTCAACCTGCCGCACTGGCCGATCGTCGCCATGAATTTGCTCGGCGCGGCCAGGTTCGCGGTTCTCCTGCTGGCCAGACGGCCGCGGGCCGAGCCAGTGCGGCAAGATCAGCAAGCCAATGCCCAGGCGAGGTGAAACGCAATAATGCCAATGCTGCCGCCAAACCTGCCGATGCTGTTCCGGGCGTTCGGAAAGCGGCAACTGCGCCTGCTTCCGGCGGTGGTGGTACTCGGCCTGCTCAGCGCCGTCCTCGAAGGGTTCGGCATCGGCCTGATCATCCCGTTGCTGGGCATCATCATGGGACACGGGGATGCGGCCGGAATGGGCGGCTTCTCCGCTGTCCTCCAGCATGTCGGATCGGGCTTGAGCGAGCGCGACCGGCTGATCGTCATTTCGGTCGCCATCCTCGGCTCGATCATCCTGAAGAACGTCTTCGCCTTCGCCAACACGCTGCTGACGACCTTCATCTCCGGCAAGGCAAGCCATTCCATCCGTGGCGCCCTGTCGGAGCAGCTGTTGCGGGTCGGCTACCCATTCTTCCTGCGGCAAAGCCCCGGACGCCTGCTCAACATCATCTCCAACGAGTCCTGGCGGGCCTCCGATGCGATCCAGATCATGCTGTCGGCCATCGTCAGCGCATCGGCCGCCATCATCCTGTTGGCTTTCCTGTTGCTGCTTTCGTGGCGCATGACGCTTCTGGTCACGCTCGGACTGGCGCTCGTCCAGATCGCGCACGCTATCCTCTCTGCCAATCTGAAGGAGCCCAGCCGCAGCGTCGCTTCGCGCAACGGCCACCTCGCCTCGCAGATGCTTCACCTTGTGCATGCCGGACGGCTGATCCGCATCTTCGGACAGGAGAACCGGGAAAAGGCGATATTCGACACGGCGTCGGATGCGGTTCGCCGCGCCTCCTTCGCGCTGCTCGTGCGCCAGGGAGCGCTGCCGCCGCTGACGGAGGTTCTCCACGCCATGCTGTTCCTGGCGGTGGTGATCGGCGCCTGGCTGGCGCAGGTGAGTTTCCCGCTGATCATCGCCTTCGTCATCCTGCTCTACAGGCTGCAGCCGCATATGCGGGCCCTGCAGGGGTCGTGGAGCCAGCTGCAGGGCCTGAGCGGATCGCTCGAAGAGGTGACATGGCTGCTGGATCCCGCCGGCAAGCCGCAACCGCCGCAAGGCGACGAGCCGTTCCACGGCCTGCGCCAGGGCATCAAGTTCGACGATGTGACATTCACCTATTCCGGTACGGACCGGCGCGAGGTCGTGCTGCATGCGGCGACATTCGAAATCCGCGGCGGCCGCTCGACGGCGCTGATCGGCCGCTCGGGCGCCGGCAAAACGACGATCGTCAATCTCCTGTGCCGCTTCGTCGAACCGGACACTGGCAGCATCCTCGTCGATGGATCGCCGCTCGACGGGATCGACGCCAGCCAGTGGCGACGGCACATCGCCCTGGCCAGTCAGGAACTGGAACTGGTCGATGGCAGCATTTTTGAAAACATAACCTACGGGCAGGATACGGCGACAGCCGGCGACGCCGAGGCCGCCGCAAGACTGGCCGAAGCGCACGAGTTCATCGAAAGGCTGCCTCAGGGCTACGAGACGCTGGTCGGCTACAGGGGCGTCAATCTGTCGGCGGGACAGAGGCAGCGGATCGCCTTGGCGAGAGCCCTGGTCCGCGATCCCGATCTCCTCATCCTGGACGAAGCCACCAATGCGGTGGACGGGCTGTCGGAAGCGGCCATCGTCGAGACCCTGAAGTCGAGAGCCGGCCGCCGCACGACCATCGTCATCAGCCACCACCACAGCACAATCTCGTTCTGCGACGACGTGGTCATCCTGAGCGGCGGCCGCGTGAAAAAGCAGGCCCCTTTCGGCGCCCTGGCCTCGCTCAGCATGGACGAGCTTTATCAGCACGAGCCGCTCGACTGAGGAGGCACCGGGCCGGCCGCGATCGTTTCCCGGGCGTGTTTGCAGCCTCCGGCCGGCGGGCCGTCGCAAAGGTTCGAATCAGAAGCTTGGGGAAGTGCCGCTGGCACCTTCCGTGATCGCACCAATGCCGTGCGGGACCGAGGCGCGCTACCTTGCCTGTGCGGCGGACCTGTCGATCCGCCTGGCCGGTGCCCCATTGGGCTTACTCTCCGGGTGAGGTGCCGGCCTCCCATGCACAAAAGACCTGAAGCGGGTCGCCTGAAGCCCTTCAGCGCCACACTTCAGCTAGCGGCGCCGACATTCCTGCGCATGCGCCGCCTGCCCGTCGTCCGTGCTTTCTTCGCCATCGCCCCGGTTATCTCGACCACGCCGTCCTCGCGCGGCCTGCCATTGGTGGCCTTGTGGAGCCGCTCGTAGGGCAGCAGTTCCTTGATCCGGGCATTGAGCGATGCGATTTCGGCTTTGAGGTCCTCGCATTCCTGACTCTGCACGTCGAACTGTATCTGTTCGGACGCCTGTTGCAGCGTCAGCTGAGAAAGGTTGGCGTTCACCTTGGAAAGACTCATCTTGTCGCTTTCGCTCTCCTGGGTCAGCGCCGACAATCTTTCATCGGCGATCTTCTTTTCGGCCAAGGCATCGTTCAGTTCGCTCTTGAGCCTGGCGATCTCGCCTGCGGCTTCGCTGTTTTCGGTCGAGGTTTGCTCCAGCCGCGATTGCAGGTTCTGGATCTCCGAGCTCAACCCGCGCATTTCCGCCTGGCTGCGAGCCAGCTCGGCTTCCTTGTCGCCTTCCATCATGCGTGCTGCTTCGTTCGTTTCCGACAGCTTCGCCTGTGCGGCCTCGAGCGACTTCTGGAGCCGCATCTCCTCTTTCTCGCTCTTGCCGAGCGCGGCCAGCAGCTCCGCCAGCCGCGCTGCTTCGCTGGCATGGACCGCCGACAGCTCGTCGAGCCTGTGGCGCGCCTGCGATTCCCGCTTCAGCGCCTTGTCGAGTTCGAGCGACAGGTTGACGTGCTTTTCGCGCAGCATCTTGCTTTCGCGCAAGCGCCTGTTGGCCTCGACTGTCCTGGCGGTCAGCCGCTTGGCGATGTCGCCGAACTCCGCTTCACGTTTGGCGCTCGCATTGGCTGTCTCCACCAGTTCCAGCCTTACCGCGGCAAGTGCCGCACGAAGCGTCTCCCGGTCCTGAACCAGGCTTGTCTCGCGCTGCTGCAGCGCTTCGAAAGCGCCTTCACGCTCGCGCAGCTTTCTCGTCGCATCGTGCAGCTTCTCCGACAGCGCCCTTTGTTCGGCGGCCAGGGCGGCATTAGCGACCTCCAGCTCGTTGGCGCGCAGGATGTCGCTGTGCAGGATGTTGAGGAATTCACGCGTCAGATGGTGTGAGGTGCCGATCTCCGACAGCTTGTCGTTGATCTCCTCCAGATAGTCCCTGGCGTCATGGAAGAGACCCTCGAAGGCGCTCAATGCAGCCAGCCGGGTCTGTGTATGGGCCGTCAGTCGTGGCGCGGTTTCGGAACTGTCCGCATCGCCCGCGGCGTCGGCCTTGCTGGCGTTGTCGTCATTTGCCGCGTCGGCCTGGGGTGGCCCGTCATCGGGTGCCGCCTGGGCATCCGGCACATCGTCGCTCTCCGACGGCACCAGGTCGTCGGCGTCGAGACTTGCATCCAGCGCGTCCGCCAAATCGATCTGCAGGTCCTGGATCGCTTTATCCACGTCTTCAGCACGCTTGATCAGGCCTCTGAAGTTCATCACCAAACTCCCCTTACGCATACCTCGCTTCGAACTTAACAAATTGCTAATATATCCTTACATCCGCTGCTTGCGCAGGGGAAGCCCCGTCGGCACAAAGGTAAATTTGGGACATTTGGGGGTTGAAATAGCCCGAACAACCAATGCCGCAGCCGAAAAGAGCCGGATCCTCTGACAGTGTGGAGGTCTGAAGGACGGCAAGACCGCGGCCGCTCAGGAAGAGCCCGCGCGCGAGACCTCGAGGGCAGAGAGAACTTGCCTGATCCCTCTTGGCAGGCGCAGGATGACTATCGCGGGCCGGGCCGAGTGCTCTACCCCAAACGGTCTCAGCTGCTTTTCGGGGCTGGTACCAACTGGATCGGAGGTCGCTCGCCGGACGCGTTGCCCAGCGCGATGGCGACGCGGTCGCGCCCACTACCCTTGGCCTCGTAGAGCGCGTGATCCGCGGCGTTGGTCAATTCGGCCCAGCCCACGCCATGCTCGGGGTAGGCGGCGACACCGAACGAGGCTGTGACGGTGCCCAGCGTTCGGCCGCGATGCGTCAAATGAAGCTTCCTGATTGCCTGGCGCAGCGCTTCCGCCCGCTCGGCACCTTCCTGGACCGAGCTTCCCGGCATGACCAGGGCAAACTCCTCGCCGCCGTAGCGCGACACGACATCGCTATCCCTGGCGTGCTCGATCAAGGTGGCGGCGACCTGCTTCAGGACGAGATCGCCGGCTTCGTGGCCGAACGTATCGTTGAACTGCTTGAAATGGTCGACATCGAGCATGATGATCACCAGCGGCTGGCCCGAGCGCTCCATCCGGCGCAGTTCGCGGCTGCTCGTCTCCTCGAGATATCGCCGGTTGAACAGACTGGTGTTCGGATCGCGGATCGACTGCTGCCGCAACGTCTCGCGCAGGCGCAGATTGGCCAGGGCGAGCGCCAGCGTGTCGACGACACCTCGCAGGATCTGCTGTCTTTCAGTCAGCCATTGTGGCTTCTCGGCCGCATTCGGCTCGCACAGATGAAGGATGCCCAGCGTCTCGCCTTGGGCCGCCAGAGGCATGCAGACATAGCCCTTCTTGCCGTTCTCGGTGATATGCGCGCAGCGCGGCGTGAGCATGCCGGGGCCAGCGACATGTTCCTGGCCGCGCCTGAGCGCCCAGCAGTCTTCCGGCGCGAATTGCGTGGCGCTCGAGCGGACGTCGCCCCAATGCGCCATCTCTTCCACCAGGTTGCGCGACGCGCTGGTCAAGTGGACGGTTCCGCTCAAGCCACCGAGGAACTCGGCCATGGCCGTGCCGACCACCGAGAACGCTTCCGGGAAGGTGACGCAGGCCTGCAGCAGTTCGCCAAGCTTCACCAGACGAGTCGTGGTTTCGGACTTGTCGTGCAGTTCGCGGTTGAGGAGCGCCAGCTGATCGGCACGCTCGTTGACCACTCCTTCCGCGCGGCGCAGCTCGCTGATGTCGTTGAGCGTGAGGACCAGGCCGCCTTCGGATCTGCTGAGCGGACTGCAACTGGCGATGACCGGCAGATGCGAGCCGTCGGATCTGGTCAGGCGCACTTCGCCCTGGTGTTGCCGGCCCGTGGCTAACGCCATTTCGATGGGAGAAGCGCCAGCGGCGAACGCACCGCCTCTGGGGTCGCGAACCGTCAGCACCGAATCCCATTGCTGCCCGACGATCTTGTCGGCGCGCCGCCCGATCATCGTTGCCGCCGCTGGATTGGCGCTGGCGACGCGGCCGTCGCCGTTCAGAACCGCGATGCCTTCGGCAGCCGTCTCGACGATGTCCTCGACATGCGCACGCGCCGATGCAAGCTGGTCCGCCATCGTGTTGAAGCCATGGGCCAGCTGCCCGAATTCATCGTTGCGGGCGTGGCTGATGCGCGTCATGGCGTTGCCTTTCGCCAGCGCTTCCATGCCGCGCATCATGTCCCCGAGGCCAGAGCTGAAACGACGGAGCAGCAGCCATGCAAAGCCGACCGCGACCAGCACGGCGGCCGCCGCGCTGAGGCCAACCAGCCAGAGCAGGCTGTTGGTGCTTTGTTCGGCGGCCTGCAGAACGGGGTCATATTCCAGCAGCACGGCGCCGATGATCGTATCCTCGGGATTTTCGATCGGAACGGCCAGTATGGCGTTCACTTCCTCCGGGTCGACAAATCTGCGCGGAATGCCGTCCGCCAAGGTCTGGCCTATTTCGTTGCCGGGGTCGTGACCGAATTTGTCGCCGACCTGGTGCTCTTCGTCGGCGGCATGGGCAAGGATGGTCTTGTTGTTGTCGAGGACCAGGAAATCCCGGTGCAGGCGGCGGTGCTGGTGCTCCATGAATTGCTTGAGCGCCTCGGGCCGCTCGAGCAGCGAAGGCGTCCCATCGGATGATTTGAAAACGATGGTGTCGGCCAATTCCCGCGCGACGTTGGTCGCTTCGGTCAACCCCAACGATTTGGTCGCCGCTATCTGCGTAAAGATCGCAACGCCGCCGACCAGCCCGATCAGGGCCGCGGCGGCCACCATGGAGAGAATGATCTGGCTCTTGATACGCATGTCATGGCTCCGCCGAGAACGACAGCATTGCGCATGTCAAATCGAGCCAGCATCTCATTTCCGGCTTTTTATTACCAAATGCTTATCAACGTCCTAACGATGGCAGGCGAAGCCGCTCCACACGCGGAGGGAGCGGACTGGGCTCCCCACCTCCCCCTTGTGGGGAGGTCGGACCGCAGGTCCGGGTGGGGGGTGCTGGCGCCGCCTCCCCACCCCGATCCGCTTTGCGGATCGACTTGCGGGGGCGAGCCACCGGTCTCGCCCGTCCTTCGGACCCCCACAAGGGGGAGGGTAAAGTCACCCCGCCATGGCCATCGGCACGGCGCTCTTGTTGGGGATCTGGATGTCGATTTCCAGTGTCGACATGGTCTCGCCGCGGTCCATCGAGACCTGCAGATAGTCCTGGTCGATCTGCACATGCTTGGCAATGACGGCCATGATCTCCTCGCGCAGGATGGAGACGAGGTCGGGCTGGCTGCGGTTGCGGCGCTCGTAGGCGAGCAGCACTTGCAGCCGCTCGCGCGCCACCGGGGCGCTGGAGCGCCGCTTGAAGATGTCGAGCAGGTTCATGCCGCCCTCCTTCCCAAAAGACGATCGAGGAAGCCCTTGCGCTCGAAGGGCACGATGACGGGCAATTCCTCGCCCTCCAGCCGCCTGGCGGCGTCGATATAGGCCTTGGCGGCCGCATTGAGCGGCTCCGACAGCGTCACCGGCGAACCGAGGTTGGAGGCGCGCAGCACATCCTGGCTTTCCGGAATGATGCCGAGCAGCGGCACCGACAGGATTTCCAGAACGTCGTCGATGGACAGCATTTCGCCGCGCGACGCGCGCGCCGCGTCGTAGCGGGTGACCAGCACATGCTTGGCGATCTGCTCGCCCTGCTCGGCCCGCAAGGTGCGGGCATCGAGCAGGCCGATGATGCGATCGGAATCGCGCACCGACGACACTTCCGGATTGGTGACGATGACCGCCTCGTCGGCAAAGCGCATGGCGAGCTGCGCGCCGCGCTCGATGCCGGCCGGGCTGTCGCAGAACACGTAGTCGAACACCGAGCGCAGCTTGTCGATGACTTCGCCGACGCCTTCTTCGGTCAGCGCATCCTTGTCGCGCGTCTGCGAAGCCGGCAGCAGGAACAGCGTCTCGACCCGCTTGTCGCGAATCAGCGCCTGCGAAAGTTTGGCCTGACCCTGGATGACGTTGACGAGGTCGAACACCACGCGCCGCTCGGCACCCATGATCAGGTCGAGGTTGCGCAGGCCGACGTCAAAGTCGACCAAGGCCACCTTCTTGCCGGTCTTGGCCACGGCCGCCCCGAGGGCCGCCGTCGAGGTCGTCTTGCCGACGCCCCCCTTGCCCGAGGTGACCACCACTACCTTGCCCATTGAATAGCCTCCGTTGTTGTTCATTTGTTTTTGGTCGAGCGACCATCGGCCGCCCCAATATCGAAACGAATGTCAGCTCAGCGTCGAAACCCGCAAGGCGTCGCCGTCGAGAAACGCCTGCACCGGCTTGCCGCGCGAAACGCCTTCCATCTCCTCGGCGGTGACGTACCAGCCGTCGACCGCCAGAAGTTCCGCCTCGTTCTTGCGGCAGAAGATGCGCGCGCCCCTGTTGCCCAGCGCACCCGCCGAAGCGCGCCCGCGCAGCGTGCCGTAGACATGGATCGAGCCCGCCGCGATGATCTCCGACCCGGAAGCGACCGAACCGAGCACGATGACATCGCCATGCGGATGCACGATCGCCTGGCCCGAGCGGATCGGCGCCTTGATCATCAGCGTGCCCGAAGCTTCAACCTGCGGCTCGCTATCGCCCGCCTTGCTTGCGTCAGCCTTGCCGACGCCGGCCTTGCCCGCGCTGCCCGCATCGGCGTGCTGTTCAGGCGCCTTGCCCTCGGCCTTGTCGAAACCCTCCGCCCGCGCCTCGCGGGGCAGCAACCCATCCGTCGTCGCCTCCTTGGCACCGACCAAAACCGGCGGCAGGTTGGGCGCGAGTGCGGCGTGGCCGTCGAGCTCGATGGCATAGACACGAATGCCGCGATGGCCAAGCACGTCGACCAGCGATTCGATCGCGGCGACATCGGGCTTCAAGGTGTTGAGATCAAGCACCACCGGCCGCCCGGCAAAATAGCCGGGCGAGTTGCCGATCCAGTGATCGAGCCCCTCAAGCCACACGTCCAAAGGCGCTTCGGGCGTCAGCGTGAAAGCGACGAAAGAGCGGGCACGAAAACGAATGGATTTGGCCTCGAGGGGGGCGGCAAAGGTCACGGCTGGCGAATCCTTACTGAGAGGTAAACGCTAGCGGGAGGATGGTTAATGAAAGGTTAATGGGAGGGGGATGAGGGCCAATTTGCGAGAAGTTGGAAGGTCAGCCAACGCCAAGGCAGTGACAGTCGATCCGTTTCCTTTCACTCAATGCGCTGCGGGTTTTTGAGGCAGCAGCGCGCCACGAAAGCTTTGCGCGCGGGACCCCATTTGCCAATGCACAGTCTTGGGGGTCAGATGCGATGACGAAGCGCGTCGACGATCATCGCCATCGCAGGCGAGAGCTGTCGCCTGCTCGGGTAGTACAGGTGATAGCCAGCAAATGGCGGACTCCAATCGTCAAGCACGAGCCTAAGGCATCCCGTGGCGATATGGTGGCTGACGAGGTTTTCCGGGACATAGGCGATCCCGAAACCGCTTATCGCAGCCTCGATCATGGGGATGGACGAATTGAAGGTGAGCTGGCCTTCCACCCGCACACGAAGGTCGCGGCCTTGCTTGGCGAATTCCCAGGCATATAATCCGCCGAACGTCGCCTGCCGCATATTGATGCAGTCATGATCGACCAGGTCCTGGGGCGCGGTCGGAACCGGATGGCGGGAAAAGTACTCCGGCGAAGCCACGGCCACGAGCCTCCAATCCGGCCCGATCCTAACCGCGATCATATCCCTGTCGATGCTCTCACCTAGCCGCACGCCCGCGTCGAAGCGCTCCTCCACAATGTTCTTCATGCCGTTGTCGCTGTAGAGTTCGACGCACACGTCAGGATAGTCGCTGAGCAAGGGCTGCAGCTTCGGCCAGACGGTCGTCTGGAGCGCATGGTCGGACAGCGTGATACGGACCGTTCCGGAGGGCTTGTCGCGAAAGGCCACCAGACTTGCAAGGTCGGCTTCGATTTCCTCGAAGCGGGGAACAAGAGACTGGAAAAGTCGCTCGCCGGCCTCGGTTGGTGCGACGCTCCGCGTCGTACGTGTCAGCAGACGGACGCCAAGACGAGCTTCAAGCTCCTTGATTGTCGAACTCAGGGTCGACTGCGAGGTTCCGAGCTTGGCCGCCGCCTTGGTGAAGCTGCGCTCCCGCGCGACCGCCACGAACCATAGCAGATCCTTCATGCCATCGCGCTGCATAGGGCACCTCCCGTCGGGCATTTATATCACGAACAGATAAGTCCATGCGGATTACTTAGCCTAATAAAATGGGTTCCTCTGCAATATCTTATGGCATCGCGACAGGGATTGGCGGCTGATCCACCCGGTCGCCTTGCAAGGATGCCGAATGTGGAAACGACGTACGACACAAGGCTTGTTGAAGACCGCGCCGCATGGGGCGCGGTGTTGTCGATGGCGCTGTGTGTTTTCGTGCTCATCGCGTCTGAATTCATGCCGGTCAGCCTGCTGTCGCCGCTAGCGTCCGATCTCGGCATCACCGAGGGCCACGCGGGACAGGCGATCTCGATTTCGGGCGTTTTCGCTGTCGTGACCAGCCTGCTGGTCGCCGGTCTCACGCGCCGCATCGACCGCCGACTGGTCGTGACTGGCTTCACCCTCCTCCTCATCGTGTCCGGTTTGGCTGTGACCTTCGCGCCGAACTACGCGTTCCTCATGGTCGGCCGGGCACTGCTCGGCATCGCGATCGGCGGGTTCTGGTCGATGTCGACCGCGATCGTCATGCGCCTCGTGCCGCAAGACATGGTTCCGAAGGGTCTCGCCATGCTAAACGCGGGCAATGCCATTGCGGCCACCATCGCGGCGCCGCTGGGCAGCTTTCTTGGCGCCTATGTCGGCTGGCGCGGCGCTTTCTTCCTCGTCGTGCCGTTTGGGCTCCTGGCGCTGGCCTGGCAGTGGACCAGCCTGCCGGCGCTGCCCCCGCGCCGGAGGAAGCGTCCTGGCAATCCGCTGGCGCTGCTCGGTCGTCTTTCAGTCGCCATCGGCATGGCGTCGATCATGATGCTGTTCATGGGCCAGTTCGCGCTCTTCACCTATCTTCGGCCCTTCCTCGAGAGCGTCACCCGGCTCGACATCGCTGCCCTCTCGGCGGTCCTGCTGGCGATGGGGTTGGCGGGGGTGCTCGGCACATGGTGCGTCGGCCGGCTTTTGCGCACGCGCCTGTTCAGCATCCTCATCGCTATCCCGCTGGTCATGGCCGCGCTGGCCGCTGCACTCATCGCTTTCGGTGCACTCCCGGGTCCCACAACACTGCTGCTGGTTGCCTGGGGCTTCTTCGGCACGGCCGCGCCCGTTGGCTGGGGCACGTGGCTCAGCCGAACGCTGCCGGACGACGCAGAGGCCGGCGGCGGGTTGCAGGTAGCCGTCATCCAGCTCGCCATCACCGGCGGCGCCGCAATCGGCGGCACGCTCTTCGATACAGTCGGCTGGTGGGGAGCGTTCACTCTAGGCGCAGTGCTGCTCTGCGGATCGGCGCTCGCCGCCCTTGCCGCATCGCATATGACCCGGAAGTCTTTGCCATGACCATCGAGCGTGCGCCGCTCAGCCGCCGGACATTGCTCGGCGCCGCGCTCGCGGTCGCGGCCCTGCCTCGCGCAGCCGCCAGCCAAGAAGGCAAAGCCTCGATCAGCCAGGAGCCAACCGACATGAAGATCAGGATGGCCTTCAACGGCCGCATCATGACCGCCACGCTCTACGACAATCCCTCAGCGCGCGACTTCTTCTCCATGCTGCCGCTCGACCTCAAGATCGAGGACTACGCGCATAACGAGAAGATCGCCTATCTGCCGCGCAAGCTGACTGAGGAGGGAAGTGGCCCGTTCGCCAACGAGCAGCCCTACGACCTGTGCTATTTCATGCCCTGGGGCAATCTGGCCATGTTCCACGCCGACTATCGCCATCCCGGGCTGATCAGGATCGGCCGCTTCGATGAGGGCGAGCAGGCCCTGCACATTCGCGGCGAGTTCCCGCTTCGCATCGAACGCATTTGAGGACGCAAAGGAGATCACCATGGACATTCTTCGCGCTGGCACGAGGCCTTCCGGCAAGGGACCACCTGACTGGTTCACCGGAACGGTGCGGATCGATCCACTCTTCAATCCCTTCGATGCCGGGCGAGTCCAAGGCGCACAGGTGACCTTCGAGCCTGGCGCCCGCACCGCCTGGCACACGCATCCGCTCGGCCAGACGCTGATCGTCGTCTCCGGCCTTGGCCGCGTGCAGCGCGAGGGGGGTCCGGTCGAGGAAATCCGTGCCGGCGACGTCGTCTGGTTCGCGCCCGGCGAGAAGCACTGGCACGGCGCGTCGCCTCTGACCGCCATGACCCACATTGCCCTCCAGGAGGTCAAGGACGGCAAGGTCGTGGACTGGCTGGAACATGTCAGCGACGCCGACTACGGCGCTTGATTCTCTCCACTCGAAAGGAACCAAAATGATCGCAACCATTCTTCACAAACCGGGCGACATCCGCTGCGAGGAAATCGCCGATCCGAAAATCATGCGGCCGACGGACGCAATCATCAAGCTCTCGGCAAGCTGCATCTGCGGCTCGGACCTGTGGCCCTATCGCGGGCTGCAGCCGGTCGACGGCCCGATGCACATGGGCCACGAATATTGTGGTATCGTCGTCGAGGTCGGCGCAGAGGTGCGCACGGTCCGTCCCGGCCAGTTCGTCGTCGGGTCGTTCTGCCTTTCCGACAATACCTGCCCGCATTGCCGCTTCGGCTTCCAGTCGTCTTGTGTGCAGCGCGAATTCATGTCGGGCGCGCAGGCGCCTTACGCTCGCGTGCCGTTGGCGGATGGCACACTGGTCGCCACCGCCGAGGTGCCGCCGGCCGAACTCATCCCTGACTTGCTGGCTGTGTCCGATGTGCTCGGCACCGGCTGGTATGCGGCCGACGCGGCCGAGGTCCGAGAAGGATCGACGGTGGTGGTGGTCGGCGACGGTGCGGTCGGCCTGATGGGCGTGCTTGCGGCCAAGGAGATGGGCGCCGAGCGCATCATCGCCATGAGCCGGCACGCCAGCCGCCAAAAGCTCGCCCGCGAGTTTGGCGCCACCGACATTGTGGCCGAGCGTGGCGAGGAAGGCGTCACGCGCATCAAGGAACTCACCAAGGGCGTCGGCGCGGACTCCGTGCTGGAATGCGTCGGCACGGGAGAATCCTTCGACCAGGCGCTGGCCTGCTCTCGTCCCGGCGGCACCATCGGCTATGTCGGCGTGCCGCATGGCGTGAGCTTCGACGGCCAAAAACTATTCTTCGGCCAAAAGCGCATGATGGGCGGCCCAGCGCCAGTGCGCCGCTTCCTGCCCGACCTGATGGACCGTGTACTGCGAGGCAGGATCAAGCCCGGCAAGGTCTTCGACCTCAAGCTGCCGTTGGCAGAGGTCGCTGAAGGCTACCGCGCCATGGACGAGCGGCGTGCCATCAAGGTCATGCTTTCCGTGTGAGCGAAGATTAGGCGGACGGCCTGTCCGCACCCGCAATCAGAAAAGGAACAACGACATATGACTATGAGATTGAAGATCGCTGCCCTTGCGCTTGCGCTTTCCGTCGCCACGCCGGCGTTCTCGCAAGAGTCCCCGATCATTGGCGCATGGCGCATGAGGTCGCTCGAGGCCGGTGCCGAGGGAAACCTCAAGCCAGTGCCGTATTCCGGCCAGGTCATCTTCACCGAGGCCGGCTCCCTCTCGGTGCAGGCCCAGAACCCCGACGCCAAGGCGCCGGACACGCCTTACACAGCGAATGGCTACGAAGCCTATTACGGGCCCGTCGCCATCAACGACCAGGACAAGACCTTCGTCATCACGATCGAGTCCTCCCTAGTCCGCAACCTTGTCGGGAAGAGCATGAAACGCAAATTCGAAGTCTCGGACAACAAACTGGTCCTCACGCCGGACAATCCGGCCGAAGGCTGGCGTGTGACCTACGAACGCTACTGATCTGAACTGTTGGGTTCAAGGTGTTGCCGATGGCCAAAGTGGCGGGGACTTCAGACCGAAATGGAGCGATGGCGGAACTGGTGCCAATCATGGCGGCTGTCTTCGCCGGCTTCCTTCTGATCGGCTTGGCGCTACCCGTCCTGCCGCTGCATCTTCATCAGCAACTCGGCTTCGGCCCCTTCGCGGTCGGACTGGTGACGGGCAGCCAGTTCGTCGCCTCGATGTTGTCGCGCATTGGGCCGGAAACTATGCCGATGGGCGCGGCGGCAAGCGGGCCGTCGTCGTCGGCCTCATTGCCGCTGCCCTGGCGGGATTATTTTACCTCGGCTCACTGGCATTGCTCGACCGGCCGGTAGCGTCCGCATCGGCGCTCTTCGCCGGCCGGGCGGTATTGGGCGCGTCGGAGAGCTTCATCATCACCGGCGGCGTCGCCTGGGGCCTCTCCCTTGTGGGCGGACAGAACTCCGGAAAAGTCATAGCCTGGGTGGGCACGGCGATGTTTGCGGCGCTCGCGCTTGGAGCGCCGGTCGGATCTGCGCTTTATGCGGCGAGCGGTTTCACTGCGATCGCACTCGCGACCATCGTCCTGCCGCTTGCGACGCTGCTTGCCATCCTGCCGATGCGTGGCACCAGCACCGCCGCGAGCAGCGTGCCGCAGTCATGGACGAGCGTGGCTCAAGCGGTCTGGCTTCCCGGAGTGGGAGCAGCTTTCAGCAGCCTCGGCTATGGCGCAATCCTGGCCTTTGCCGCGTTGCTCTTTGCCGAACGGGGATGGCAGCCGATCTGGCTTCCCTTCACGGCCTATGCCGCGGCGCTGATCGTGGCAAGGCTATGCTTCGGCCACCTGCCCGACAGGCTTGGGGGCGCACGCGTCGCTGTGATCTTCGTCGCCGTCGAGGCCGCAGGGCTGATGCTGATCTGGCTTGCGACCGGGCCTGTTGTCGCCGCAATTGGGGCGGGTCTCACTGGCCTTGGCTACTCGCTGGTCTATCCCGGTCTCGGTGCCGAGGCAGTAAGCCATCTTCCGTCGCGCAGCCGCGGCCTGGCCATGGGACTCTACACCGTCTTCCTCGACGTGGCGCTCGGCTTCGGCAGTCCAGCGCTCGGCTTGGTCGCCGCGTCGGCCGGGCTGCAATTCGTCTTCTTCGCCGTCGCGATGGCGACGCTTCCGGCGTTGGGCATCGCTCTGCTGCTGGGTCGCCGTAACGCCCTACGCTAGTGCCGGGTATTCTATGCTCGCGATGTTGCGCAACTACGATCACCTCGCGCTGGCAACGTTGAAAATTGGCGCAGCGCCAGCCAACACGCAAAAAACCCGCCTGTGCGGCGGGGCACTGGCGCAAATCAGCACCATAGATAGAAATGTAGCATAACTGCCCTCACGGGTCAAGAATAAATTCCTATCGCCACTGACGCAAGCTGCCCGCCGGACGCATGCATTCCCAGGCCAGCGGCGCAATCGCAGTCAAGGCCGACATTCGAACGAAAGTAGATCCAGCTTGACGGAACATTAGTCATAACTAATTGTTGATGTGTGCGGCAGGTGGTGCCCTCCACCGCCTGCCGAAGATCGGCCGTCCGATCGGCCCGCGTCCTCCGCCAGAGGCGCGGGCTTTCGCTTTCGCGGTCCAGCGCAAGTGATGACCGACCAGCCCGTCGCAACCTGAGCGTTTCGAGAAGCCGCGTTGGCGGGCCGTGCTCACGACCAGTCCAAGGCTCTGGCCATGGCGAAAAAGATTGGCGACAGAGCCGAAGATGATGAGGCGTCGCCGTTTTCGCCCTTCTTGAGTGAATGGAGCCGGTATTTCCGTCCTTCAGCTTTCGATCATTTGGCCAGTCCCTCATCGGGGTTTCGCCGCCTTTTGGCCTTGAGGCTGCGGGCGGCTTGCTCCACCGCGGCGCGGTCGTTGCCCAAGCGGTCGAGCAGTTCCTGTGCCTCGTCGCCCGATATGCCGGTGCGCACCGCCAGCGCCTCGACCTCCAGCACGTCGGTGCTGGCGACCTCGCCAGTCTCAGGCAGCGCATCGTCCGCCGTCAGCGGCAGGGCCGCCTCGCGGTCGATCTCCGCCTCGGCCTGGTGCCAGTGCCGTTCGGGGTCGCCCTGCATGCGGCCTTCCCGTTCCCAGATCTGGTAGGCGCGCTCACGAATTCTGTCGTCCCGGTCGTCGCTCATGGTCAGTCCTCCTTAGGTCAGGGTTGAACGTCGCGCCAATGCGAACGCTCCGGAAAATCCGCGCGATCGGATCGCCTGCCTGCGGCGCGCGGGCTCTACTGGCATTGCCGTCTCGGCCCGCCGGAGTATGGCTGGTAGGAGTTGTCTTCCGGGCGATAGGAGCGGTAGCGGCTGAAGCAGTAATCGACATGGTCGGCCGAAAGTGCTTCGCCGCCATCGTCGGCAGCGTAGACCCCCAGGCCGGCGCCGTTTTCGTCGCCATCGGCGGCAGTGGGCTGGACGAGCTGGCCGGCGGCTTCGAGATAGGGCGAGATGCAGGGGCGCAGCTGCCCGCTGTAGGAGAGATAGTTGTTGTCGTCCGGGTGGTAGGAGCGATAGCGGCTGGCGCACCAGGCGAGATGCGGAGGCGGCAATCCGGTCGTCTTGGGCGCGATGGCGCCGGTGACGGTGGGGTCGGGCGGTGTTTCCTGCGGTTTGGCGGGGATGTCGGGCGGCGCGGACTGTTTGGCCGGCAGGCGTTCGAGGCCCTGCCCGGCTTTGTTCACCGGCCGCGCCTTCTTGGTCCACAGCTCCGCCACGCTGACAGTAGCCGTTGCCTGGCGCGGCGGCTTCGCGGCAAGCAGCCAAGCGGCGAAGCCCAGTCCGCTGCCGAAGACCGCAAGGGTCAGCACGAAGCCGCAGACCAGTCCCAAAACCGCTTTCACCACACGCTCCTTAAGTCCCTGCTCATAGAATGCGGGGCCTCAAGGCTGGTTCCAGAAAAACGCCGGGTGCACGCCCTCGCGTGCCGCCGAGCGCGCCCGGCGAGAGCCGCCAAGGGAGGCTCAAAAGAGCGCCCAGACACAGTTCAGAAACAATATTCAACAGTTCGGAAAAACTGGCGAAAAGATCGGATGGCATAAGCATCCCACAACAACTGGAAAAATGGCCGTGCCGGGCGATGCCCGGCCTGGACGGGAAAGTATGGAAATGGATCACGGTGTCGACATCGCCGAACTGGACGCGGAACGATCGGGGCTGGAAAGCGGCCCGGCAGATGTCGATGCGCTGGTAAGAACGGCCCCCGCGACAGCCAGGCGCGGGCAGATCCTGACGGGCGCCGACTTTGCCCGGCACGGCCTCCCCGGCGAGCGGCTCGACACCGTCTTCGAACAGCTCGCCGAAATGTTTGCAGCGCTGCCGGCGGTGATCTCCGACGGGCGTGTCTGGACCTATCGTGAACTGGACAGCCGGGCCAACCAGTTCGCCCGCCTGCTGGTCAAGCGCGGCGTGCGACCGGGCCACCGCGTCGGGCTCATTCTCGACCGCTCGGCGGAGACCTATGTCGCGCTGCTCGCCGTGATGAAGGCAGGTGCTGCCTTCGTGCCGCTGGCCACCGCTTTTCCCGAGGAGCGGATGGCGCTCATCATCGAAGACGCCGGCGTCAGCCTGATCGTCACCATCGCCGCCTATGCGTCGCGCGCCGGCCAGCTGCCGGTCCCGCATCTGCTGATCGACAGCACTGCCGCCGAAATCTCCAAAGAGTCCGGCGCGCCGCTGAAGCCGAATGCGAAGGCCGCTTCATCAGACGACACCTGCTACATCCTCTACACCTCGGGCACCACAGGCAAGCCCAAGGGCGTCGTCATCAAGCACCAGAGTTTCGTCAATTTCATCCGCGTCGCCGCCGCCTCCTACGGCTACCGGCCGGGCGATCGCGTCTACCAGGGCATGACCATCGCCTTCGACTTTTCCTCCGAAGAGATCTGGGTGCCGTTCGTCGCCGGCGCTACGGTGGTGCCGGCACCGGGCCAGATGCCGCTGGTGGGCGAGGAACTGGCCGATTTCCTGCGGCTCCATGACATCACCTGCATCGCCTGCAGCCCGACGCTGCTGTCGTCGATGACGTCAGATGTGCCCAGCCTGCGCACGCTGCTGGTCGGCGGCGAGGCCTGCCCGCACAATCTGGTGGTGCGCTGGTCGAAGCCGGGGCGGCAGATCCTGAACACCTATGGGCCGACCGAGGCGACCGTCACCGCTACAATGGGCGCGCTGACGCCGGACAGTCCCGTCACCATCGGCGCGCCGCTGCCGACCTACTCCATCGTCATCCTCGACGCTTCGCTGCCGCAGCTCGCCGAGCCGGGCGAACTGGGCGAGATCGGCATTGCCGGCATCGGGCTCGCGGTCGGCTATCTCAACAGGCCGGACCTGACCGAACAGAAATTCATCGCCGATTTCGTCGGCCTGCCGAACAACCCGTCGAAGCGCATCTACCGGACGGGCGACCTTGGCCGCATCAACGACCAAAGCGAGATCGAGTATGCCGGCCGCATCGACACCCAGGTGAAGATCCGCGGCTACCGCATCGAGCTCGGCGAGATCGAGGCGGTGCTGCTCGACCAGCCCGAAATCGCCCAGGCCGCCGTCACCACCTGGGAGATCGAGCCCGGCCGCGTCGAACTCGTCGCCTATTACGCTCCAAAGGCCGGCCAACCGGCGATCTCGCGCGCGGACCTCGCCAGGACGATGAAGCGGCGGCTGCCCGACTACATGGTGCCCTCCTATCTGGAGGAACTGCCGGCCATCCCGATGACGGTTTCCAACAAGGTGGATTTGCGCCAGCTGCCGAAGCCGACAAGTGTGCGGCTTTCGGGCGATCGCGCCATGGTCGCGCCCGCCAATGACGACGAGCGTTTCCTGGCCGACGCACTGGCCGCCGTATTGAAATTCGAGGAAGTGTCCGTCGAGGACAATTTCTTCGACGATCTCGGCGCCAACTCGCTGCTGATGGCCCATTTCTGCGCGCGCCTGCGCACCAGGAAGGAATGGGCGACGGCGTCGATGCGCGACATCTATCTCCACCCGACCGTGGCGCGCCTGGCGCTTCACCTGGGCGTGGCGGACGAGATGACGACGGCCACCAACGAGCCCGTCCTCACCCGCCGGGCCTCGAATCTTGCCTACTGGACCTGCGGCGCCGCACAGCTGCTGTTCTACGCGCTCTACAGCTATGGCGCCCTGTGGGCGGTCAATGACGGCCTCAACTGGATGTATGACGCGCTCGACGATCCGCTGCAGCTGTATCTGCGCTGCGTGGCACTTTCGGCCGCCGTGTTCTTCGGCATGTCGGGCTTTGCCGTCATCGCCAAATGGGTGCTGGTCGGCCGCTGGAAGGCGGAGGCGTTTCCCATCTGGGGCGTGCGTTACTTCCGCTTCTGGGTGGTCAAGACATTGATCCGCACCGCGCCCGTCGTGCTGTTCCGCGGCAGCCCGCTCTACAGCATCTATCTGCAGCTTCTCGGCACCAAGCTTGGCAAGAACGCCGTCATCGAATCGAAATCCGTGCCCGTCTGCACGGATCTCATTTCGATCGGCGCCAACACCATCCTGCGCAAGGAATCGATGATTCTCGGCTTCCGGGCACAGTCCGGCTATATCCACACCGGGCCGCTGACCATCGGCCGCGGTGCCTTCGTCGGCGTCGGCTCGACGCTCGACATCGACACCCGCATCGGCGATGGCGCCCAGCTCGGCCATTCGTCCTCGCTGCACCGCGGCCAAAGCATCCCCGACGGCGAACGCTGGCATGGCTCGCCGGCCGTGCCGACCACGGCCGACTATTGCAAGGTGCGCAATGTCGATCCGTCCAACATCCGGCGCTTTCTGTTCGAAGCGGTTCAGCTGATCGGGCTGTTTGCCATCGTCACCCCCTTGCCGCTCTTGTTCCACAGCTATTGGGAAAATGTCGGCGACGACTACCAGGAAACCATCGGCGTCGTCGCGATCGGCACCACGGTGACGCTGTTCGGCTACATGGCCGCATCCTTCCTGGCGGCGACGCTGGTGCCGCGCCTGGTCAGCCTGCTGTTGAAGCCCGGCCGCACCTACACGCTGTACGGCTTCCGCTACTGGCTGCAGACTGTCGCCGAATTCTCCAGCAACTCCCGCGTGCTCGGCCTGCTGGCCGGCGACAGCTCGGCCATCGTGCACTACATGCGAGCCATCGGCTGGAACCTCAACAAGGTGGTGCAGACCGGCTCCAATTTCGGTTCCAACCAGCAGCACGAAAACCCGCTTCTGTGCGAGATCGGCACCGAGACCATGGTGTCGGACGGGCTGTTCATGATCAACATGCACAAATCCGCCGCCGCCTTCAGGCTCGAGCCGACGAGGATCGGCGAGCGCAACTATCTCGGCAACAACATCTACTATCCGCCGGACGGACGCACCGGCGACAACGTCCTGCTCGGCACCAAGGTGATGATCCCCATCGACGGGCCGCTGCGCGAGAATGTCGGGCTTCTGGGTTCGCCTGCCTTTGAAATCCCGCGCATGGTGAACCGCGACAAGGAACTGATCGCGGGCGTCGACGAAGACGACCGGCGCCGGCGCATCCCGCACAAGAACCGCCACAATCTGGTGACGATCCTGCTGTTCGTGGCAACGCAATGGATCATGCTGTTCGCCACGCTGGCGATCTGGGACCGGGCGCTGAACTACTATACCGAATGGGCTGAAGTCGCGCTGTTCGTCGCCGTGCTCCTGACCTCGGCGATCACCATTCCGTTCTACATCTTCGTGGAGCGGGCGAGCCTTGGTTTTGGCCGGCTGAAGCCGCAGATGACGACGATCTACGACGTCGCCTTCTGGCGCCACGAGCGCCACTGGAAGCTGGCGGATTCGCCGATCGTGCGCCTGTTCGCCGGCACGCCGTTCCGCCCGATGATCCTGCGTATGCTGGGTGTCAAGATCGGCAGCCGTGTCTATGACGGCGGCAGCAATCTGACCGAACGCTCGCTGGTGGAGATCGGCGACGACGCCACTCTCAACGAGGGCTGCGTCATCCAGGCCCATTCGCTGGAGGAAGGTGCCTTCAAGTCCGACTTCATCCGCATCGGCAAGGGCTGCACGCTCGGACCCTCCGCCTTTGTCCATTACGGCGTCGTGATGGGCGAAGGCTCGGTGGTCGATGTCGACTCCTTCGTCATGAAGGGCGAAGAGCTGGAGCCCAACTCCATCTGGCGTGGTAACCCGGCCAAGCTGCACCGCTTCGTCGAGCCGATCACCGACGATGGCTCCAAGGCATCTGCCCCGGCATTGGCTTGAAGAAGGGCATCGGCTTGAACACCGCAGACATCCGTCTCGTTGCCGTGACCGAGGCCAACCGCGCCATGGTCGCGGCCCTGGAACTCGCCCCGGAGCAGAGGGATTTCGTCGCCGGCAATGCGGACTCGCTGGAAGAAGCCGGGACTGACGAAGACGCCCGGCCACGGGTCGTCATGGCCGGGGATCGTGTCGTCGGTTTCCTGATGTACGAGGCTCCTCCGGATGACGACGAGGCACGCATCTACCGCTTCATGATCGACCGCGCCGCTCAGGGCAAAGGCTACGGCAAGGCCGCGCTGCGTAAGGTGCTGGACGAAATCCAGGGGCTCAGCCATATCAGCCACGTCTCGATCTGCTACGAACCGGAGAACGATGCGGCGCGAAATCTCTATCGCAGCGCCGGTTTCGTCGAAGAAGGGCTCGACGAGGACGGAGAAATGATAGCCGATCTCGCTTTGCCGGCCCCGGACGCACGAGTCGTGATGCGGCTGCCCGAGGAAATCGCCTTGGCCGAAGCGATCGCCGCCATCGCACCATCGGGAGTCCGGATCGGATGCCGGATGATCCGCGACGGCGACGACGCCCATCTGCTGCCCGGGGAAGCGCATTCCATCCCCGCGCGTCAGCCTGGCATGCGGCGCGCCAGCGGCGCGGCCCGGTGGATTGCGCACGGGCTGCTGGCGGAGCTTGGCGTCGGCGACGTCGCCATCCTGCGCACGCCGTCTGGCGCGCCGGTCTGGCCCGACGGGATAACCGGTTCGCTCGCGCACGACGACGACATGGCCGTGGCGGCGATTGCACCGATTGGCGATATCGCCTCGCTCGGCATCGACGTCGAGCCCGCGCAGCCTCTCCCGGATGACATTTTGGCGCTCGTGACAACACCCGCGGACCGCACGGACGCAGCCGACCGGCATCTTGCCGGCCGCATCCTATTTGCCGCCAAGGAAGCCGTCTACAAGGCCGTCTATCCGCTCGATCGCGAGGTGCTGGGCTATGAGGACATCACCATCGACCTGAACGCAGGCCACGCGACGACGAAGACGCGCCGCAAGGCCAGCCTCGCCTATTGCGTTGCCCCGCGCGTGGTGGTGCTGGCATTTGTCGAGAAAAACGCGCGGTAGCGCGCAGCCCTATTCGCCAACGATCTCCGTATACGCCCTCACCTCGCCATCGAGCCCGCGCAGCCGCCAGTTCTCGCCGTCCCGTCCCTCGACATGGCAAGGCCCGATCGGCACCTTGCCGCCGCCTTCCGGCAGGTCGAGCACATAGACGGGGTTGCAGATGCCCGACAGCCGCGCCCGCAGCGCTTCAGTCAGCGCCTGTCCCCGCGCGATCGTCGTGCGTCGGTGCGCCATGCCGCGCGCGAGGTCGCCATGGTGCAGGTAGTAGGGTTTGACGCCGAGGCGGTACATCAGCTCGCGGCAGAGTTCTTCCAGCACCTCGATGCTGTCGTTGACGCCCTTGAGCAGAACGCTCTGGTTCAGCAGCACGAAGCCGGCTTGCCGAAGCGTGCGGCAGGCGGCCTCGGTTGCGTCGGTGATCTCGCGCGCGTGGTTGAAATGGGTGACGACAGTGACCATCAGCCGGCCCTGCAGCGCCGCGACGAGCCCTGATGTAATGCGCGACGGCAGCACCACCGGCACGCGCGTATGGATGCGCAGCAGCCGCACATGGGGGATCGCTTCGATGCGCGCCAAGATTTCGGCCAGTGCCTTGTCGGGCAGCGACAGCGGATCGCCGCCGGTCAGGATCACCTCACGGATTTCGGGGTGATCCGCGATATAGGCCAGCGCCGGTTCCAGCGCCTGGCGCGTGTAGCCGCGGCCGATCGCGGTCAGCGATTCCTTGCGGAAGCAGAACCGGCAATAGACGGCGCATTGATAGGTCGGGAACAGCAGCACCCGGTCGGCATGGCGATGCGTCAATCGCGGCACCGGGCTGAATTCATGGTCGGCGATCGGATCGTCGAGTTCGCCTTCCACCTCCTCCAGTTCCTGCGGAGAGGGGATGACCTGCGCCCGGATCGGATCGGCCGGGTCGTTCCAGTCGATCAGGTCCAGATAGGCTTTGGGCGCACGCACCTTGTGGTTCACCGCCGCCGCTTGCGCCGCCGCGCGCTCAGCTGGCGACAACGGCAGGGACGCCAGGTCGCGCACGTGGCGCACGCCGGCGCGAATTTCGGCCTGCCAGGCGGTGTCGGGGTGGAATTTGGTGTCTGTGGTCATCGGAGTTTCTCGGGCGGGTATATTTGGGCCGGACCTATCCGCTGGATGACTGATTAGGTCAACCACGCAGATTGTCAGCGCTGTGATCCTTCACACCCCCCTCTGTCCTGCCGGACATCTCCCCCGCAAGGGGGGAGATTGGATGTCGTTATCGCTTTCGCCAACCGTCGACGTCGCAAGACAAGCGCCGCGATTGAGGCGCCGATCTCCCCCCTTGCGGGGGAGATGCCCGGCAGGGCAGAGGGGGGTGTTCAAGCGCCAACCTTCCCACCCACCAACTTTCGCCGCATCGACCACAACCACAATTTCGGGCAAGCTCGCACCCGACAGCGCCGCATGGGGAGATGCGGCGCCGCCAGGGAGGACTGCCATGACCAATACACCGGCGCTGCCGCGCTATACCGATGCCATTGCACGCTTTCGCATCGACGATGAGATCGCAAGACTTCACGGCGATCCCGCGACGGGCATCAACGCCTGCATCGAATGCTGCGATCGCCATACCGGCCAGAACCGGCTGGCGCTGCGCGCCATCTCCGCCGGTGGCGAGCTGCGGGAGTTCAGCTTCGACGATCTCAAGGAGATGTCGGCGCGCGTCGGCAACATGCTGAAAGCGGCTGGCGTCGGCTCCGGCGACATCGTCGCCGGCATGCTGCCGCGCATTCCCGAACTGGTGGCGCTCATCCTCGGCACCTGGCGCATCGGCGCGGTCTACCAGCCGCTGTTCACCGCCTTTGGCCCCAAGGCCATCGACCACCGGCTGAAGACCAGCGGCGCGAAGCTCGTCGTCACCAACATTGCCAATCGCGGCAAACTCGACCAGGTGGAGGATTGCCCTCGGGTTGCAACCATCCTTGCCCCAGGCGAAGCCCTGCCGGCCGGCGACATCGATTTCCGCGCCGACTTCGCCGCCGCCTCGCCTGACTGCCAGCCGGTGATGCGCAAGGGCGACGATTTGTTCATGATGATGTCGACCTCGGGCACGACAGGTTTCCCCAAGGGCGTTCCGGTGCCGCTCAGCGCGCTGCTGGCCTTCGGCGCCTATATGCGCGATGCCATCGGGCTGCGGCCCGCCGACGTCTTCTGGAACATCGCCGATCCCGGCTGGGCCTACGGCCTCTATTACGCCATAACAGGCCCGCTGCTGCTTGGCATCGCCACGACCTTCAACGAGGGCGCCTTCACCGCCAGGAGCACCTACGACATCATCGAGCGCCTCGGCGTCACCAGCCTTGCCGGCTCGCCCACCGCCTTCCGCCTGCTGCTGGCCGAAGGACCCGAGGCCGCCGCCCGCGTCAAGGGCCGCCTGCGTGTGGTGAGCAGCGCCGGCGAGCCGCTCAACCCGGAGGTGATCCGCTGGTTCGACGCTCATCTCGCCGCCCCCATCCACGACCATTACGGCCAGACGGAGAACGGCATGATGGTCAACAACCATCACGGCCTGTCGCACCCCGTACGCCACGGCTCGGCCGGCTTTGCCATGCCGGGCTACCGCGTCGTCGTGCTCGACGAGGCCGGCAACGAGCTTAGCCCCAACCAGCCCGGCATTCTCGCCGTCGACATCGCCAACTCGCCGCTGCGCTGGTTCGGCGGCTATCATCAGGCCGAAACCCCTGCCATTGCGGGTGGCTATTACCGCACCGGCGACACGGTCGAGTTCGAGCCCGACGGTTCGATCTCCTTCATCGGCCGCGCCGACGACGTCATCACCTCGGCCGGCTACCGCATCGGCCCGTTCGACGTCGAAAGCGCGCTGCTCGAGCATCCGGCGGTCAACGAGGCAGCGGTCGTCGGCGTGCCCGATCCGCAGCGCACCGAAATCGTCAAGGCCTTCGTCGTTCTGGCGCCCGCCTTTCGAGGCAGCGAGGCGCTGGCCGAGGAACTGGCGCAGCATGTCCGCAAGCGCCTCTCGGCCCACGCCTATCCGCGCGAAGTCGAGTTCGTCAGCGAGTTGCCGAAGACGCCGAGCGGCAAGATCCAGCGGTTCCTGCTGAGGAAGGCCGAGGTGGAGAAGCGGAAGGAGTGACACGGCCGATCTCCCCACTTGTGGCAGGGCTATCGCATATGGATTCTTGCGAAGAAGAACCCCCACCCTAACCCTCCCCACAAGGGGGAGGGAATGCTGCCGCGTGCCTTTAATTCTTGTTGGCGCCGAAAAGACAGGCGATGCTTCTGGGTCAGCGCCAACGGAAGTCTCCCTTCCCCTTTTGGGGAGGGGTTAGGGGTGGGGGTCCGTGCCGGGCAGACATCTCAGGAATTCCATATGCGATAGCCCTGCCACAAGTGGGGGAGATCGGCAGTTGCGCCGCCGCGCTTCTGCTCCTACCGCCCAGCGGTGCCCGCCATCGCCACAAAGGCGCTCTCGATGGTCTCGAACGTCAGCTCCGGATAGAGCGCGCCGGCTTCCGGCGTGGCCGTTTCGAGCGCCGTCTCACCGCGTATCCAAAACGCCCGCAGCAGTCCGAGCCAGGGGGCTGATGCGATCATCGCCTCAAGCTCCGCCGCACTCTGGGGCACGATGCGCGGCGAGCGGCCGCTCACCCGGCGCCACAGATCGATCATTTCGTTCTGGGTGATCTCGTTCTGGGCGATGCGGATCTCGCTGCGGATGGCACTGGGGTCGTTCAACGCGCGCAAGGTGACGGCGGCGATGTCCTTCTCGCTGACAAACGTCGCCGGCACATTGCCGTCGCCATAAAGCGTCACCTCTTCGGACGGCAAGGGCGACGAGCCGAAGCGCATCAGGTCGCCCAGCGTCGTCACCCAGGTCGAGAAGAAGCCGTTGGTGTAGATCACCGTATAGGGCAGATCCGCTTGCCTGATCGCGTCGAACACGGCTCGCTTGAGGTCGAGCGGCGGAACCGAGCCCGGTGCAGCGGCGGCAAAGTCGAGGCCGAAGCCGGCGGAAGGTACATAGCGGGAGACGCCGGCATCTCTGAGCGCGCGCACCAGCGTCATCTCGCTGGCCGAATCCACATGCACCGAGCTGATGACGCGATCCACCGCACCGGCGGCGCGGACAAGGCTGTCATAGTCGTCGAGATCGCCGACATGGATTTTGGCGCCGAGCTCCTTCAGCGAACGCAGCCGTTCTTCATTACCGGCTGTTGCCGGACGAACCAGAACGTGCAGGCGATCGCCATTGCTTGCGCTGGCCTTCGCCATCTCGCCACCCAGCAGCCCCGTCGCGCCGATGATCAGGGTGCTGGTCATATCGCCCTCCCATTGCGCAGGATGGAACCGTCCCAGTCGCGCTCGAAGCCGATGTCGTGCAAGCGAGGATTCGAGAAGCGTGAAACTCGGCGAAGCACCCGGCGGCGCTCGACGACTGCAGCGGTTCTGAGTGCAAGACCGCTCATCGCGGCGCCGATGGATTCGAAGGTCGGGTTCATTGTCCGTCTCCTGTATTTGCCTAGGCGCAAGCGTGCCGACGCCGTCCGCGGAGGACGAGCATGACGATTGCTCACACTGTTTCTGGTCGTTCAGCGCAACGGTGAGATGGAGAATCCGATCTGCATGCGCTGCTACACCAACAGATTGAACATTTCTGGGCTGGACGACAAACGACTCTTTGTGCAGGATTTGTGAGCAACGCTCACAGGTGGATCATGCCGCGCAGACTACCGCCCCTCACTGCCCTGCCCGCCTTCGAGGCCGCCGCCAGGCATCTGAGTTTCTCCAAGGCGGCGGCTGAACTCAACGTCACCCATGGCGCGGTCAGCCGCGCAATCCGCAACATCGAGGACAGGCTGGGCATCCAGCTTTTCGATCGGGGAACGCGGTCCGTTCGCCTGACGCCGGTGGGCGCCGCCTATGCATCGGAAGTCAGGACGGCGCTGGACCAGATCGCCGCCGCCACCATCGCCGCCACGCCCGACCGCACGACAGGCATCCTGAATGTCAGCACTTCGGACGGTTTTGCCGGCCGCTGGCTGGTGCCGAGGCTGCATCGTTTCCACCGCGCCAACGCCGATATCGACGTGCGGCTGTCGACCTCCGGCGTGCTTTCCGATTTCGTCAGCGACGGCATCGACATCGCCATCCGCTACGGCAAGGGCGGCTATGCCGGAGTGACAGCGGAATTTCTCGCCGATGAAGAGGTCTTCCCCGTCTGCAGCCCGGAACTGCTGCAAGGCGAACATCCGCTGCGCTTGCCGGCGGATCTCAGGCATCACAAATTGATCCATGATGCCTTTCGCATCGACTGGGCGACATGGCTGCAACATGCCGGCGTGGCAGATGTCGATCCGAAGCGCGGCGTGCGCTTCGATTCCGCCACCTTCGCCGTCGAGGCCGCGGTGCATGGCGAAGGCGTGCTGCTGGGCCGAAGCGCGCTGGTCTCGGCCGACCTCGCCGCCGGGCGGCTGGTTCGTCCCTTCGACCGCGCGCTGAAATCCGCCTCGCGCTACTACGTCGTCTACCGCGACGGCGCGCTGCGTCAGAAGAAGATCAGGGCGTTCCGCGACTGGCTGTTTGCCGAAATGGCGGCTGACTGGATTGGTGCGACGAAGGGCGATTGAAGCGGAGGTCTACGCTTGCAAACCCAAGCGCTGCAGCGCCGCGCAGACCCCCCACCCCGCTGCTTCGCATCGACCCTCCCCACAAGGGGGAGGGTGAGGAAGGCGCCCTGCCCGACTGCCGAACAGCGCCTTTTTGGAAATGCGGAAAAGCTGGGCTCCCTACCTCCCCCTTGTGGGGAGGTCGGACCGAAGGTCCGGGTGGGGGTGCTGGCGCAAATCTTGAAGAATCTGGATTCAGGTCCCCGTTTTGCCAGAGCTGTCGCTGGCCTTTGCGCTACTCCTTCGTACGAAAAACTTCCGGCACGACGAACACTTCGTCGGCCCGGCCATAGCCGCCGTCGGCGACCTCCTCCACCAGCACCATCGTGAAGGGGCGCGCACCCTCGCCGAAAAAGTCGACGAACATGGCTGTCGTTCGATGGATGAGGTCTTCCTTCTGCGCCCTGGAGAGCGCCGCTTGCGGTAACTTGATGTTGGCGAATGGCATGATCTTTTCCTTTCTGTGGAGTTTCAGGTTCGGGGTGGAGCGGTCGGCGACGCCTCAGACGACGCCGCCATTGGCGCGGATGATTTGTCCGTTGACCCAGAAGCTGTCCGGTCCGGCGAGGAACGAGACCAGCCCGGCAATGTCGTCGGGCTGGCCAAGCCGGCCGAGCGGGATCATCTTGCCGATGGCCTCGATCTGCGCCTCGCTCTTGCCGTCCGTGAACAGGGCGGTCTCGATCGGCCCGGGCGCCACCGCGTTGACGGTGACACGGCGCGCGCCAAGCTCCTTGGCCAGGATGTGGGTCATCGCCTCGACGCCGGCCTTGGTGGCGGCATAGACGCCATAGCCCGGCTGGTAGAGGCCAACGACGCTGCTGGAAAAATTGACGATGCGGCCGCCGTCGCGAAGCCGGCGCGCGCCTTCCCGCATGCCGCGGAACACGCCGCCGAGATTGATCGCGATCTGCGTGTCGAACGAAGCATCGTCGGTCTGCGCCATCGGCGACGTCTTCATGACGCCGGCATTGTTGACGAGGATGTCGATGCCGCCGAACGCCTTCTCGCCGGCGTCGAACAGCGCCGGGATCCCATTCGGATCGGCGATATCGGCCTGAACGGCGATCGCCTTGCCGCCGCCGGCTTCGATGCTGCGCACAAGCTCTTCGGCCTCGGCGCGGCCCCGTGCATAGTTGACGACGACGGCGACGCCGTCGCGGGCGAGCCGCTGTGCGATGGCGGCGCCGATGCCTTTGGAGGCGCCGGTCACGATCGCGCTTCTGGTTTGGCCACCCATACTTGTTTGATTGGATGTCATGGAAGTCTCTCCGTGTGTTGGTAACACGGATATAGGTCGGCCCGCTTTCCGGATAATCAGCCGCCTATTGACATCACTATTCGGAAACTGCGAACAAAAGCCATGGATCGACTGGACACGATGCGGCTCTTCGTTCGCGTTCTGGAGCGGCGCAGCTTCGCCGCTGCCGCGGCCGATCTCGGCCTGCCGCGCTCAACCGCAACGGAGGCGATCCGGCGGCTGGAGGTGCATCTCGGCGCGCGGCTGCTGGAACGAACGACGCGGCAGGTGAACGCGACGCAGGACGGCGAAGCCTACTATCGGCGCTGCCTGTCGATCCTGGCCGAAATCGAGGATGCCGAGGCCGCCTTCCGCAATGCGGAGCCTTTCGGCCTGCTGCGCATCGACGCCAGCACGCTGCTCACCCGCACATTCCTGTTGCCGCGCCTGCCGGAGTTCCTCGACCGCTATGCCAGAATCGACCTGCAGATCGGCCAAAGCGACCGGCTGGTCGATCTCGTGCGTGAAGGCGTCGACTGTGTCATCCGCGTCGGCGAGCTACCCGACAGCGGCATGATCATGCGGCGGCTGGCTGTCATCCGCGAGATCACCTGCGCCAGCCCTGGCTATCTCGAACGCCACGGCACGCCCGCCTCCCCCGATGCGCTCGACGGTCACCAGGCGGTGGGCTTTGTTTCGTCGCGCACTGGCGAGACCCTTCCGTTCGAATTCACCGTCGCCGGCAATATCCGTGAGGTGCGGCTGCCAGGCCGCGTCGCCGCCAACAATTCCGACACCGCCGCCGATCTGGCGCGGCTTGGCCTCGGCCTCATCCAGGCGCCGCGCTATCGCTTCGAAAAGGATCTGGCGGATGGGACGCTCGTCGAGGTGCTGGTCGACTATCCGCCATCGCCAACGCCGCTGTCGGCGCTCTACCCGCAGAACCGTCAGCTCTCGCCACGCCTGCGCGTCTTCCTCGACTGGGCCTCGCGCATCTTCGCCGAGGCCGATCTCTAGGGCGCAAAAACGCCCGCTCCCGGTCAATTCGGTTTTGCAAACCCGGCCAGGGACGCATAGCCGCGTACCACGCTCTTGCGTTCTTCGCGCGAAGCGACGGCGTCGATGTCATCAAAGCCATGCGGCGCCCGGGCCTCGACCAAGTCTATGACCGCTTCCGGCCCGCCTTGCCGATTGGCCAGCACGATGGCCGATGTGGCCGGCCGCCGCTCCCCATCATATCGCGCGAGCGCGGCTTCGACGGTTGGTCCCGCGGCCAGATGCATCGCGAGGCAACCGGCGTCGAGTATTGCCTGGCTGGCTCCGTTCGACCCGACCGGATACATGGGATGCGCCGCATCGCCGAGCAGCGTCACCCGCCCGAACGACCATCGCGGCAGCGGGTCGCGGTCGCAGTTCGGATATTCGTAGAAGCCATCCGTTGCCTGGATGATCGAGGCAGGGTCGACAAAATCAAGCTGAAACCGGTCGCGCACGAAGGGCAGCACATCGTCGATCACGCCCGGGCGGCTCCAGTCGCCGGGACGCAGCGGTGATGTGCCGCTATCACCGGTATTGGCCATCACCGCCCAGTTCGTCAGCCTGGTCTCCGGCTCTTGGCGATCCGGCTCGATCGGATAATACACGAACTTGGCGAAATTGCCGCCGGCAACCGCCATGGTGCGCCCGTCGCGCCAGACCGGCCATGGCGTGGCGCCGCGCCACAGCATCGTGCCGTTCCAGATCGGCGGCCCTTCTTCGGGATAGAGCACGGCCCTGACGGCGGAATGGATCCCGTCAGCGCCTATGAGCAGGTCGCCATGCGCCTCGCCTCGCGAGCCGTCATGCCGGCGGAAATGCGCCACGACCTCGCCCCCGCTCTGCTCGAAGGCATCGACACGGCTTGCCGTATTGATGATGTCGCCGCCAAGCCTGCTCACCACGGCCCTGTGGATCAGCCCCAGCAGTCTGCCGCGATGAATGCTGATTTGCGGAACCTCATAGCCGGCATCGATGCCGCGCAATTCCTGCCATACGATCTGGCCGAAGCGGTTGGTGTAGACAAGCTCGCGTGTCCTCACCCCCTCCGCGTCGAGCGCCGGCATCAGCCCAAGTCCGGCCAACGCCTTGACAGCGTGCGGCAACATGTTGATGCCGACGCCAAGTTCGCGGATGTCGTCGGCCCGCTCGAACAGTTCGACCTCGATGCCTGCCTCATGCAGGAACAGAGCAGTGGTGAGGCCGCCGATGCCGGCCCCGGCGATCAATGCTTTCATCAGTCACTCCCTTGCTGTGAAAAATCGGTGCTCGCAGGACGGCCACACACCCGCCGTCGCTTCAGCACGGCATCGTCACCGCGATGCGACCGCCCCGGGATATTCGAGTTGCATGGCGACGAAGTCGGCCGTGCGGGCACCGTGGCTGGCGCTAGCAAGCGCCCTGTGGGCCAGTTGGCGTAGCAATCCGTGCTCCGCCACGACACGGCCGGCGGCACCGACACTGCTCCACAATGCAAGTCGCCAGCTCATGGGGTCCGATCTCCAGATGGCTTGACGACGAGGGTATCGGCGTTACGTTTCGTCCGAAATGACATAAATCGGGCGAATACTGCCATGCGCAGGCAAGTTGCCGTCGTCGTTCACCCCGGTTTCCAGCTTCTGGATGCGGCCGGGCCGACTACAGTCTTCGAGATTGCGGAGCGCTGCCGCCCGGACAGCTATGAGCTGGTTTTGCTGGCGCCCGGCGGCGGCGACGTTGAAAGCTCTTCGGGTCTGAAGCTCCTCACCAGGCCTCTGCGCGACGGCCCTTTCGACACCGTTATCGTATCGGGCGGCGAAATCATCCGCTCCATGGAGGCGATGGACGAGATCGTCGCCTGGTTGAGGCGCGCCTCGGCGCGGCGCATCAGCAGCGTCTGCACGGGCGCGTACCTGCTGGCAAAGGCGGGATTGCTCGACGGCCGCCGCGCGACCACGCACTGGGCCAGCAGCGACGACTTCCACCGCCGCTACCCGAAGGTCAGGCTGGATGCCGAGCGTATTTTCATCAGGGATGGCGACATCTGGACGTCGGCCGGCATCTCGGCAGGAATAGACCTGGCGCTCGCCCTCGTCGAAGATGACCTTGGCGCTGAGGTGGCGCGCCGCACCGCGCAGCAGATCGTCGTGCACCAGCGCCGGCCGGGCGGCCAGTCGCAATTCTCGGCCTTCGTCGAGCTGGGCGGGCGAACCGGCCGCTTCGCCGCGCTGATCGAATGGGTACGGGCAAACCTGGCCGAACCGTTGACCGTCGAATGCCTGGCCGATCACGCGGCCATGAGTCCCCGCAACTTCGCCCGCGCCTTCACGGCCGAGACCGGCGTCACGCCGGCAAAGGCCGTAGAGCGCATGCGCCTTGAGACGGCCCGCACGGCGATCGAGACCAGCCATCTCCCGCTTGAGCGGATCGCCGAAACCGCCGGTTTTGGCGATCCCGGACGCATGCGGCGCGCCTTCCTGCGTACCCTTGGCCAGCCGCCGCAGGCGTTTCGGGCGGCCGCCGAACACAGGGGGCTTCAGCCGGGGCGGCCAGGCAGCGGCTCTGCCCGGCTTAAAGGCCGTAAAAGCGAATGAGCGCACTTGATCCATAACCGAAGTTTCACGAAAATCGTCCCAAAGCCGGTTGCTGCCATTCAGCGCGCCACCTTCCGTCTGTTGGACTGGACATTGCGGCGCCTGGCCCAATCGCCGCAGATGAGGAACCGGATGGCCATTATGAGGAGACTGTTTATAACGGTCGCTGAAATCGCGATGACCAAGGGGAGACGATGCGCTACATACGTCCGCTTTCAATAGAAGATGCCGTTGGCCAGTTGGCCGGGTCGGCTGGTACGGCCGCCATCCTTGCGGGAGGCAGCGACCTCCTGGTCAGAATGAAGGGCGGCTTTGCCGAACCAGAGCTGATCGTCGACATCAAGGCAATCGACGGATTGAGCGAAATCCGGGAAACGGCTGAAGGCTTCAGCATCGGCGCCGCGGTTCCCTGCGCCGTCCTGGGAGAGAACACCGCCCTCAAAAAGGCATGGCCCGGTGTCGTCGAGGCGGCCAAGCTGATCGGCTCGAAGCAGGTGCAGGGACGCTGCACCATCGTGGGCAATCTCTGCAACGCCTCGCCGGCTGCCGACAGCGTGCCGGCGCTGGTTGCCGCCGGCGCCAAGGCAGTGGTCGTCGGGCCGGCGGGCCGGCGCACGATCCCCGTGCAGAGCGTGCCGACCGCGCCGGGCAAGACGTCGCTGGCCAAAGGCGAGATCATCGAGGCGATCCTGCTCGACAGCCAAGCGCCGCGCTCGGGCGATGCCTATCTGCGTTTCATTCCACGCACCGAAATGGACATCGCGGTGGTCAGCGCCGGCGTGAACCTGACGCTCGATGAGCACGGTGTCGTCAAATCGGCCCGCGTGGCGCTGGGCGCCGTGGCGGCGACGGTGCTTCTGGTCGAAGAGGCCGCGGAGGTGCTCATCGGTTCCAGGCTGGACGAAGCGACGCTGGAGCGGCTCGCCAAGGTCTGCGCAGGGGCCTGTCGTCCCATCGACGACAAGCGCGGTACTATTGAATTCCGGAGGAAAGTTGCGGGTGTGCTGGCCAAGCGGGCCGCAACGACCGCCTATGCACGTGCAGGAGGCAAATGATGGCTGGTATAGCAGTTTCAACGACAATCAACGGCGACGCTGTCGAGTATCTTTGCCAGCCGGACGAGACGCTGCTCGACGTCCTGCGCGATCGGCTGGGGCTGACGGGCGCCAAGGAAGGCTGCGGCACCGGCGACTGCGGCGCCTGCAGCATCATCCTCGACGACCGGCTGGTGTGTTCATGTCTGGTGCTCGGCGCCGAGGCTGAAGGCCGCCGCGTCGAGACCATCGAGGGCATGGCCCATGGCGACACGCTGCACCCGCTGCAGCAGAAATTCCTCGAGCACGCCGCATTGCAATGCGGCATCTGCACGCCGGGCTTCCTGATCGCGGCCAAGGACCTCCTGGCCAAGAACCCCGACCCGACCGAGGAGGAAATCCGCTTCGGCCTCGCCGGGAACCTGTGCCGCTGCACCGGCTACGACAAGATCGTGCGCGCCGTCCAGGACGCGGCCATCGTGATGAAGGGAGCCTGAGATGAATTTCGATCCACGTTTTTCCGGACGTAAATTCACCTCCGTCGGCACGCGTCCGATCCGTCCCGACGGCGTGGACAAGGTGACGGGCCGCGCGCGCTATGGCGCCGACTTCAACATGGCCGGCCAGCTGGTCGGGCGCGTTCTGAGAAGCCCGCACGCCCACGCCAGGATCGTGAAGATCGACATTTCGAAGGCGGAAAGGCTCGCCGGCGTCAAGGCGGTGATCACCGCGGCCGACCTGCCGGACCTCACCGATGGCGATGCCGCCATGTACGACGTCCTCGACAATTGCATGGCGCGCACGAAAGCGCTCTATGACGGCCACGCGGTGGCCGCGGTCGCCGCGATCGACGCCCGCACCGCCAGGCAGGCGCTGAAGCTCATCGAGATTGAATACGAGCTTTTGCCGCATGTCACCGATGTCGACGAGGCGGCGAAGCACACGGCGCCCTTGATCAATGATGCCATCTTCACCGAGGGCCTTGAGGAAAAGCCGGTAAAACCCTCCAACGTCACCAAGCGCAGCCAGTTTGGCCACGGCGATGTCCATCAGGGTTTCGGGCACGCCGACTTCATCGTCGAGCGCTCCTTCAAGACCGAGCAGACGCACCAGGGCTATATCGAGCCGCATGCCTGCGTGGCGAATTTCAGTTCAGACGGCACCGCCGACCTCTGGGTCTGCACGCAGGGCCATTTCGTCTACCGCCAGCACTGCGCCCAGTTGCTTGGCATGGAAGCCTCGAAACTGCGCGTCACCTCCTCGGAGATCGGCGGCGGTTTTGGCGGCAAGACCCATGTCTGGGCCGAGCCGGTGGCGCTGGCGCTGTCGCGCAAGGCCGGCCGGCCGGTGAAGCTGGTGATGACCCGCGACGAGGTGTTCCGCGCCTCGGGTCCGACCAGCGCCACCTCGATCGACGTCAAGATCGGCGCCCGCAAGGACGGCACGATCACCGCCGCCGAAGCGACGCTGCGCTACAGCTGCGGCCCGTATGCCGGCTCCTGGGCCGAGATCGGCGCCATGACCGCGTTTGCCTGCTACAAGCTCGATAACGTCAAGACGGTCGGCTACGAAGTGCTGGTCAACCGGCCGAAGACCGCGGCCTATCGCGCGCCCTCCGCACCCATGGCGGCGTTCGCGGTGGAAAGCACGGTCGACGAGCTGGCCAAGAAGATCGGCATGGACCCGGTCGACTTCCGCATCAAAAACGCCGCGCAGGAAGGCACAAGATCCTCCTACGGCCCGGTCTACGGCCCGATCGGCATCGGCCCGACGCTCGAGGCGGTGAAGAGCCATCCGCACATGAAGGCGCCGCTCGGCCCGAACCAGGGCCGTGGCATGGCTTGCGGCTTCTGGTTCAATTTCGGCGGCCAGACCTGCACCGACCTCAACATCGGCATGGACGGCTCGGTCTCGCTTGCCGTCGGCACGGTCGATGTCGGTGGTTCGCGCGCCTCGCTGTCGCTGGTGGCGGCGGAGGAACTCGGCATCGACTACAGCCAAGTCAAGGCGATCGTCGCCGACACGTCCAGCCTCGGCTACAACGACATGACGGACGGCAGCCGCGGCACCTTCTCGTCTTCCATGGCGACGATCTCGGCCGCCCGCAATGCGATCAGGATCCTGCGCGAACGCGCCGCGCAGATGTGGGACATTGCCGTCGACGACGTGGTCTGGGAAAAGGGCCACGCGATCGCCAAGGGCGAGAAGCACGGCAATCTCGGCAAGCTGTCGCTGAAGGAGATCGCGGTCGAGTCGGGCAAGACCGGCGGACCGATCGCCGGCCACAGCGAGCTCGTCGCCGACGGCGCCGGCGTCTCCTTCGCCACCCATATCTGCGATATCGAGGTCGATCCCGATACCGGCGCCACCAGGGTCATCCGCTACACGGTCGTGCAGGACGCCGGCAAGGCGGTGCACCCGACCTATGTCGAGGGACAGTACCAGGGCGGCGCCGCGCAAGGCATCGGCTGGGCGCTCAACGAGGAGTATATCTACGGCACGGACGGTCGGCTGCAGAACGCCGGCTTCCTCGACTACCGCATCCCGGTCTGCTCGGACCTGCCGATGATCGACACGCAGATCCTCGAGATTCCCAACCCCAACCACCCCTACGGGGTGCGCGGCGTCGGCGAGACGTCGATCGTGCCGCCGCTGGCGGCGATCGCCAACGCGGTGTCGAACGCCGCGGGCGTGCGCATGACGCACATCCCGATGTCGCCGCCGCGCATCCTGGCGGCGATCGAGGCGGCTAGAGCATGATGCCGAAAAGTGCGAAGCGGTTTTCGGATAACATCATGCTCCATCCCGAATAGGGGTCTCGCGAATGGTCGAAGTAACGCTCTGGGGCTCGCTCGCCGCGACCGCCGGAGGCAACAGCAAGGTCGAGATCGAGGCCAAGGACATAAGGGAGCTGTTCAGGAAGCTGGCTGAACAGTATCCCGGCCTCGAGCCCTGGATCGAGAAAGGCATCGCGGTTGCGATCGACGGGACGATCTATCGCGATACGTGGTCGAAGAAGCTGCCGGCGGGGGCGGAGATTTTTTTGCTGCCGAGGCTGGCCGGGGGGTAAGGCGACAACTGACAGGGTAAAAAGTGCACTGCCGCCGTAATTTACACTGTCACCGTAATTCTACGAAGCGCTATTGCGTCCGACCGGGAGGAAGTCTGCTTCGTGCCTCATGTCGGTCATCGAACAGACTGTAGCCGCATCCCAGTAGCTGACATCGCTGAGGCCCCCGCGGCGACAGGGGTATGGCGTGAGGGGGAAATCCCGGTCCAGTGATGACGCTCTGTCCACCCGGCTTGCGCTGGGCAGCCTTCGAGCTCACTCGATGGGATCGCTGAGGGCCAGGAGCTCCGAAAATTTCCCTGCAGACCCATGCGGCGAGATTGTTCTCGCGATTCCGTAAGGTCTCTTTGATAAGCTAGATCTAATATCGACGTATTATCTGTCACTCAAACGTCGCAGACTTGATTTTACTGGTCACTGTTAGCTTCTTGGTAGCTCTCGTGACTATAAACGTCTTGCGGGCGAATAGCTTTCATGCTGCCTTCGGCGCACTCAGGAATCAGGGAGCTTAGGCATGGCGGAGCGGATTTTGGCGCGCGACGGGATTTGGGTTTTGCGCCTCGCGCGCTTGCAGCAGGACGTGTCGCTTCGCTGCAGCGCTTCCGCCCTTGCGATCCTTGCTGTCACACTCGCGCTGAATGTCGCGCCCGCTTGGGCCGATGGCGGCAATGGAAGCGGCGTAGGCGCCGGACAAGGGGGTGTGGACGGTGCACTAGCGGGTGCCACGGGTCAGAATGTCCCCAATGGCGCTACCGCCGGCGGCGGTGGTGGCGGCGTTGATCTCACGACGGGCAATGGTGCGCCCGGAGGGTCGGGATCGGGAAGCTCGACAGCCAACAACCCAAACGGCGTTGCCGGTGCGACTGGTGCTACGGGTCTGGTCATCTCCACAGACGGGACCATTGCAACCAGCATCAGCGGCGGAGCCGGCGCTTCGGGCTCACCTGGCACAAACAGCGTCGTCAGGAGCGGCGGCGGCGGTGGTGGCGGTGTGGGCGTCAGTGCCACGGCCGACGTTACGGTTACTGGCACAGGATCGGTGGTTGGTGGCACTGGTGGCCGAGGTGGGAACAGTGGCAACAGCGGCAGCGGTGGTGGCGGCGTCGGCATATTCTCGTCCGCAAATGTCGTTGTAGAGGCGGGCGGCAGCGTTACCGGTGGCACTAGTGGCTCTACAGTTGGGGCCCAAGCAGGCGGCGGCGGCGGCGCGGCTGCCATCGTCCTGATCGGCGGCGGGACAATCCAGAACAGCGGGAATCTGCTGGGGGGCGCCGGCGGAAGAGCCCTTCTCGGCGGCGGTGGGGACGGTGGCGCCGCTGTTCTGCTGCTCTCAGGTGGAACCGTCATCAACAATCAAGGTGCGACGATTATTGGCGGCAGTGGCGGCCAGGGCTCCTTGGCAGGCGGCGATGGCGCAGCGGGGATCAAGGGCGCCAACATCGCGGTTATCAATGCGGGCACGATCAGCGGCGGCGCCGTCGGCGCCGGTGGTGGAACGCCGATCACCGGCAAGGCTATCGAGTTCACAGGCGGAGTTAATTCTCTGGAGCTTCAAGCGAGCTCGGTAATCGGCGGCAATGTGGTTGCATTCAGCACTGCCGACACTTTCAAGCTGGGCGGCGACAGCAGCGCCAGTTTTGATGTGTCCAAGATCGGCGCTGGCGCCAAATACGACGGCTTCGGATTGTATGAAAAGACAGGAAGCAGCACCTGGACACTGACGGGGACGACGACCGCCCTTACGCCGTGGACTTTGAGCAGCGGGGCCCTGCAAATTTCGAATGACAACAATCTGGGCGCCGCCTCCGGCGGGTTGACCTTCAGTGGCGGCACACTGCAGACGACCGCCGACATCACCAGCGGCCGGACAATCGCCCTGACAGGAGGCGGAACGTTTCTGACTGATGTCGGCACGATCCTCACGCTCAGCAATGTCATCTCCGGAGCAGGCGGTCTCACGAAAGCAGGCGGCGGGACGATGGTTTTGTCGGGCGCCAACACTTACACCGGCGGCACTGTCATCAATAACGGCACGCTCCAAGTCGGCGAGGGCGGCAGCATTGTCGGCAATGTCCTCAACGACAGCACGCTGGCATTCAACCCCTCAGATGCATTGATCGTCGGTGGTGCGATCTCAGGCAGCGGCGCGGTGGTTCAGCAGGGCTCGGGCGGCACGACACTGACCGGCCTGAACAGCTACAGCGGCGGCACGGTGATCACCGGCGGCACGTTGACCGGTCAAGCCTCGAGCCTCGGCACCGGCGGAATCCTCAACGACGGAGCGCTCGTCTTCGACCAGCCGACCGACGCCAGCTTTGCCGGCTCCATGGATGGCAGCGGCTCCCTTACCAAGCAGGGTCTTGGCAATCTGAGCCTTACGGGAACCAGCACTCTCAGCGGCCCGACGACGGTCGAAGCCGGCAAGCTTGTCGTCGAGGGTTCGCTCGGCAGCTCGCAGACGACGGTCAACAGCGGTGCGACGCTGGGCGGCTCCGGCTCGATCGGCGGCGCGGTCATCATCGCCGATGGCGGCATGCTGGCGCCGGGGTCCAGCCCTGGCACCCTCACGGTCGGATCGCTCAGCCTGAGCTCCGGCTCGATCCTTGATTATGAGCTTGGCCAAGCCGGCATTGTCGGCGGCGGCGTCAACGACCTGATTGAGGTGACCGGAAACTTGACGCTGGACGGCAGCCTCGACATCACCGACGTCGGCGGCTTCGGCCCCGGCGTCTACCGGCTGATCAATTATGGCGGCACGCTGACCGACAATGGTCTCGAATTCGGCAATCTGCCGGCCGGCGTTACGACAGCCGACTTGACGGTGCAGACCTCTGTCGCCAACCAGGTCAATCTGGTCAGCAGCGTCGGCAATGACCTGTTGTTCTGGGACGGTGACGCGGTCGGGAATGCCAACAACAATCTGGTCGACGGTGGCAACGGCACCTGGACGGCGACGAGCCCGAACTGGACGACGAGCACCGGCTTGGTGACAGGCGCGATGAAGCCGCAGCCCGGTTTCGCCATCTTCCAGACACTTGGCGGTACCGTCACCGCCGACGACAGCGCCGGCGCGCTGGAGGTTACCGGCATGCAGTTCGCCGCCGATGGCTACCGCATCGAGGGAGACGCCATCACGCTTGCCGGCGCTGGCGGCGAGAGCATCATTCGGGTCGGCGACGGCACCTTGGCCGGAGCAGGCTATACCGCCACCATCGCCTCCGTGCTGAACGGGGCGAGCAGCCTGACCAAGACCGATGCCGGCACGCTGGTGCTGTCGGGCGCCAACACCTACTCAGGCGGAACGGCCGTCTCGGGCGGCGTGCTTTCGGTTGCGGCCGACAACAATCTCGGCGACGCCGCCGGCGACCTGACCCTCTCTGGCGGTACGCTGCGCAACACCGCCGTCTTCTCCTCGGCGCGCGACATCACGCTTGCGGCGCCCGGCGGTGCCTTCGACACGGTGACCGACCTCGCTTTGTCCGGCGCGATCTCGGGTGCCGGCAATCTTGCCAAGACCGGCGCCGGCACCCTGACGCTGACCGGAACGAACAGCTATGGCGGCAACACGCTGGTGAGTGCCGGCACGCTGGTCGGCAACGCGGCTTCGATTCGCGGCGACATCGGCAACGCCGGCACTGTCGTTTTTGACCAGGCGGCGGATGCCAGCTTTGCCGGCGATATCTCCGGCACCGGCACGATGGTGAAGGACGGCGCCGGCACGCTGACGCTTGCAGGCACCTCGCTGCTCGATTGGGCCATTGATCAGGGTAGCCTTGTCTCGGCGGCCGAGCGCTTCGGCGGCGACGTCTCTATCGGCGCGGGCAACTCCTTCACCTTCGACCAGGTCGCCAACTCCAGCTATGCCGGCGTGCTCTCGGGTGCCGGCACGTTCATCAAGGACGGCCAGGGCACCCTGGTGCTCGCGTCCGGCAACTCAGGCTTTACCGGCGCCACATCGGTCAGCGGCGGCACGCTTGCCGCAGGCGCAGAAAACGCATTCAGTTCCTCCTCGCAGTTCTCGGTCGCCTCAGGCGCCACGCTTGATCTCGCCGGCACTTCGCAGACCATTGCTGGCCTGACCAATGCCGGGACCGTGGGCATTGCCGGCAGCCTTGGAAGCAAGCTGACCGTCAGCGGCGACTATGTCGGTAATGGCGGCAATATTCTCATCGGCACCGCCCTGGGTGCAGACAACTCGCAGACCAACATGCTGGTTATCGCCGGGGATACGTCAGGCACGGGTACGCTCCAGGTTGTCAATCTCGGCGGCGGCGGGGCGCAGACGGTCGAAGGCATCAAGATCGTCGATGTCGGCGGCGTCTCGAATGGCAGCTTCTCGCTAAAGGGCAACTATACTTTCGAAGGCGATCAGGCGGTGGTCGGCGGCGCCTATGCCTACAGGCTCTACCAGGACGGCACGAGCACGACCGGCGACGGCGACTGGTATCTGCGTTCTGCCTTGATCGATGGCGGTGGACCCGGAACTCCGCTCTATCAGGCAGGCGCACCGCTCTATGAGGCCTATGCGGGCGTATTGCAGACCTTCAACCAGCTGGGCACGCTGCAGCAGCGGCTCGGCAACCGGTCCTGGACCATCGAAGCGCAAGGCGCCGACGGGATCTCCGACGATGTGAAGGCCGAGGCCGGTATCGGGCTGTGGGGCAGGATCGAGGGCACTAGCGGCTCCTACGATCCGGAAAGCTCCACCACCGCAACGACGTATGACACATCGACCTGGAGGCTGCAGACCGGCGCCGACATGCTTTTGTCCGATAGCGCGGCCGGCCAGCTCATCGGCGGCGTCGCCTTCCAGTATGGCACCGTGTCCGCCGACGTCTCGTCGGTCTTCGGCAGCGGGTCGATCGACAGCACCGGCACCGGGATTTCCGGCTCGCTGACCTGGTACGGCGCGGAAGGTTTCTACCTCGACGGCCAGGCGCAGGTGATCTGGTACGACAGCAATCTCGATTCGGCGACCGCCGGACAGCGGCTCGTCGACGGCAACAACGGTGTCGGCTACGCGCTCGGTGTCGAAGCCGGCAAGCGCATCATGCTCGACCCGAGCTGGTCGCTGACGCCGCAAGCCCAGTTGGCTTGGTCATCCGTCGACCTCGACGCCTTCACCGACGCCTTTGGCGCGAGGGTCACCCCAGGCACCAACGACAGCCTGCTCGGCCGCCTCGGCCTCTCGCTCGACCATCAGACGCAGTGGCAGGACCGCACGGGCCGCGCCGGCCACACGAATCTCTACGGCATCGCCAACCTCTATTACGACTTCGAAGATGGCTCATCTGTCGACCTCGCCGGCAGCACCCTTTCGAACCGCAACGAGCAACTCTGGGGCGGCCTCGGTATTGGCGGCACGATCAACTGGGCCGACGACAGGTTCTCGGTGTTCGGCGAAGCCGCCGCCCGGACGGGCCTCAAAGACTTCGGTGACAGTCATGCGCTGACCGGTTCACTGGGCTTGCGGGTCAAGTGGTGACTTGCTTGGCACTTACTGGCTGATGTTGATTGCGCCATGACTGCTTAGGTCCAACGGCGGCTCTCCACTCGCGCCGCTTCGCAGCCCCGGTGCCTTTGGGGCCCGGAAGGCGCCGCAGGGCTACGGATACTTCGTCGCCGGCACCCCAGGGTTCAAATCGCCCTGCAGTTCCTTCGGCAGCGGCAGGCTTGAGCATTGCAGGTGCACCTCGCGGGCGAACAGTTTTCGTTGCTTCTGCTCATGCTCCTTGATGGCTGCGACGAGTCCCATCGAGTATGGACCAAGCAGGACGCCGAAACCCCACCCCGGATGCTCTTTCTCGCGAGCCTCGTAATCCGAAGCCGCCCTGCGCGCCTGCTGGCATGCCGGCGAAGCCCATTTCTGGTCCTGCTGCGAAAGCGACGCCTCATAGTCGACCGGGGAGGTCGCGCATCCGGCCACTGCCGCAGTCAATGCGAGGCAGATTGCGATTCTCATCCGAAGCCTCTCCTAAGCCTTGTAAGGGCCTGCATAGACCTCTTCATCCCACAAGGCGATAGCTGCGGTCAGGCGCCTTCCCCACCCTCCGCAACCTGCCGTCTTCTCCCCGGCCCTCCAGCCGCCGGATTCGAACCCATGCCTGGAACCAAATCGCGGGGCCTGGAACCAAATCACGGGCGAGACTGTTCAGTTGTAACTTTGATCCCACGCTGCGGCCGGCAAAGCGGCGACATTGAGGAGTTCTCACCATGAAGATTTCATCCGGATTTCGTTCCATCGCGGTTGCCGCCATCGTCACCGCGAGCATGGGCTTTGCCAGCGCCGCGCATGCCGACAGCGGCACAATCCGCTTCGCCGTCTACAAGGCTGCCTTCTTTGTCGGTGGCTCCGGAGGCGAAGGAACGCTGACCTTCCATGGCCGCCGCTATCCCATCTCGGTCGGCGGCGTCTCGGGCGGTCTCGCCTTCGGCGTCTCCAAGACCTACTTCCAAGGTACCGTGCGCCACATCAAACGTGCACGGGATGTGACCGGGGTCTATGGTGCGGCGGGGGGTGGCGGCGCGCTTGGCAAAGGGGCTCAGGTGATCGTCATGAGCAACGACAAAGGCGCCCGGCTCGAATTGACGGGCAGGCAGGTCGGCCTGCAGGTCAACGCCGACCTCAGCGGCATGAGCATCTCGCTGCGGTAAGGGCTAGCTCCTCAACCCCGGCGCTTCCTGCCCGGTGCGCTCGACATATTCCGTATAGCCGCCGCCATAGGTGTGGATGCCTTCGGGCGTCAATTCCAGCACGCGGTTGGAAAGCGCCGCCAGAAAATGCCGATCATGCGAGACGAAAAGCATGGTGCCTTCATACTGCGACAGCGCGGTGATCAGCATCTCCTTGGTGGCGATGTCGAGATGGTTGGTCGGCTCGTCCAGCACCAAAAGGTTGGGCGGGTCGAACAGCATCAGCGCCATCACCAGCCGCGCCTTCTCGCCGCCTGACAGCACACGGCATTTCTTCTCGATCTCGTCGCCGGAAAAACCGAAGCAGCCGGCAAGTGCCCTGAGCGGCGCCTGGCCGGCTTGCGGAAACGCGTCCTCAAGTGTCTGAAACACGGTGCGCTCGCCTTCCAGCACTTCCATGGCGTGCTGGGCGAAATAACCCATTTTGACACTTGGCCCGCGCGCGACCGTGCCGGTGTCGGGCTCGGAAGCGCCGGCGACCAGCTTCAGGAGCGTCGACTTGCCGGCGCCGTTGACCCCCATGATGCACCAGCGCTCGCGGCGGCGGACCTGGAAGTCGAGCCCCTCATAGATGGTGCGGCTGCCATAGCCCTTGTGGACGTTCTTCAGCGTCACGACATCCTCGCCGCAGCGCGGCGCCGGCAGGAAATCGAAAGACACGGTCTGGCGGCGCTTGGGCGGCTCGACGCGGTCGATCTTGTCCAGCTTCTTCACCCGGCTCTGCACCTGTGCGGCATGCGAGGCGCGCGCCTTGAAGCGCTCGATGAAGGCGATCTCCTTGGCCAGCATCGCCTGCTGGCGCTCGAACTGTGCCTGCTGCTGCTTGTCGGCGATCGCCCGCTGCTGCTGGTAGAATTCGTAGTTTCCGGAATAGGCGGTCAGCGAACCGGCATCGATCTCGACCACCTTGTTGACGATGCGGTTCATGAACTCGCGGTCGTGCGAGGTCATCAGCAGCGCGCCGTCATAATTTTTCAGGAAGGACTCCAGCCAGATCAGGCTCTCCAGATCGAGATGGTTGCTTGGCTCATCGAGCAGCATGGCGTCGGGCCGCATCAACAGGATGCGGGCCAGCGCCACGCGCATCTTCCAGCCGCCGGACAGCTTTCCGACATCGCCGTCCATCATCTCCTGCGAAAAGCCGAGACCGTCCAGCACTTCGCGGGCGCGGCCATCCAGCGCATAACCGTCGAGTTCCTCGAAGCGGTGCTGCGCCTCGCCATATTTTTCGATGATCTCGTCCATCCGGTCGGCCTGCTCGGGATCGGCCATGGCCGCCTCGAGGGCTGCCATCTCGGCCGCGACTTCGGACACCGGCCCGGCGCCGTTCATCACTTCGGCCACAGCGCTGTGGCCTTCCATGTCGCCGACATCCTGGCTGAAATAGCCGATGGTGACGCCGCGATCGACCTGCACCTGGCCTTCGTCGGGCTGCTCCTGGCCGGTGATCATGCGAAACAGCGTCGTCTTGCCGGCGCCGTTCGGCCCGACGAGGCCGACCTTCTCGCCCTTCTGCAGCGACGCCGACGCTTCGATGAAGACAAGCTGACGGCCGTTCTGCTTGCTGATGCTTTCAAGTCTGATCATGCGGTGTCCGGGCTATATGCTTGCGTGAAAGGATTTGCCCGGCGCCTTACGCGAAGGAGGGCCGCAAAGGAAGAGGCGCAAGCGCCGCAGCGCTTCACCTCCCCTTGTGGGGAGGGTCGGCGCACCGGGGTTGCGAAGCAAGGTCGGTGGGACGGGGTGGGGGCGCGGCGCTGCAAAAGACCCCCACCCCGCTCCGCTGCGCGGAGCGACCCTCCCCACAAGGGGGAGGGTGAAGACGCTCCACCAGACACACTTCGGAAACAACATTCAACATCCGGGAAAACTCGCGAAAACATCGCCTGTCATAACCACCTTCGCGGCGGTCAAGCGGGCTGCTGTACAACGCGAAGAAATGGTCCCGAAACATGCAACGACGTTCGACCGGATGGATCGGTGCCCTGACAGGCATTTCGCTCGCCATGCTGGCGGTCGCACAATCGGGTGCGGACGCTGCGGTCACCCGGAGCGAATATTGCAGCCAGCTCGGCCTTCAACTCGACGGGGCCATCCAAACGAAGGCCACCCCAGGCACCAGCGCAAGCCAGATCGCCGAAGCAACCGCGCTCCAGGACAAGGCGAACCGGTTTTGTGCCGAGCGCAAACAGGCCCAAGGCATCAGGACCTACGCCAACGCCCTGAAGCTTCTTGGCGTGACGCCGGTCGACCTGAACCAGTGACAGCAACCATCAATCCTTGAAGAAAGGGCCGCCTCTCTCGCAGAGTGAGGGCGGTTTTTCCAGCGCATCGCACCGCGGAAGTTCCTGTCGACTACTTCTCGCCCAGATACTGGAAGACGGCCTGTTTCCACCAATCGCTTTCGATGGTCTGCAGGAGGGCGACATCGAGAGACTTGCGCAACGGGCTGCCGAGCGGCAGCGCAATGGCATATTGCTGCTGGTCGAAGGTCGCATCGAGAACCTGCAGGCTCGTCGCGTAATTCTGCCCGACCAGCCAGCCAAGCAGCGGCTTGTCGTGCACCAGCGCATCGATCTTGCCGGCGCGAAGCGCGTTGAGGCCCTGCTGGATCGAGGCAAAGTCCTGATGACGGATCTGGGTCGAATCCAGATAGGACGCCGTCGACGAGCTCTGCACCGCGCCGACCGTGACCTGGGCGAGATCGCTTTCGCCCTGCACCATTCCTTCCATCTGCGTCACCGTCAGCACCGATGTGACGCCCGCGGTGAACACCGCGATGGCAATGATCGATCCCATCATCCAGAGCGCGGCCAGCACGCGCCCCGGCACGGTTCGCGGACCGAAGTCGCCGGTGCTGGCTTGCGTCGCGGCGATGGTCGACCACCACATGCTGGAAAACAGTCCCTTGGCGACGCCGCCGCCGAAATCGTCATTGTGCCGACGTTCGAACATCCAGATCAGGACGCCGACCACCACCGATATGATGACCAGCCCCAGCACCGCCTGCAGGAAGCCGAACGACGTCAGGGCATGCAGCACCGGCCGCCATGACGGCTGGTTGTTGAGCGGGGTCGCAATGCCGAGCCCGGTCGTGAAGAAGGGCTGCGTGAAGTCGACGGCCTTTTCGCGGTCGGCCGTGACCGTGATCGCGGCCATCGCCGCATCGAACCTGCCGTTGACGACGCCATCGATCTGGTCCTGCACGGCAGGCACTTCGACATAGCGGAAGCGAAGGTTGAGCCGCCCGGCTATTTTCTGCCAGAGGTCGATGCTCAATCCCGACCAGCTGCCGTCCTGCAGCTTGAACGCAAAAGGCGGCGCCTCCTTGATCCCGACCGAGATCTCTTTTGCCGGCGAGGCCGAGGGAGAAGCCAGGTCGGGAGACGTCTGGTCGGGCGAGGTCTGGGCAAGCGTGGCGCCGGCTCCCACACACGCGACGATGACAATGAGACCCAGCGCCATCGTCCACGAAGCAACTCTTCTCAACGGCAACGACTCCCAGCGTCCGCCGCTCGATCGTCGCGGCTTTCGAAGGGTAGCCGCCGTGCCGTCCTTCGTCCACCGGCGATGTCGTTGCTGAAGCAGCCGCGCGACGCGCCGACCATCGAATTGCGCAAAAACAAGCAGTTGGAACAATTTCACGATTCAGATCCTGAAGCGCTTCGCGCAACGCCGGATCCCGTGCGGACAGGCTTGCCGTGCCGAAGACGAACTCGCGCCCAAACCAGCCCACCCCAAACCTTACTTCCTGCCTTGCGGGTAGATCGTCTCGCCGCGCTTCAGCATTGCCACAAACGTCTCGATCTTCTTCTTGCGCCCGGCCTCGGTCTTCATGTTGTGGGTGCGGAAGGCGAGCGCGAAACGGTTCTGGGCACTGAGCTTTGCCAGCATCACCTTCGCAGCGGGTTCGGCGTCTATGGCAGCCTGCAGGTCGTCGGGGATTTTCATCTCCTTGCCGCTGCCATAGGCGCGCGCCCAGCGCCCGTCCGCCTTGGCCGCCTCGACCTGTTTGAGCCCATGCTCGGTCATGCGGCCCTCCTCGACCAGCCGCGCGACATTGTCGATGTTGATCAGGCTCCAGATGCTCTTCCGGCTGCGCGGCGTGTAGCGCTGCAGGAAACTCTTGTCGTCCAACCCCTTGCGCACCGCATCGATCCAGCCGAAGCACAGCACCACGTCGATGGCTTGCTTGGGGGTGATCGACTTCAGTCCCGACCCCACCTTGTGAACCTTGATCCACACTTCGGTTTCCGTGGCGTGGTGCTTGCCGAGCCATGCGTAGAAGCTGCCCGGATCCGGGAATTCATGGACCTTGTCGGGATCAACCTTGACCGGCGCCATTAGCCGGCCTGTCCTTTCGGTGTCGCTCGCGCCATCAGTTCCCTCTCTGTCGTCCCTGGCATTGCCCGTCATCGACCAGAATGGCACGAGTCGCTGTCAGTTTCCGGCAGCAAACTTGGCGGGCGCCTACGGCGTTCCTTCGCGCCCCTCGACCTGAACATTTTTCTCCCGGCCCCGCTGTATGAAATTTCGGAATACCTGCCATGCTCGTGCTCGGGCACGCCATCTCGCTCCCGGGGGAATATGCCATGAAATCTCTGTTGCTCGCCTTTGTGTTGTCTCTCCCCACGGCCGCCCTCGCCGAGCCAATCGAAACCCGGAAGATCATCACAGCGGTGACCGGGGACTTCAACGGCGACGGCGCCGTCGATCTCGCCATGGTGGTGGAGACCGAGCCCGGCCACCCGATGGATGTCCACTTCTTCCTCAGGGACAAGGAGCACAATTACCTCAAGCCCGTCGAAACCGTGCACGAGCAGATCCACGGGGAATGGAACGGCTACGACCGGCCGGGTTACGAGAACTCCGACACCGAGCCGGAACTGACGATGCTGCCCAACGGTTCGATCAAATTCTACCTGCCGGCGATGCCGGTCGGCAGCGAACGGACCGACATGACGCTGACCATCGCCTGGCGCGACGCTGCCTTCATCGTCGCCGGCTTCGCCTATGACCATGATGACTATTTGAAGGAGAATGCCGAAAGCGCCTGCGAGTACAATGTCCTGACCGGCAAAGGCACCGGCAGCGAAAAGCAGCCGGACGGCAGCACCAAGCACAAGACCGTCTCGGTCGAAGGCCAGACCATCGCCTTCAAGGACTGGAACCCGGGCACCGCCTTCACCGCTTGCGGCAACTGATCGCCCTGCATCATCGGCGCTTCCGATAGCGCTATCGGTTTCTTCCGTTTTCACTTGCCGTACCGAACTGCCAATTCCCTGCCCTTCTCCATCCAAGCAAAGGCAGAGCGAATGAGCATTTCAAATGAGAAAATCCTGATCGTCGGTGGCGGCTCTGGCATGGGTCTGGCGCTGGCCCGGCGCTGCGTCGAGGCCGGCGCCGAGGTGATCATCGCCGGGCGCGGCGAGAACCGGCTGCGGCAGGCGCGCCAGGCGCTTGGCAATCCCGCCGAGGCCCTGGCCGCGATGGCCGAGCGGCTGCCGGGTCGGGCGGATCGGCCAACCCGACGACATCGCCGACGCCATCGACGCGTCTACTGCAGTTGCGGCTTTTTCAGAAAACTGCCGCGGTCGGCCGATTTGACGCGCAGCCAGGTTTCGCGGCCGTCGCGCAACACCCGCATCGGAATCTCGGCCCCCGCCGAGCCGCTTTCCCACAGCTTGCGGTAGAAATCGGCCAGCCCGTCGACCGCGCCGTCCCGGATGTCGGAGATGATGTCGCCCTGGCGCAGGCCGGCCTTGGCCGCCGGGCCGCCCTCGGTCACGCTCATCACCACCACCCTGCCGTCGCTTTCGGCCGACAGGGCGCCGAGCCACGGGCGCGGCGGCTTGGCCACCTGGCCGCGTGTCAGGAGGTCGTCGAGAATGGGCGGCAAAAGATCGATCGGCACCACCATGTTGATATCGGCGACCTCGCCGTTGCGGCTCATCTGCAGGCGCAGCGAACCGATGCCGAGCAGCGAGCCGTCAGCGCCGAACAGCCCGGCACCGCCCCAGGACGGGTGCGCCGGTGCAATGAAGATCGCCTCGTCGAGCAGATATTCCCAATAGCCGGCGAATTCCTGCTTGGTCACGATCCTGGCCTGCACAGACTGACCGATACCGTCGGCCAGCACGACGGCGTCACCGATCCTGGCCTTGCCGGCATCGCCCAGCGCCACCGCCGGCAGGCCGAGCGGCGCCAGCGCCTGCACCAGCCCAAAACCCGATTCCTGGTCATAGGCCAGCGCATGCGCGGGGATGACGCGGCCGTCATGGCTGGTCAGCCAGACCTCTTCCGCCTCCGTGATGAGATAGCCGATGGTCAGCACCAGCCCATCGTTGCGAATGACGACGCCGCTGCCTTCCCTGAGCGTGCCGAGCGCGCCGGCCGTAAAGGCATCTTCGGGGACAGTGGCCCGCACTGCAACGACCGAGCGCGGATTGGGATTGATGGTCATGCTTTTGTCCTGGATGGGCTTTGGTGACATCTTCTATAGGTATGCCACGCAGGAGAAGGCGCAAGGGTGAGGAAGTGCCCAATTGCCGATCTTGGCTCCGCGGGCATCGATAATAGTTCAACGCAAGTTGAACTTACACATCCGCAGCCCTAGTTTATGGCGACCTGCCATCCTTCCCCGACACGAGGCCACGAAATGACCGACTACACACCGCCGAAAGTATGGACCTGGAACAAGCCGAGCGGCGGAGCCTTTGCCAGCATCAACCGGCCGATCGCCGGGCCGACGCATGACAAGGAACTGCCTGTCGGCAAGCATCCGTTGCAGCTCTATTCGCTGGCGACGCCGAACGGCGTCAAGGTCACGGTCATGCTGGAAGAGCTTCTGGCGCGCGGCCACAAGGGTGCCGAATACGACGCCTGGCTGATCCGGATCAACGATGGCGACCAGTTCGGCAGCGGCTTCGTCGAGGTTAATCCAAACTCCAAGATCCCGGCCCTGATGGACCGCAGCGGCAAGACGCCGGTGCGCATCTTCGAATCCGGTTCGATCCTGGTCTATCTCGCCGAAAAGTTCGGCGAATTCCTGCCTACCGAACAGCCGGCGCGCGCCGAGGTGCTGTCCTGGCTGTTCTGGCAGATGGGCTCGGCGCCGTATCTGGGCGGCGGCTTCGGCCATTTCTACGCCTATGCGCCGGAAAAGTTCGAATATGCCATCGACCGCTTCTCGATGGAGGTGAAACGCCAGATGGATGTGCTCGACCGCCGGCTGGCCGAGACTGAATATCTCGGCGGCAAGGACTATTCCATCGCCGATATGGCCGTGTGGCCCTGGTATGGCGGGCTGGCGCTCGGCCGCATGTACAATGATTCCGCCGAGTTCCTATCCGTGCAGGAATACGCACATGTGCAACGCTGGGCCAAGGCGATCGACGCCCGACCGGCGGTCAAGCGCGGCCGCATGGTCAACCGCGCTTTCGGCGAGCCTGCCATGCAACTGCATGAGCGCCACGACGCCGGCGATTTCGAGACCAAGACGCAGGATAGACTGGCCGCCGAATAGGCCATCGCGGATCGCGACAAAGGAAACCCGCCACCGACGCGACGTCGGGGCGGGTTTTTCCCAAGGTCCAATGCTGCGGGAACGCCTTAGTGCAGCACTTCAACGATCTGGCGGGTCTCCGGGTCGACGAGGACCGTCTGGTCATTGATCACCGCGACGCGGTATTTGACGTCGGGCACCTCACGCAGTTCGACAGTGTCCGGTACCGACGAGCCGAGCTTGAGTTCGACCCCCAGAAGGTTCACCGAGGCAAGCGGTTCCCTCTTGATGTATTCGCGAACGACCGTCTCCTGCTCCGGCTGGACGACGACGACGCTCTCCGCCAGCGCCGCACCAATGCCGCCCATCAGGACGATGGCAGCCGCCGCGCTTGTAAGATAAAGTTTCATGACCGTCTCCTAGTGACAATTGAATTCCGCCCTCCATGAAAACTCCACCGTTGCCATGCGGTTCCATCGAACTTCAGAATTGAAGATGTTACGTTTGCGGCTCGGATATTAATTGTTGCTGATCAAACATGCGGCAGACAGCGCAGGAATGCTTGAAAACTAGCACAAATGTGTACGGACATTAGAAAACGAAAATTCCTTCTGCAGCCGGATTGGCGAAGCACCTGTTGTCGCTGCGTCAAATCAGCCTCGCGTCCCTCTATCTGGACGATGGGAGCACGAAAAAGACTCGCCCCGCCCGGAGCAGAGCGAGCCATGGCAGTGCCGATGGAGGTGGCAACCTCACTGGTACTGCTAGAGGACGCGAGGCATGATCACTTGTTCGACCTGACGGCCATGCGAAGCCGGTCGCGCATGCATCATGTTCCCACGACGACACCGAAATGTTCCCACGATAACGCTGTGCCGAAACCTCCAGCAGGGATATGCCCAGACAACGCTCTCTCAGTGACCAAACACCGTGATCGCGCTGGGGGCGAGGTTCCCGATTTGCCCGGGCGCACATGCGCGAGTGATCCTGGCCACCCGGTCTTAAAGCTGGACACCGTCGCGATGCAATGGCGGGAAGGCGTCTACCGGATCCTGGCTCGGCACGATATCGTGCGATCGCCTGAAGATCAGCCTCACGATGAGCACGAAGTAGCCGACCTGCAGGACAAGCAGCGTCGCTATCGTCCAGGCAAATGCCTCCCAGAAAGAGCCGGTAACCGTATAGGTCCAGACCGCGACGATGATGGCCGTGGCTGACATTCCTACGAGAAACTGTCCAAAATACATGGTTTCCCAAATCCGTCGAAACCGCGGCGGTTCCGATCAGTCCCTGCCTCATTCCCATTTCCCGCGGACAACATTTCATTATTTTAGCAATTTCGCAAGTAAGCGGCCGGTTGCCGCTACGCGCTCTCCATTCCGCGGCGACTTGGCAACGATGGCGATCCGGCGCGCGGCGGCGGTGCCGGCGGGGCTGGCTGACGCGCCAGCCGTCGAAAATCCAGAAGCACGCCCGCTCTTTGCACTTCGAGCAGGGGAACAAATGCCGGCACGCCGAGTTTCGCCTCCAGTTTTTTCAAGGAAAGGAGGCCGGCATGGCACCGCGCAACAAACCAAGCGCCGACATCGAAGATGACGCACCGCAGGCGGATGGGCCTACCATCGAGCAGCAGGATTGGGATGCGATCAAGGGCGGCGAGATCCTGCCAGAGTCCGTGCCGGAAAACGGCGACATGCGTTACGGCGTCGAAAAAGACGGCGATCTGCCCGACGAGGACGACGATAACGCGTACCAGGACAGCGACGATGCCCTTCCCGATGATGAGGAAGAAGCCGCGATCACGCGCGATCAGACCCGCGAGGGCCGATTCGACGAGACGTGAGCCATTCGTCGCCCGAGACATGACTGCCTGTTGTTGAACTTGCCAAAGCCACATTTTCCATGCCCGGTTCGCGGGAAAATGTGCTTGGCCGGCTAAGTTTTCCGCCTAGGCATTATATCAGATTTACCTAAAATAGCGGAACATCCAAGGGACATTATCGGAACTGAACAAGGCCCCTTGGACTTTTGCGCACGACGGATAAGACCTTGGTCCTACAGGAAAAAGCAAAAGCCCGACGTGACCGATTGAAGCTTCCAACGAGGGAACATCGGGGCCGTGTTCGTCGTTTGTCGAAAGCGGCCCCGCCGGGTGCCATGCCTGGAGAACAGCGCGATGCCCCACCGATCCACCATCATCAAGACGGGCCATGGCCCAGGAACGGCGATCGCCGTGCTCATGGTTGGATTAACGGCGGTGGGCATCGTGTTCCTCCTACTCGGCAGTTCGCTCTATTTCAATGAGCAGCCTGCGGATCAACGTGCCCTGTCTTCGCCGCCCGCTCGATCGATACACGCGGCCGATAGCAAAGCGGCAAACTGAACGAGCAACTGCTGAGCGATAGCGAGATTGCCGCCGCGCAGGTCCTCCAGACTTAGGCCAGGAAGATCCGCCATTGCCGCTGCCTGCTGTGCGGCGGCCGTGCTGGTGATCATGGCAGCGAAGCGGACAGCTTCGGACGGTGTTTTGTCCACCGGAGAAGTTTTGGGTTGCTTGCATTAACATTAGATTTACCTAATATAATGGTGGCCGGCGACCGCCAGAAGTCGGCTGGCCCGGCGGCCTCCCTTTGCACCTAGCTGCCGGGCCATTTCTTGTCCTCGCCTTGCCGTCGTCGCCTTTGTGTGGCGCGGATTCATCTTCGCGCCGCTTCGCCACGTATAGCTTCAGCCTCGACAAACAGCCTCCGGCTCGGCAGCCGCAGGAAAGATGCGGACGCCGAGCCCATCGCACTGATCAAATCGCTAGGACGTGCAGGCTAGCTGCTAAAATCGAAGGACGACCGAAGGACCACGTCTGCGATAGCACCGGACGCGACGGCGACCGTGCCGCCAGTAACTGCGGCAGACCCGTCTCCAACGCCGCCCGTGCCGGCGCCGGCGCCAGCCCCGATCCCGATCCCAGTCCCGATCCCAGCCTCGATCCCAGCGTCGATGGTCGACCGGCTGCACCTCCGCATGTGCACCTTCGTCGTCGAGGACCTCTGCCTCAATTTCATCGAGAATGCCGTTTCCGGCGCCTGGAACACCGGCCGCTGCCTCGATCGGGCGAATTGCCCCTGCAAGGGCCGCTGCCCCGGCAATGCCAAACATCGCCGTCAAGAAGGATCGCCGATCCATAGTAACCTCCCAACGTTGCATAAGCTGAACGAGGCGCTCGGCTGCCGAATGAGCAGGCCGGCGCATGGTGAAAATAGAGGATTCGCCAGCCGCCGAAGCGGCTTGCGAATCCTATCAGCGCAGGAAGGGACGTTGCTGCGCCGATCGACGACATGTCAGCCAAGGACTATCCCCATCACCAGAAAGGTGACAGCTGTCGCGAAAATCGGTGCGAGCAACCAGCGCGCTTGGCCAACACTTTTGTCCATCTGTCTCTCCGAATTCCGGGAGACAAACAGCCATGAACAGAGAGCCGTTCCCGTCGGTAAGACCAATGCGCTCGCAGACCAGACTTAAGTCGCACGTCTCACCCGACCGAAGCCCCAGCGGAGGAACATTTTCATTTGGCTCAAGTTCAGTTGCCGTTGTCATGCTGACTCGCAAGGAGAAACGGTATGAAAATGCACCTAACGGGCGCCGCAGCGGCGCTATTGCTGTTGGCCGGTGTCGGCGCCGTTGCCGCTCAGGACGTTGTCATTCAGCCTGAACAGGACACGGTCATCCGCGAGTATGTGAAGAAGCAGCCTCTCGCTTCGGTCAAGGTTCCCGGTGTGGAACTGAATATTGGTAGCGCGTTGCCTGACACGGTCGAGCTTCATGAAATCCCCGATGTCAAATACCGCTACGTGGTGGTCGACAACCGCACCGTTCTGGTGGATCCGGGCACCCGCAAGATCATCAAGGTCTACGACTGAATTTCGAACTGTCCAACCCGCCGCCAGCCATGGCGGCGGGTTGCCCAGCTTCCAATCAGGACGAGTGAAGATGATAAGCAAAGCTGTGACATCCCCTGCTTTGGGTGTTCGCCTGGCCGATCTCCAAGCCAGGATGCGTGATGCGCGGGTGACGGATGCCGAAATGAAAACCTTTCAAAAGGTCGCGGCCATCATGGAAGATCGTCATGGGCGGATCGATGGCGACGACCTGATTGCGGCGTCGTTCCTGGCCGATGCCGTCCAGGACCAGCAGACGCCTTGAGGGGCATCCCCCAATAGCCAGGTAGACTTTTTGACTCCCGTACCGGGAAAGCGCGCCGAAAGTCAGCCGAATCCGCACTTTTGCCCCACCCTATTCCGCTTTCGCGGAAGTTTCGAGCGGCGCGCAATGTGCAATGTTGCTAATGCGGCGGTACGAGCCGCCCTGGTTGACGCGGGCGCCCGAGCCATCCCAACAATGCGCCCCCCCGTCCGCGTCGACCACGGCAGCCCCCTGTCTTCTCTCGCGAAGTCCTCAAGCCGGCCCGCCTGATAATGCGCGCTGCGGCGACGGTCGGGCTTCAGCCGCCGACAAGCGCCTTTGTGGTCACCAGATTGACGCCGGCCTCGGCGAATCGCCATTGTGCCTGAGGATGACCTGCTCGGCACTCTCGCTGGCATTGTCCAGCGTGCTGTGCGCATCGGAGACCACGGTCACGCCGAGCCCTCTGGCGATGGCGCCCTTGACCGTCGCGGCCACGCAAAAATCGGTCTGTGCGCCCAAGAGCACGACAGCACTCGCACCCTGACCGGCAAGCCAGTCGCCGAAGGCAGGATTGCTGAAAGCATTGCGCACGGATTTGGCGAAGGTCGGCTCGTCCGCCGCTTGGCCGAGCGCGGGCCAAACCGGCCAGCCCGGCTCATCCGGTGCCAACGGGTCGCCATCGGGTCCGTCATGCCTGATAAAAGCGACCTTGCGCCCGCCGCGCCGCGCCCAATCGATCACCGCCTTGGTGCGCTCGACAATATCAGGCGCATCATGGATCGGCTGCTCGTGCACACCGTCGAACATGCCGGTCTGGAGATCGATGACGATGAGCGGCGCATTGTCTGGGAGGCTGGGTGCTGGCATGGGTTTTACATAGGACGGCGGACAGGGTGATCAAGATTTCGCTCATTCCGGCGCGCCGGCAAACAGCACCACGCCGTCGCCGCCGGTGGCCGGCAGTCGCGGATGGTGCGGTCGTTGCCGCCGGTCAGCACCGCGCCGTCGGCGGCGAAGGCCACCGCATAAATCGGGCCGGTCTGGCTGTCCAACATTGCGATCCGGTTGCCGCTATTGGAGGGCGGGCGCCTTGCCGCGCCTCCTTGGATTTATTGCAGTTTGCCGATTTCAGCCCGCATGGTTGACAGATGGCCGCAGTCTGGCATCATCGGATCGGGATCTTAGGAGAGTCTGATATGAAAAAAATCTATGTGAAGCCATCGTTCTTGAAAAAAGGCCGGTTGTCGGCGGTCACTGCGGCCAACGGCTCCTCGTTGCCGACACCGCAATAATTTCAGCGCCACCTGCTCCTGGCGCGTCCAAACCTCAACGCACCAGGATCAGGTCGTCCAACACCATTTGCCAATAGTGCTTCGTCGACAGGCGAACACGCGTTACAGCTTTGAGCATTGGAGCGTAGTGCAGCGGCGTTAGCGCCGACAGCGTGACCTCGTCGCTTGCAATCAGCTGCTCGCCAAGCCAGCTTTCGATCAGCGCCACCTCCCCTTCCGACGCCAGCCAGGCGGCGCTCAGCATGACCGAGTGAAAGCCGAACGGCCGTTCGCAGCTGAATTCGGCCGGCAGCCCGCTGCTGGTGTAGAGCACATGGTCGCCGGAAACATTGCCATTGACATAGCCCTGGCTGTCCTTGGTGAAGTCGCGGGCCATCGCATTCAGGTTGCGCCACGCCAATCCGGCATGGCCAGCCGGAATTTTCCTGAGGCTGCGCGACGTCACATCGTCGAAATCGATCGTTTCGAGGGCGGCATCAGTGTCGATGCCGGCGCGTTGCGGCGACAGCAGGCCGAGATCCGCCGAGTAGGGCGATAGCGTCAGCCGCCGCTCCAAGCCACCGCCGCTGACGCTGACCGTGTCGGCTTCTTCAGCCAGGTCGAAGCTGAAGACGGCACCCGGCGCCAGTGCCCGCGTCTCCAGGACGTTCCCATTCCCCGACACGGAGAGGGTCGCTGGTCCATCGCCGGCGACGCACCCGCTGACGCGGCGCGGCGGTGCCAGACCGACCGGCAGCAGCATCTCCTGCGATACCATCCCGGCCGGCGAACCCGGCAGCGGCACGAAGTGTCGGGACTGAATGTCATTTTCGCTTTTCGCCTGCCAGCCGGGCGGCACCGAAACCACAAAGCGCCAGTTGCCCGGCTTGCGGATCACGGCCTTTCTGCTTTTCACCGACATTGGAAAATTGGCAAAACCGGCATTGTTGGTGCGCGCGGACGCGGCGAGCTTGCCGGCTTCGTCATACAGCCGCACCATGATCCCGGCCATCGGCCGGTCTCCGGCGCCGTATTTGCCGTCGCGATCGACGTCGAAATAGACGAAGGACGAGTAATTGAGCATACCCCCGCGGGCGTTCCAATCGGTACGGACGGCATAGTCGGCAGCCGGATTGGTTAGCCGCCGTCCCTTGCGACGGCTGCGCTTCCGCCACAGCAGCCAGGACGCGACAGCAGCCGCAAGCACCACAATGGCGGCGGCCAGTATCTGGACAGCGCCCAAGTCAGGCATGGAGCCTCGATACATAAATCTCGTGGGGGGTTGCGTTCACGGGCGATCCGACTGCGTTGGAGTACTTTGCCGACAGGTTATTGCATGTCGGCCAAAAGCGAACCCGGATTTGGGACAGCGACATGCATCAAGACAAAAGACTTAAAGCGCGTTGCAGGAATCCGTTCAAGCGCGACGCATGAAAGCAGTCGCCTTACTTCAATTCCACCCACACCGGCGCATGGTCGCTGGCGCCGTCCTCGCCGCGCACGTCGCGGTCGATGCCGGCAGCGGTCAGGCGGCGTGCCAGTTTCTTCGACAGCAGGATGTGATCGAGCCGGAGGCCGGCATCGCGCGGCCAGCGGTTGCGGCGATAGTCCCAGAATGTGTAAAGCGTTTCCTTCGGATGCTTCTTGCGCAGGGCATCAAGCCAACCCTGGTCGAGCAGGCGCTGGAACGACGCCCGGCTTTCCGGCTGCACCAGCGCGTTGTCGTCATAGGAGCGGGTGGCGTAGATATCGCGCGGCTCGGGCACGATGTTGTAGTCACCGGCCAGCACCACCGGCAGGCCGGTGTCGAGCAACTGTTCGGCATGCACCTCCAGCCGCGCGTGCCAGGCGAGCTTGTAGGCGAATTTCGGGCCGGGCTGAGGATTGCCGTTCGGCGCATAAAGACAAGCGACGATGATGCCGTTCACCGCCGCCTCGATATAGCGGCTCTGCCTGTCGGCATCGTCGCTGGGCAACGCATCGCGGGTCAGCACTGGCTCGGCACCCCGCGCCAGGATGGCAACACCGTTCCACGTCGGCTCGCCCTTCCACACCGCGCCATAGCCCGCCGCCGCCAATGCCGAGCGCGGAAACTGCATGTCGCGCGCCTTCAGCTCCTGCAGGCAGACGACATCGGGTTTTGCCGCAGCCAGCCATCCCAGCAGGTTTTCAAGCCGGCTGTTGATGTTGTTGATGTTGAAGGAGGCGATCTTCATCGCTTCAGGAAGCGACCCGACCCGACCACGCCTTCACCGTCTCGGCCAGCGTCTTCAGATGGTCGGCGGTCGAAAACCCCGAAACACTCTTGCGAGGCTTGAGATCGTGGTCGCCGTCCTCCAGCCAGATCACCTCGATGCGGTCGGAAAGGCCATAAGTCGCAACCTCGTCCCTGGTGCCGAACTCGTCGCGCGTACCCTGGAAGATCAGCGTTGGCGTCTTAAGGTCGGCGAGGTGTTTTGTCCGCAATTGCTCGGGCTTGGCCGGCGGATGGAAGGGATAGCCGAGGCACAGCAGGCCTGAAATCTCGCCCTTGGCAAACATCTCGTCGGCGACCATGGAGGCGACGCGCCCGCCCATCGACTTGCCGCCGATGATAAGCGGGCCGGTCACGCCCCTAGCCCTGAGGTCGGCTATCGCCTTGATGTATTCCGGGTTCACTGTCTCGGCCCGCGGCGGTGGCTTGCGGTGGCCGTAGCGGCGCGCGGCCATATAGCGGAATTCAAAGCGCGCAACCTGTAAGCCGGCCGCGGCCAGCGCCTTGGCTGTGGCGGTCATCGAGGGCGAGTCCATCGACGCGCCCGCGCCATGCGCGAGCAGGATGGTGACGGGAGCATTATCGTCGCCGTCGAAGAGGAAGGTGGTCATGGGGCGGTCTCGCTGGAGAGGTCGAGTTCCGTCACACCCCCCTCTGTCCTGCCGGACATCTCCCCCGCAAGGGGGGAGATTGCGCGCTCAACCGCTTTCGCCAATCTCCCACTTTGCAAGAAGGAGCGGGACGCCCAAGCTTCCGATCTCCCCCCTTGCGGGGGAGATGGCCGGTAGGCCAGAGGGGGGTGTTCAAGCGCCAGCATCCCTCACCCCGCCGTCCGCGCCAACTGCAAATCCACGAACTGCACGCCCTTGGCTGCAACCCGTGCCCATTCGGACTCCGCGTCGAGTTCGAGATAACGCACCCACAGGCCCCGCGCCTCCGGCAGATTGCCGGCGTCGAATTCCAGTCGGGCGAGGTTGAACACCGGATCGGCATAGGTCTTGTCGAGCGCGATCGCTTTCTGCAGGTGCCTTCGCGCCGAGGCTTCGCGACCTTGCTCGCTCATCAGTCCGGCCAGGTTGAACCACGCCTCGACGAAGGCCGGGTCGAGTTTTATCGCATTGATATAGTCGTGCGCGGCGTCCGCCGCGTGGCCGCCGGCGCGCAGGCAGTTGGCGCGGTTGAAGGCGGCAATCGCATCGCTCGGATCGATGGCCAGGCAGCGCTGGTAGAGCGCGGCGGCCCCATCATGGTCGCCCTGCTCCTCCGCCGCTTCCGCCTCGATGAACAGCTCTTCCAGCGTGTCGTCACCTTCTGCCCCGGCTGTTCCGAGATCGAACAGCAACTGCCCATCGAGTTCGCTCTGGCCGCCTTCGAGATAGATGGCATCGGCGCGTCCATGCTGCGAGCCGACATTGAGCGACTTGGCGGTCAGCGACGCCACCGGGCCGGAGCGGTGGACGGAGCGCGCGATCGCCCCCCATGTCGCGCCGCCGGCGATGAGCCCGGCATATTTGCGCGCCAGGATCAGGTCGCGGAAGGAATAGGGTTCAACGTCATGCTCGAACGCATCGAACAGGCCGAGCAGGTCGAGGTCGGAGCCTGATAGCCGCGACTGATCGATCAGCGATTGCCGCGACAGCGAAGACGCTTCCGGTGTCTTCATCAGTCCGAGAAGGCGCAGGAATCCGTTTTCGCTGATCAGCGTTCGACCGGCCTCGCGCTCGGCGGCGACACCGCGTTCGATCTCGGCATCGCCGTTCCTGGAGAGCCCGGCTTTGGCCAACAGTGTCCGGCCGAAGACGACATGCGTGGTGCGCCTGGTGATACCGCGCCGCAGCTGGCCGTGTCGGCGTTCCACTTCCCGCGCAGCCAGCCTGAGCGGAAAAGCCGCCAGCGCGCCTCTCGTGCCAAAAACAGCGCCGGTCGGTGCCGTCATCTCTTGCTCTTGCCGACCGCCTTCAGCAGATTGGCCTTCAACGGATTTTCAGCAGCACCACCCGCTGCCGCCTTCTTCGCGGCGGGCTTGGCAACCTCGTCGGCCTTGCTTTTCGACTTGGCCGGCGGCTTCGATTGCGACAGGCTCGCCTTGAGCGCATCCATCAGATTGATGACATTACCGCGCTCGGGTGCCGCCGCGATGATCGGCTTGTGGCCTTTCAGCTTCTCGCGGATCATCGTCATGAGTGCCGCCTCGTAGCGGTCCTCATAGTTCTTCGGATCGAAGGTGGTTTCCTTCTGCTTGATCAGTGCTTCGGCGAGCTGCAGCATTTCGGGATCGGGCTTGCCGGCTGGGATGTTGCCGAAATATTCAGCCGTGCCACGCACTTCGTTCGGATTCCTCAAGGTGCACACGAACATGCCGTTCTCGCGCGCGCCGATCGTCACCACCCGCTCGCGGCTCGACAGCACCAGGCGTGCGATCGCCAGCTTGCCGGATTTGCGCATGGCTTCGCGCAGCACGGCGAAGGTCTCTTCCGCCATCGCGCCGTCAGGCGCCATGTAGTAGGGCGCGTCTTGATAGATGACGTCGACCTCGTCCTCGTCGACGAAGGCCTCGATGTTCATCGTGTGATTGGATTCGATGCGCACCGCATCGAGGTCGGCATCATCTATGATGATGTACTGCTTGTCCTCGTATTCGTAGCCCTTGACCAGATCAGCACGCTCGACGAGCCCCAATTCGGGGTCGACCGGTTTCATGTTGATGCGGTTATGGGTCTTCTTGTGCAGCTGGTTGAAGCTGATGCGCTCGCTGGCGCTGGTGGCGGGATACAACCGCACCGGACAGCTGACGAGGCTGAGTTTGAGGTAACCTTTCCAACTTGCCCTGGGCGCCATGAAACACTCCTACGCGGCCACGCACTGACATTGACTGCAGCGCTTTCGTCCGAAGGACGAACGAGGCTGCGTAAATCCTACACCGACCCCGCACAATACAGGCAAATCCCTGACGAAATCTTCCGCCACGTCTTTGAGGTCGTGGCGGAGAGAATAATTCAAATTGTCGGAAGCGTCGATGGCGTTGGGTTCCTCGCCCCGCAACGCTCTCCCCCATTTCCTGGGGGCCGAGGAACCTAGTTCTTCAAGGTCGGCAAATCCCGCGCGAACTCGTCGATCTCGGCCCACGGATCGCCCGACGTCGCCAGCAGCCCCGGCAGGGAGGAATAGTTCAGATCCTGCGGCGCATCGATGGATTCGAGGTCGCTCCAACTGACCGGCGTCGAGGCCGGCAGATTGGTGCGGGCGCGCAGCGAGTAAGGTGCTGCCGAGGTGTGGCCGCGCGCATTGCGGTGATAATCGATGAAGATGCGCTTCTTGCGGTTGTCCTTGCCCATGGTGGTGGTGAAGGTGTCAGGCGCCGTTGCCGCCAGATGCGTGGCGATCGCGCTGGTCGCCTGGTGCAGCTTCTTCCAGTTCTGCGCGCCCGTCACCGGCACGGTGATGTGGATGCCGCTGCCGCCGGAGGTCTTGGCGAACGGTACCAGCCCCAGGCGCTCCAATTCGCCCTTGATGTGCACGGCGGCCTCGACCACCTCGCGCCATGAAATCCCTTCTCCCGGATCGAGGTCGAGGACGATCTGGTCGGGCCTGTCGAGGCTGGTGCGGTGGGTGCCCCAGGTGTGGAACTCGACGACGCCGAACTGCGCCAGCGCCAGATACCCTTTCGCGCCTTCGACCGAGAGATAGGATTTGGTCTCGCCCTCGGAATTCGTCGCCTCGAATGTCACCACTGAGGGCGGCATGCCGGTGAAGGCGTGGCGCTGGAAGAAGCAATCCTTCGGCAGGCCGGTCGGGCAGCGCACCAGCGACACCGGCCGGCCGAGGATGTGCGGCAGCATGAAGTCGCCGACCAGCGCGTAATAGACCGCGATGTCGAGCTTGGTCGGGCCGGTCTTGCCGAACAGCCGGCGCGTCGGGTTGGTCACCCAGATTGTGGCAAGGTCGGCCTCGGCGATCAGCCGCTTGCGTTTGGACGAGACCGGCGTCGACAGGCCGACATCCCTCAAACCACGGAAGACGCCGTGGCGCAGCGCATTGTCTGAGGTGCGGTTGGCGTAATGAATGCGCGCCGACAGCAGCGGCCGCACCCAGTTCATCTCGCGCATGATTTCGCGCGGGACACCCTCGGGCGGGGTGGCGCCTTCCCGCAGCGGCTCCAGCCTGGCGAGCAACTCACCGGCGGTGGCGGCATCGAAACCGGTGCCGACCTTGCCGCGATAATGCAATTCACCACCCTCGAACTCTGCCATGCCGAGCGCCGCCAGCCCTTCGGCCGCATCGGAGATGGTGAAGCCGGCGATGACGAAGTCGTCCGACAGCAGTGCCTTGGTCTTGGTCCAGCTTTTGGTTCGGCCGCTCTGATAGATGGCCGTGGCGCGCTTTGAGACGACACCCTCCAGCCCAAGTTCCGACACCTGGTCGTAGAGCCCCTGCCCTGAACCTTCGACATGGTCGGAGAACTGGATGGCGGAATTGGCGCCGAGGCCCGACAGCATCTGCGCCAGCAGCGCCTTGCGCCGGACCAGCGGCGCCTTGGTCAGGTCCCAGCCGTCGAGGTGGAGAAGATCGAAGGCGTAAAAATGGAGCTTGCTGCCGGCGCCCTCGGCCAGCGCATCCTGCAGCAGCGCGAAGCGGCTGATGCCCCGGGCGTCGAGCACCACGATCTCGCCGTCGATGATGGCATCGCGGCAGGGCAGCTTCGCGAACGCATGCGGCAGGTCGCCATAGCGCTTCGTCCAGTCGATGCCGCCACGGGTGATCAGCTTGACGACGCCGCCAGTGAGATGCGCCATGGTGCGGTAGCCGTCGAATTTGATCTCGTGCAGCCAGACTTGTTGGGTGTCGTCGCCATCGGGTGGTTTTGGCACCTGCGTCGCCAGTTGCGGCTCGATACGGGCAAGCATGGGAGCCTTGAACACGCCCGGCAGCGTGCCGGGCTTCAGCGATCCCTGTCTGGGCGCGGGTTTGGTGGCGGGCTTCGCCGGCGCCGCCAGCTCCTCGATGCGCAATCCGGATTTGACGCTTTCCGGCCGGGCCGTGAGGATGTCAAGCGCGGTGTCGGCGGCGAGGTCGCGCTCCTTGAACAGCAGCCAGTTCTTCTTGTTTTCGTCTTCGCCGGGTTTCGGCTTCAGCCGGGTCAGCATCCAGCCGCCATTGAGCTTGTCGCCGGCCAGCCGGAACTTGAAGGCGCCGGTTCGCAAGCTCTTTTCGACGTCGTCCATCGGCGCCCATGTGCCGGTATCCCAGACGATCATCGGCCCGCCGCCATACTCGCCCTCGGGAATGACACCCTCAAAGTCGATATATTCGAGCGGATGATCCTCGGTCTCGACCGCCAGCCTCTTGTCGGCCGGATTGAGCGAAGGCCCGCGCGGCACCGCCCAGCTCTTCAAAACATCGCCGACCTGCAGGCGCAGATCATAATGGTCAGCGGTGGCGTGGTGCTTGTGGACGACGAAGCGGTTGCCGTTGCTGCTGACGAGCCCGCCAACCGGTTCCGGCGTCTTGGCGAATTCGCGTTTGGCGCGATAGGCTTTGAGCTTTGGTGGAGTCGTCATCGCCAGGATCGAAGCACGGCGGCCAGGAACAAGCCAGTCACGCTCTCAATCGTCAGCGGCCGGCGTCAACTCGAGCTCTGCCGGCGACAGTCCTTGCTGCAGCTGGCTCAGCCGAAATTCGTCGACCCAATAGGCCTCGCCATCGACCAGAACCCGGGCCTGGTAGGTGCCTGCCGAAAAACGCTGCGCGGTGATGTAGACCTTGTGACGATCGAGCGCCTTGCGCACCGCGGCGCGCTTGGAATTCTGACCTGTGACGGGACTGAACATGACACTGCCCTCGGTCGCCCCAGACACAAAACGCGGCCGCTACCGGCAGCCTGACGACTGGGGTCAAGGATGGCGGAGACGCGCCGTCCTGTCAATTTCGCGGACAGCGCAGGATGCGGCCCGGTTAAATTTACCAATCTTTTGAATATGCTTGGGCCTTGGCCTGAATCAAGACGTGAAGCACACGAAGATGAACTGTGCACCACCACGCCGCCAAAACTAGCGTCCGTCGCTGCCGCTCTGCTACGCGGCCGGCGTGCCCGAATGAGCAGATTTTTGAACTTCCATGCCGATGAGATCGAGTGTCGCCGCCGCAACATCGGCAACCTGGAGCCGCTGGACGCAATAGACCCCACCGGCGTTGTTTTCTTTACACAAACCTGGAGCGATGCATGGGCAAGGCATGGGCGGCTGGAGCGTCCGGTTGGAGACACCGAATGGGCCCCATTGCTCAGGCGACGTCAGACCGTACAGCCCCACCGCTGGAGTTCCGACAGAGGCCGCGATGTGCATCGGGCCGCTCTCATTGCCAAGAAAGATCGACGCTTCGGCCAACAATGCTGTCAAGACCTCAAGCGAGGCTTTTCCGACGACACTTGCGACCGGCGATGCTGCCACTTCAAGGATCCTTTGCGCGGCAAGCCCTTCATCCGGCCCACCAACGAGGAGGGATCGCAGCCCGGTTTTGGCGTATACCTCATCGATGACCGCAGCAAAATGTTGCGGCGGCCAGCAACGGCCTTCAAACCTCGCGCCGGCATGCACGGCCACATAGGACTTCTTCGCCAAAGCGTTTTCCGCAAGAAGCCTGGCACACTCTTCCTGGGCAGTCCTGGTCGGTTGCAGCCGAGGCGTTGGGTCCTGATAATCCAACCCGAGGGCGCTGAGTGGAGACAGGTTCCTGTAGAGATAATGCGGTCCGCCATGTCCGAAGGTCGCGGCGAAAACGTTTGCAAGCTGGATTTCCCAGAACTTCATCGGATGCTCGGAAGGATCGAAGCCGACGCGAAGTGGAGCGCCGATCAAGCGATGCATGATCCGCGAGGTTTTCGAATCGGTAAGGTCGATGCTAAGATCGAATTTTCGACGCCGAAGATCAGAGATGACGCCACGATAGTCGCTCAAACGCTTGAGCAGAGTCCTTCCTCTGCCACGGGATTCAAAGCCAACAGCAGAATCGGCGATCCCTTGCGCGACAATGAACTCCTTGAGACCCGGCGCACAAAGCATGGTTACCGATGCTTGTGGATAAGCAAGACGCAGATTGCGAACCAAAGCAGATGTCAGAACGACATCTCCAATGTACTTCGTTTGAATAATGAGGATGGAACGAATCCCATCTCCTAAACTTGCATCCATCGATATGATCTGCCGAAAACGCCAACTTAAAAAATCTGCCGAGGACACTCATTTCTGAACGGCAAGCGGCGCTTTCAGATATAGAGCCAACCAACCCAGTCAACAAGCTTGCCGGCCTTGGTGCCTCTTTACATCGGTCGTCGGCAAACGCTCGTCCTCAGTCCTTCAGTCGCCGCAAGCGGCGCGTCAGGCCCTGGACGGCCTTGAGCAGCCGGGGACGCGACCGCGTCATGCCTTCGACCCGGCTGCGCAGCAGAATGGCTGCGTTCGCAGCCCTGCCCCGCACCGTCACCGGTTCGCAGATCTCGGCCAGAACCGAGCTCGAGGCGCCGATATGTTGCTTGTAGCCCTGGCCGCCGACCGACAGGTCGAAATAGTCGAAGCCCCGCTCGCATCCCCACATCATCAGCTTACCCATCGTCGTCAGGCCGGGTGAGACATTGGCGACCGCATTTTGGTCGATGCCGAGCAGGAGGGCGTGAAGTGTGCCTTTTCTGACCAGCACATAGATGGAGGCGAGCCAGGCTTCACCGACGCGTAGCCCGAAGAGTCGCACCGATCCATTGGACAGGCCTTGCAGCGCCGCGGCGCGGTAAAAATCGACGACCGGCGCCTGCGTCAGGAGGTCGAAACGCCCGAGCTCACGAAAACGCTTGAGCCGCAATTCCAACAGCGCATCCAGGAGCTCATCGGTCAGGTCAGGCGTATCGGCCTCGACCAAAGCGAGGCCACCAAGCTGTTCGAAGCCGCGGCAATGCTTGCGGAAGGCCTTGGCAAAGGACGGCTTGCAGATTCGCTTGATGAGCGTCTCCGGATCGCCATGCAGGACGAGGCCGGAGCTGACCTGGATTGAGTCGCGCGCCACCGAAAGCAATGCCAGCGGATTGGCCACGCCGTGGACCTGCTGCGGAATTCCCGCGATATGGATGCGATCCGCCGGTGGCAGCACGGCACGGACCGCTGCCCACATAGCGTCGGCACTCTGCCTGGTCCACTCTATCCCATCCGCCAGCAGCGGCACCGCGTAGTCGCACACACGGCAGCTCAGCCATTCGATCACGTGGTGGCCGAGAGCCCGGCGCCGCATCAGCGGCAGCAGCATGGCCGGCGCGCCGGTCACGGCGTCACTGACCTCGACGAGGACCAGATCCGCGTCTTTGGGCATCAGCCGTGCGGCGATTCCTTCGACCCAGGCATAATGCTGGTGGGCAGTGCAGACGCCGTGAGCTTCAAGGAGCAGCCATAGCAGCCTTACGGTGTCGAAGCTGGTGTGCAGCCGAGCCGTGAAGTGCGCGGTTGCATCAACGTTGGCGACAGTCGGGGAAAACGGCCCACCGGGCAAATCCCTTATCGGAGTCGTTCCCGCCGCGTAGCTTGCCACATGCTTCTCCCGTCATTCTGATCCCCCACGCAGGCGCCGCAAACCCCGCATCAGTCCCTGGAGCCTCTTCAGCAGCCGAGGTTTGGAGCGCACGAACACCTCGGCCCGGTTGCGGATCTCGATGGCTGCGCTCACGGCGCTGCCTCGCACCGTAATCCCGTGGCAAAGCTCGCGCAGGCCCGAACCCGCGGCACCCATATGTTCCTTATAACTCTGGTTGCCTACCGACAGGTCGAAATAATTGAAATCGCGCCCGCGCGCCCAGCTCATCAACTTGCCCATGATCAGAAGTCCCGGCGAGACATTGGGCACCGCGCCCTGATCGATTGAGATCAGCAGAGCATGAACGGTGACTTGATGGATCAGCAGGTATTGGACCGCGATAAGAGCTTCACCCACACGCAACCCGAAGAGCCGCACCGACCCATCCGACAGGCCCTCGAGAGCGGCGTTTCGATAGAAATCGACAACCGCCGCCTGCGTCAGCAGGTCGAAGCGGCCCAGTTCGCGAAAGCGGCTGAGCCGCATCCGGACCAGGCCGCCGAAGATGACCTCCACCAGGGCCGGCGTGTTGGCTTCGACCAGTTCCACGCCGCCAAGCCGTTCGAGGCGACGCCAGTCCTTGTTGAAAGCCTTGACGAAGGATGGCCGGCATAGGCGCTTGAGGACGGTTTCCGGATCGCCGTCGATGGCGAGGCCGAAGCTGGTATGCAGGGAATCGCGCGTGGCCGCCAGCAGGGCCAGCGGATTGGCGACACCGCTGATCAATTGCGGAATTCCCCTGATCTGGATACGGTCCGCCGGCGGCAGCACGGAACGCACCGCGGCCCACGCGGCCTGCGCCGACTGCGTCGTCCACGGGCTCGCATCGGCCAGCAACGGTGCCGAATAGTCGCAAACGCCACAGCTCAGCCACTCGATCACCCGATGGCGGAAAGCCGGTCGCCGTATCAACGGCACCAGCATTCGCGGCACGCCCGTCACGGCGTCGTTTACCTCCACGATGAGCAGTTCCGCACCTTCCGGCATCAGCCGCGCGACGATCCCCTCGGCCCAGGCATAATTCTGGTGGGCGGTGCACACACCGTCCGCCTGGAGGCGCAGCCAGAGCGGCCTGGCCGCTTCCAGGCTGGTGTGGAGCCGCGCCGTGTATGCATCGTTGGCGACGACGATGGCCGGATGGGAGGACTGGCCATCGGGCGAGCCGGTCACCGCAGCAATTTGCACCGCCTGGACTGCCATATTTTTTCCTATCGCTTTGCCGTAGCGAACGACAGCGTGCGCCGCCACGCGCCCAACCGGCTGTCGCGCGCCTCGTCGGGATGCTCGATATTCCACATGCGGTGATGCGCGAAATACCATGATGCCACGAGCACGAACATCTCCGAGACGGCGGAACCCAACAACGCCCACGGCGGAGACGCGATTGCCAGCAGGGCCGCGATCAGCGCCAGCCCGACGACCGCGCCGCCCGTCGTGGTGAACGCGACGATCCGAAAATCGCCGAGTATCTCAAGCACGATGCGGGGCATGATGTAGAGCATGATCGGGACAAAATTCGCGATCACGAAAAGTCCGATGAACCAGGTCGAAGCGTCCTGGAGAGCTTGGGATTCTATCATCGGCAGGACGAACATGATGGCGCATCCATAGGCAAGGCCGCCAAACCCCATGACGAGCGCCCAGATCTTGGCCTGCGTCCAGACACGGCCTGTTTCATTGTTCCGCATCAGCCTGGCGAGATCCGGCTGCGTCATGTTGACGAAAGCAAGGCTGATGATGCGCAGCGGGGCAAACAGCACCAGAACCGCCGCCAGAGGTGCGTAGGCGGCAGGACCGGCAATGCCGGCGACCAGCAGCGCCAGACATTGACCCTGGATGTTGGTGGTGGTCGCGCTGAATGCCGACCAGCGCAGCTGGGGCCAGAGCCTGACATAGCGTCGCCGCGTCGGCATGCGGAAGCTGATGCGAAGCGAGCGCCGAGCCAGCCGGACCAGGACGAAAATGCCGAACACATTTGCCGCGGCTAGTGCATAGAACACGGTCTGCAGCGGGTCTTGGACCAACCAGATCGACAGCCCGGTCAGGACACAGCCGGCGACTGTAAAAGCGCCATCGCTGACGGAGACGACAACCTGCTGGCGCCGTGCGAAGAAAGCCGTGCGCATATGGCTGCGCAACGACCAGGCACCGACGAAGCAGCCGGCGGCAATTCCGCTTGGATCGCCAAGAACATGCATCAGGACTGCCGTGCCGACGGCCATCAGCAACGCCACGATCAGCGCCGCCGTTCCGAACGCCACGTCATAGGTATCGACGCCGGCGCTGTTGGTGCTCTTGCTCATCCAGATGCTGGCGGGAACGGCGGTGAGCGACCTGATATAGGACAGGCCGACACCGCCCATCACCATGCCGATGGCGAAGAGGCCGTAGCCCTGCGCCGACAGCATGTGCAACAGCATGATGTTGAGGGCAAAATGAAAGCCGCTCTGCATCGCCTCGCCGCCGATCATCAGCACGAGGCGTCGAACCAGATGGCTCGGAAACGCTAGCTTCACGGCCGCGTCTCCGCTTCGCGGGCGGCAGGCACCCTGCCCGGCCGCGCGATGGTCGTCTTCAGCTTGTCGGCGGCGATCGCGGTGATCGCCGCGGCCGCGACCGGCTCGCTGAAGATTGCCTCGTAGCGCGCGCGCCCGGCAGCGACAAACCCGCGCCAGGCCTCAGGGGCGAGGATGATCTCCTGCAATTTCGCGCCAAGAGCTGCTGCGTCGCCGGGCGGGACATGCCAGCCGGTCTCCCCGTCGCTGACCACTTCCACCAGCCCGCCGATCGCCGACACAAGCGGCGGCCGGCCATGAGCCATCGCCTCGATGGCGACGCGGCCCAGCGATTCCGGACGCCGCGACGGCACGGTGACGATATCGGCCCATCGATAATGCTCAGAGGGGTCGGGAATGAAAGGCAGGACTCTGACGCGCCCGGTAAGCCCCATGGTTTCGACCAGTTCGGCAAGCGCATGCTCGCGCTCAGTGCTTTCGAAGGCGCCGCCGACCAGCCGCACCTCGATCCTCGCCTGGAGTTCCGCCGGCATCGAGGCGATCGCCTCCAGCAGGATTTCCTGCCCCTTGATCCGGTTGATACGGCCAAGCAGCAGCACCCGCAATGGACGCTTGCCGTCATATGTCATCGGTTCGACCGCCGCCGGCCCGGCAACACCGTTGTAGACGACATACGCACGCGCCGCCTTGGGATCACCAAACGCGGCGCGTGTCGCGTGTGAATTGAAGATCAGATCCGCGTGGCTCCAGCGCATCAGGCCGACAAGTACCCTGCGCATGGCGCCTTCGGGGATTTCGTGGATGTGCAGGACGGCCTTATGGGGAAGAAGGCGTGCGGCCAGCGCGTAGTCGGCCACGATCGAGGTGTTGACATAGACGAGGTCGCAATCCTTGAGGCGCCGCCACGCCCTGAACACGGCAACCGGCAATCGCGCCATCTCGACGGTAGCAAGGCGCGCAATGGCCTGGCGCCTCAGCACCCAGAGCGGTTCGAAGACGATCCGGCTGGCATGCGCTTCCAGAATCCGCACGATCGGCCCGCTACGCGGCAAAACCACTTCGATGTCGGCCGACGGAAACGCGGCGCGCAACGCGGCAACGCTCTCCGCGAAGCTGCGGTCAGAACCATAGAGTTCATAACCCTGATGAACGCAGGCAATCCGCATCTTTATATCCCGCCAGGTGCTAGAACCATCGCGCTGGGCGATTGTGGCAGAAGCCCGTCCGCAAGAATCATGCCTGGTTCGATACGTCCGACTATCGGTTGATATGTCCGACTATCGGTTCGATACGCCCGACTGCCGGCCGTACGCCCCAGGCATTGCTTCGTTTCGATACAGCTACGCACAGAAGGGTTGACCGAGAATGAAACAACCATCGGCTTCAACACCGTTTTTTTACAACCCCGCGCGATGATCCCTCGCAAGATACTGAAATCGGGAGGTGGCACGGAAGTTGCCATCTGCTCATTATAAATTAAGCAATATCTAATATATGAGACATGTGAAAGTGCCGCCGGCCATGAAACCAGAAACGCCCGCCATTCTGATCCTGGGGACCCGCGGCATACCCGCGGCCCATGGCGGCTTTGAAACCTTTGCCGAAAAACTGGCGCTGTTTCTTGTCGGGCGCGGTTGGAAAGTTGGCGTCTATTGCCAAGATGAGGTCGAGCGGATCGACCAGAGGGTGCGCAGCGAAACCTGGCGCGGCATCGAGCTCATTCACATCCAGGTCGCCTCCAAGGGACCGCGCGCGACGCTGGAATTCGACTGGCAATGCGCCCGCAACGCCGCCCGGCAACCGGGTGTTTGCCTGGTGCTCGGCTACAATGGCGCGGTCTTCCTGACCTGGCTCAGGCTGAAACGACGCAAGATCTTCACCAACATGGACGGCATCGAGTGGCGCCGCCCAAAATGGGGAATGGCGGCGCGAACCTGGTTCTGGCTCAACGAATGGATCGGCGCATGGGCCTCGCATCGGCTGGTCGCCGATCATCCCGCCATCGCAGATCACCTGGCGACACGCCGGCCGCGCAGCGCCATCGCCACCATCGCCTATGGCGCCGATCCGGTGACATCAGCGCCCGAGGCGCCGGTCCGGGCGCTCGGCCTCGAGCCCGGGCGCTATCTGGTCTCGATCGCCCGCATCGAACCCGACAACAACATCCTGCCGATCGTCGAAGCTTTTTGCTCCGCCAAGCGCGACATGAAGCTGGTGGTGCTGGGAACGCTGTCCGACGACATCCCCTATCATGCCGCCATCCGCAAGGCGGCGAATGGCTCGGTGGTCCTGCCGGGCGCCATCTACGACCAGGCGACGGTCAAGGCGCTCAGATACCACGCCCGCGCCTATCTGCATGGCCACACGGTCGGCGGCACCAACCCCTCGCTGGTCGAGGCGCTGGCGGCCGGCAACATGGTGATCGCCCACGACAATCCCTACAACAGATGGACCGCCGGGGCTGCGGCGATCTACTTCACCGACAAGGACAGTTGCGCCAAGCGGATGCAGCAGGCGCTGGACGATGATGCCCTGGTCAAGGCCTGCGGCGTTGCCGCCAGGGCGCGCGCCCGCGAAGCCTTTCGCTGGGACGATGTCCTGCTTGCCTATGAAAATGAGGCCTATCATTTGCTCGGCATGACCGCCGCCAAGACCACCGCGATGGATCACGCATCGCCAGGAACCGTATGACAGGCTGGTCGCGCCGGCGGGTGCTGCGGACGGCGCTGTCCACCGCGGCGGCTCTCGGCTCGCTCCCGATCGCACCAATCGCTCGCGCAGCCGCCGGGCCGCGATTTCGGCGCGGCGTCAACGCCTGGCCCTGGTTCTCGCTGACGCGCGAATTTCCCGCTCCGCGCACCGACTATGACTGGCCGCCCTTCCAGTCGCAACGGCCGGTGCCGACCCCGGACGACCTGCGTCGGCTGCGCAGGACCGGGCTCGATTTCATCCGTCTGCCTGTTGATCCCGGCCCTTTCCTGGCCGCCGACGCCACCACGCGCGGCCGGTTGCTGGACATGCTGGACGCGGCTGTCACGGCCACCCTCCACGCCGGTCTCGGCATCATCGTCAACATCCAGGCCAATGCCGCCACCCATTATTGGAACCCCGACCGCATGGTCTCCAGCACCGCGGCGCCCGCCTTCGATCTCTACCGCGGGCTGGTCGGCGAGCTTGCCGGCAGGCTGGCGCGGTTCCAGCCCGGCAGGGTGGCGCTCGAGCCGGTCAACGAGCCGGCGCAGGCCTGCGCGTCGAACGTCTGGTCGCAGATCCAGCTTTCACTTCTGACGGCGGCAAGAGCCTTGGCCGCGACCCTGCCGCTGGTCGTCACCGGCGGCTGCGGCTCGATGGTGAGCGGACTGAACGCGCTCGATCCGGCACCGCTGTCCCCGTTCGAGCCGATCCTGTTCACCTTCCACTTCTATGAGCCCTATCTGTTCAGCCATCAGGGGGCACCCTGGATGCGCGAGCCCGTCTACCGGTCGCTCAACAATGTGCCGTGGCCGGCATCCGCCGGCTCGCTGGAGCAGACGCTGGCATCGGTCAGGGCGCGCATGGCGCAGGACACCGAAACCCCTGAAGACGCCAAGCAGGCAGCCTATGCCGAGACCGAGCGTGTGCTGAAAGTCTATTTCGACGCCCGGCCCGACCGCTGGTTTGTCGACAAATATCTTCGCCAGGTTCGCGACTGGGCCGACGGCCACGGCCTTGCGCCGGAACGCATCATCATGGGCGAGTTCGGCGCGCTGCGCACCGACGCCCGCTATGTCGCCGCGCCCAACCCGGATCGCGGGCGCTACATCGCCGATGTCAGGCGGAGCGCCGAGGAACTCGGCTTCGCCTGGGCACTGTGGGATCTCTTCGACGGCATGGGCATGATGGACGATACCACCCGGGCGGTGGACCCTGATATCATCGCGGCGCTTGGTCTGACCATGCCGGTGGACTGACCGGTTTGAAAGCTGCCCGCGCCGGCCGGTAAAGCACCAATGCCAGCACCACGAACTTGGTCAGCAGCGTCGTCTTCGACGCGACGCTTTCCGAAGTGTTGATCAGGATGACCCAGCCCAGCATCGGCAGCCAGATGCCGGCATGGCAGCGGCGCGCCACCTCGAACAGGAACAGCACGAAGCCGAACGTCAGCAAAAGGGTGAAGAAGGCGCCCTGATAGAGGACCGTGCGGATGATCGGGTTCTCGATGCCCTGTTCGAGACCGTTGATGCGGCGCAGGCTGTCGATCAGCTCGACATCCGGCCCCACGATCAGATCGCGCAATTCCAGGTGCTTGAAAAGCTCGAACATCTCGACGCGGGCATTGGCGCTTCCGCTGTCCGACACGAAGCGCTCCAGCAGCGCGTCGAAAAAGCCCAGATATGCCGCCACTATGATGACGACCGGCAGCAGTGCGGCAAGCATGAAGCCGAGTGCCGCACCCAAGAGATTGACGCGGCCCTGGCGCAATTTGGTGGTGCCCTGAAAAAGCAGGTAGCAGCCGCCGAGCACCACCGTCGTCACCATCGCCGTGCGGCCGCCGAAGGCGACGAGTGCCGCGCATTGCAGGCCGATCAACCCTATCCGCACAGGCATCGACAGGGATCTGGCACCGGAGAGCAGCGCAAGCACATAGATCGACGTCACCATGGCATTGGCAAGCGGATGCCCCTGCAGCGCGCTCGAGCGCAGATCGGTGGTAAACGCCACGCCGTCCAGGCGATAGGGGAAGATAAGCGTCTTGGTGGCGAACTCGAAAAGGGCAAGCAGCGCATTCGCCGTCATGACCACGTGAACGACGGTCTGCAGCCCGGCGAAGGTCCGTTCGTCGTCCTCGCTGAGCATCAGGACCAGAAGTGCCGCGGCCACGAACGTATCGATCATGCCGGCCATGCCGGGCCGCTGCCTTGCGATGACGACGAACAGAAGCACGATCGATATGGCGGCCATCAGCGCGCTGGCCGGCCGCCTGTCGGCGAGATGGACGATATGGCCCACCGGATTGCCTGATGCGCAGGAACGCCAGGCAAACAGGAGGACGATGAGATAGGTGGACGGGTGGATCTTGGTCGCCGGGTTGCCGAACAGGCCATCATAATTGTAGCCGACCAGCCACAGCATGCCGCCCGAGATGCTGAACAGCACCGCTACCGCCGCGATCAGTCCGAAGCGCGTCAGCGCATCGAGCGACGTGCCGGCGCGGGGTGCGGCAACACCATGGTTCGAAGCGCTTGCGCTCCAACTGGCAGCCATATCAGGCGGCCTCGTCGACCAGCAAGGCGGCCGTTGGCAACCGCCCCATGACGGAAACCGCCTGCGCGGTCGTCGTGACGTCGCGCATCGGGGTGGCGTTCAGCGTGGCGACGAGCACGATCTCGTCGGCCATGGCGACCAGCGGCGAGGCATTGAGATTGTCGGCCAGCGCGCCGCCGTCGATGACGACGAGTTCGAAGCTCCGGCTGGCCCGCGCCAGCATCTGCTGCGCAAAATAGATGCCATGCGCTTCCTGGAAGACCGCCTTTGAGCGGCCCCTGCCCAGCACGGCAACGTTGCTGCCGGCTGCGTAATGGCTGACGGCCTCGAAGGCGTACTCGCCGCGCAGCACATCGAGGACTCCCGGCTGCGGATCCTTCTGGTCGCCGCCGGCATTGGCATCGATGAACAGCACACGGCTGCCCCTGGATGCCGCGGCATCGGCCAGCAGCCGCGCCACCCGGCTGCGCTGCGCGCCCTCGCCCGGCGGCGATGTCACCAGGATGGAAGGCACCAGCGGCCAGTCCGCCGGACGCTGGCCCGAACTGAACATGCGCCTCAGTGCAAGGCCGACGACGGCGTCGGTCTTCTGGCTGGAGGCGACGGCGCGCGCCCCGCCGAAAGGCCACCAGCGCCGGCCAGTGCCCGACTTTGCCGGCACCACGCCCAGCACCGGCGCGTCGATGGCCGACTGCATCTGGGCGCTGGAAAGCACCGTCGGCGAGGAATATTCGGCGATCAACGCCAGACCGGTGCCGAGCCCGAGGCCGCCGAATATCGCGCCCAGCAACAGCAACGGCAAAGGCGGCCAGCTCTTCTTCAAGGCGGGCATGGCGTTGGAGATGATGCGCGCATTGGTGCTGTCGACATTGATCTGCTCGCGCGTCTCCTGGGCACGCTGGAGATAGTTCGAGTAGACGGAACGCAGCGCCTCGAGATCGCGCTGCAATTCGCGCAGCCGCACCGAGGCCTGGTCGGTGTCGAGCGATTTGCTCTTCATGCCCGCCACCTTGGCTTCCAGCGCCTGCTGGTTGGCCAGCGCCCGTTCGTAGTCGGTCTCGGTGGCGGTGGCGATGCGGCCGAGTTCGCGCGCGATCAGCTGGCGCGTGTCGCGCAGCTGCTGCTGGGCTGCGATCAGCGAGGGATGACGCGGCCCCAACTCCGTGCCGAGCTGCGAGACCTGGTCGACCAGCGTCGCCTCTTGCGCCCGCAGGCTCGAGATCACCGCCGAGCGCATTGCTTCCGAGGTCGCGTCCGCCGTGCCGCTCTGGCGGCGCATCTGGTCGACCTGCGCCTTCAGCGCCGCGGTGCGGCTCTGCGCCGCCGCAAGCTGCGTATTGATCTCGGTCAGTTCCTGGTCGCTGACCAGGTTGCCTGCCGCCATCACCATGTTGTTGGCGGACTTGTAGGCCTCGACGGCATTCTCGGCCTGCTGGACGCGTTTGCGCTGCTCGTCCAGCCGGGCGGTGATCGACTCGGAGGCGTCCCTGGCCATTTTCGCACGCGCGCTCGCCTGATCGACCAGGTAGGCCTGCGCGATGGCGTTGGCCAGGAGGGCGGCCTTGTCGGCGCTCTTGGCGGTGACGATAACGTCCAGGACCAGGACCTTGTCGGCCCGCTTGACCGCCAGGCGCCGGCGCAGCGCGTCGAGTGTCTGCACCGACCTGTCGCCTTCGGCCGATGCCGAACCGAGTAGGCGCGACAGCAAGCCCTGCCCGTTGAATTCCGGATCCTGCGTCAGGTTTGTCGCCGCGATCGCCCGCATCAGCACGCCTGTCGACTGGACCACGCTGACCTGGCTCTCGACCTGCGTGATGCCGCCATCGGGTGAGATACGGCTGGGATTGACGTCGTTGGTGACCACCTGCAGGTCCTGCGGATCGATGAGGATTTCCGCCGCCGAGCTGTAGAGCGCGGGCGTGAAAAGACCGTAGAGCAGGGCGACCAGCGTCAGCAGTGCGACAGTGCCGAAGATCCAGAACCGGCGGCGCACCAGGATGCGCTTCAGGTCGCCCAGTTCGACAGTCGAAGCTGCGTATGATCCCGCGCGTGCCGCATCCGGAGAGTGTTGCTGAGGAACCATGGGCAGGGATGATTGCATGGCTGCCTCCGACAATACTCCATATGCCGGCAAGATCAGTTTGCGGCGCTAACCTAGCTATGCCTCCAACTGTTAAAAGATTGTTAATTATGTTGAGAAGTCATGTGAATTTTGGCACGCGGTTTGCTTAAAAATATACATACCGAGGTGCTGAGTGCGCAGCGAGCGGAGATGTATGCGGATGGGGCTACAATTTGACCGGACCGGCAAGGCCGGATGCCGCCTTTTCGGGTCTCCGACATGCGGATAAGCCTACGCCTGGACGGCGACTGCGTCCGCGCCTTTCATCTCACGCTGCTGGAGCGCCTTGCCGCGCTCGGCGACGTCGAACTGTCCGTCGATGTCAGGCCGGCGGGCGGCGGCATTCCGCGCAGCGCCGCGGCCCTGTTTCAACTCGAAACGGCGATACACGGACTGGCCCATGATGGACTGGCCAAGCGTGTGCCGCTTTCGGCGCTCGCGCCCTATCGGCGGTCCCCCGCTTCGCCTGACCTGGTCGTCGATCTCTGCGGCGATGTCAGGCTGGAAAGCACACGGGTCTGGCGCGTCACCTATGACGGCGCCAGCGGGGAAGCGGCCTTGCTGGCCCTGATCCTCGCCGGCCGCACGCCGCTTGCCCGCATCGATGAGAACGGCGTTGCGATCGCCGCCGGGCGTCTGGGCACAGAATATGGCGGCATCGCGCTGGCGTCCTTCCAGGATATGCTGGCGCGCACAGCAAGCCTGATCGTCGCTGCCATGTCAGGCGCGGCAAAGTCGGTGCCCGATCTGCCAGAGCCGGCGCAGGCAGGCAGCCCGCCGCCAATGCCCTCGGCCGGCAAGCTTGGGGTCAGAGCCGGCAAGACGCTGGCGCGGCGGATCGTCCAGAAGATCTATCACCTTTGCTACAACGCGCCGCATTGGAAGGTCGGCTGGCGGCAAACCGGGGGCCGCGATCTTTTCGACCTGCGTGCGCATCCGGCGTCGGGATGGCAAGAGCTGCCGGACGATGGCAGCCGCTTCTACGCCGATCCGTTTCCCATCCTCTACCAGGGCCAGCTGACCCTGTTCGTCGAGGACTATATTCACCGGCTCGGCAAGGCCATCATCTCCGCCGTGCCCTTCGGCCCGGCAGGCCCGCTCGGACGACCTGAACCGGTGCTGGATCTGCCCTACCATCTCTCCTACCCCTTCGTCTTCGAGCGCGACGGCGAGGTCTGGATGGTGCCGGAAAGCTGCGCCAACGGCACGGTCGATCTCTACCGGGCCACCGCCTTTCCCGGCGGATGGGTCAAGGAGGCGACGCTTCTGTCCGGTGTCGTCGCCAGCGACGCCACGCTTGTCGAGCATGGCGGCGCCTGGTGGCTGTTCGCCACCGTCCGCGACGGCGGCGGCGCCTTCTCCGACACGCTGCATCTGTGGTCGGCGCCGGATTTTCGCGGCCCCTGGACGCCGCACCCCAAAAATCCCGTGCTGATCGACATCGCCTCGGCGCGGCCGGCCGGCCGCATGGTCAGGCGCGGCAACGACCTGCTGCGCCCGGTTCAGGACTGCCGCAGGAGCTATGGCGCGGCGCTTGGCATCGCACGCATTTCTCACCTTGATTTGATCGGCATGGAGCAGGTCGTTGAAACCATCTTGCATCCAGGTGCGCTATGGAGTGGGCGTAAACTTCACACGCTCAACGAGGCTGGCGGCTTTGAGTTCATCGATGGCTCGGCGATCGCACCGCGCTGGAAGCAGCGGGCCCGCGATTAACCTAAACATTGGTTACTACCAGGCACGCGCTCCGGTTGCTTGCGGTTGATTCAGGTCCGGAAGATATTTTCTACCGGAGATTGTGAACGTGCAGTTGCCACCAGAAAGGGCAGCAGAATGAGTATCTCAGAGGCCTGCCCGGCCGAAGTCGATGTGGCGATCGTCGGTGCCGGAATGGCTGGGACCACCTTAGCCATGCTGTTGGGAAAAGCCGGGCGCAAGGTGGCGCTGATCGACCCGCACCGCGTCCACCACGAGGAGTTCCGGGCCGAGAAGATCGGCATGGATCAGATGCTGCTGTTCGAAAAGCTCGGCCTCGATGCAACACTCAAGCGTCTCGTCACCTCGACGACCGACACGCATGTCTTTCGCCTCGGCCAGTTTTTCGCGCATGAGAAGAAGGCTGAATTCACATTCTCCTACGGCGCGCTGATCAATGGCCTGCGCGATGCCTTGCCTGCGCAAGTGCCGCTGACGGTCGGCAAGGTAACCGAAGTCTCGACTGGACCGGACCGGCAGCGGCTTGTGCTGGCCGACGGCGCCGTCATCGATGCCCGCCTGCTGGTGGTGGCAACCGGCCACGGCGAGGCGGTGCGGCGCGCCGTCGGGGTCGAGCGTATTGAGCAATCGAAGGCGCATTCACTGTCGATGGGATTCGACCTCGCCATCTCGCCGCGCGATTTCGGTCATCAGTCCGTCACCTGCTACAGCAGGCGGGCTGCCGACCGTATCGCCTACATCAGCATCTTTCCCCTCGGCGACAAGATGCGGGCGAACATGTTCCTCTATCGCAATGTGGCCGAAGCGTGGACGCGGGCCTTTCGCCAGGAGCCGCAAAAGATGCTCTGCGAGCTGATGCCCGAAATAGCAGCGCGATGTGGCAACTTCGAAGTCGCAAGTCCTGTCGAGGTCAGGCAGATCAGCCTGAGCACCACGCAAGGCCATCGCCGCGACGGGGTCATCTTCATCGGCGATGCCTTCTGCACGACGTGTCCGACGCCGGGCGTCGGCATCGGGCGCGTGATGACCGATGTCGATCAACTCCATTCGGTTCACATTCCACGATGGCTCGAAACACCAGGCATGGCGGCTGACAAGATCAACGCTTTCTATGACGACCCGGTCAAGGTGGCTGCCGATGAGGATGGCATGCGGGTGAGTTACTATGCCAAGTCGATCACCGCCGGCACCGGACTGGAATGGCGCGCAAGGCGCCTGCGCAACAACACCGCGCGCCAGCTGATGATCATCGGCCGCAAGGTCCGGCATCTGGGACAGCGGCGGGCGCCCGTGGCCAATATGCGATAGGGCGCGACCAGTCGCGCCCTATCGATTGCTGCTATTGATTGCCCTTGTCAGGCGAATGCATCAGGCGCCAATCAATCACTGAGGATCGGCGGAGGTGTCGATGGGGCAGTCTGGGCCGTGACGCCCGAAAGCCTGTCGCGCTTCTGCAATGTTGGTTTCTCGTATTTCTTCACTGTAAAGTGCCCTCCAAATTAGTACGGTGCCAGCAGAACCAATTCCCTGCCCCGTGTCAATTGTGTCATTACTGGTCCTTACGTCGTTTCCGCGCCATCGTAGTCAAACGATTCTTCACTGTTGCATTGCGGCACATATCGGCTCCGACAGGGCACCTCATCCCAGCGCCAATCGCGCTCTCCTTGCCTCCCCGCGCGATGTTGTAAATCGTTTCATCCAAGGTATTTTGGCCATCGGGAACAGAGGGAATAGTCATGTCCAACAGCGCCTTGCCGCTGGTTATCAGTGCGCCGGAACCACGCACGCTCGACCTGATCTTCACAGCCCGGCAGCTGGGGCGGCTCAAGGCGCAATATCGCATTGTCGAGACGACCGCTGACGGCGTCGCGAAACTGCCGGCCGACGTGCTGGCCGAGGCGCGCTATATCATCGGCCAGCCGCCCATATCGCCCGAAACGCTCGACCGGATGAAGGCGCTGCGCTGCGTCTTCAATGTCGAGACCAACCTCATCAACAACATGCCCTACGAGACCTTGTTCGCGCGCGGCATCCATGTCGTCACCACCGGCCTGGTGTTCGCCGAGCCGGTCGCGGAGCTTGGCCTTGCCATGGCGCTCAACCTCGCCCGCGACATCGTCGATGCCGATCTCGCCTTCCGCCAGGGACAGGAACTGTGGGGCGGCGACGGCAACCACACGGCGCGGCTCTTGTCCGGCGCCGATGTCGGCATCATCGGCTTCGGCGATCTCGGCCGGGCGCTCAACCGGCTGCTGTCGGGTTTCCGCACCCGCACCAAAGTCTTCGATCCCTGGCTGCCGCCATCGATCCTCATCGACAATGGCGTCGAACCGGCCTCTCTCGACGAGGTGCTGTCGACCAGCGACTTCATCTTCGTCGTTGCGTCGGTGACCAGCGAGAACCAGGGTTTTCTCGGTGCCGAGGCCTTTGCCGGCATGCGCAAGGGCGCCGCCTTCATCCTGCTCAGCCGCGCCGGCGTGGTCGACTTCCCGGCGCTGATGGCGGCGGTGAAGAGCGGCCACATCGTCGCCGCCAGCGACGTTTTCCCCGAAGAACCGCTGGCGCGGGACCATCCGGTGCGCACCCTGCCCGGCTTCCTGCGCTCGGCTCACCGTGCCGGCGCGCTCGACATCGCCTTCAAGCGCATGGGCGATATGGTGCTGGAGGACATGGACCTGATCGACCGCGGCCTGCCGCCGCTGCGCTCCAAGCGCGCCGAGCGCGAGACGGTTTCGCGCATGCGTTCCAAGCCGGCCGACAGGAATTGAAGCGTGGATTTTCGTCCCGGTCGGCCGACCCTCGACAAGGTCGGCTTGACAAGAGCGCGGCCGGCGACGACGCTCCCGCAATCGAATTTTGTGCAGGGAAGCCATGAACATGAAGAAGATCTATGAAAAACCGATGCTGCTCAAACGGCAGAAACTCTCTGCCGTGACGGCGCAGCAAGCCGCTTCAGGAGTGACAGGTCCGACAGGGCCGACAGGCTAACGCCTCGCGGCGTCCAATAAAGGCAGCATTGGACGCGCCTGCGGGTCGGCGGCGAAACGACAGTCGCTCGCAACTTCAGTGTTCATGGCTGCTCTTCGCTCTGCGGGCAACCGCTTCCATAAAAGAGCGCGCGGCAGCGTCACAAGCCGTTCTGGACGGTCCGTTCGCGGACAGCACGACCTCCGCGGCCTTCCGCGACATGCCGTATTTCCGGGCGAAGATCGCAGCGTCGTAAGGTTCGTTTTTGGCTGCCGGTGTCGCGGACGTGATCCTGGCCTTGGTCATTGGCGGGTCCGCCTGAAACTTTCGAGCAACTCGCCTTCATTGCGGCAGCCATTCTGAAACAGCGAAAACACTGTGGCTGCCAGCCGCTGTACGTCCGACTCCCCCGACACGCGGTCAAGTTTGCGCTCCAGGCAGACCCGATCGAAGACGCGCTGGCACAGCTGCAGATCGGAAGGATGGAAACCGGGATTGCGCTTATGAAGGCTCGGCATAAGAAGCCCCTTTCGGAGCAGCGACCACTTCCTTGACGCTGTCGGTCAAAAAATGAAATCGGACTGAGCAAGAGTCAACATCGGCCTCATCACAGTAAGTATCGTACAATTCTCCCGCCGGTCTGCCGAACGGTTCTCAGGCCCAGCGCGACATGGCGCTTTGTCATTAGCCGGCGGATTTTATTGGCCCTCACCGTGATCCGACGCTCTCAAGATATATGTCGGTTTTGTACCAAGTGGCGCTTGGTACGTTTCCGACACTAACATTCAGGCCGATCTTTTCATATGCGAACGGGCGTTGGGGGGCGCCGTGCTTCGAATTTCACATCGCATTCATAGCTTTATTCGTTCTGCGCCCCTATACATAGGCGATCGTCCGCACGTTTTTACGGGCACGGACGGCTGGGAGATTGGATGGCTCTTGCCCTGCATTGGGCCACGCCATGTCTGATCCCAACAAAAATCATCAATACCGAAACCAACTGCTGCGACGCATGCCTGCGGATGATCTGGCGTTGCTCGAGCCGCACATGCAGCGCTGCGACTTGCCGCTACGCATGATGCTTGTGACCCCGAATATTCCGATCGAGGCCGTCTACTTCATCGAACAGGGCATCGGTTCGGTGGTCGCCAGCACGGCGAGCGGCCAAGAGGCCGAAGTGGGCTTCATCGGCTTCGAAGGCATGACGGGATACTCCCTGGTGATGGGCGACGACCGTGCGCCGCATGCCTGTTATGTACAACTCGAAGGCGAGGCGATCCGCATCGAAGCCGGCGCATTCAAGGCAGCATTGGCGGCAAGTGCGACCATGCGCATGTTCCTGCTGCGCTTCATCAACGCGCTACAAACCCAGGCCGGCTGCACCGCGCTCGTCAACGCGCGGCTGAAGCTCGAGGAGCGGCTGGCGCGATGGCTGCTCATGTGCGACGACCGCGTGCCGGGCGAACATCTCGCCATCACGCACGAATTCCTGGCCATCATGCTTGGTGTCAGGCGGCCAGGCGTCACCGTTGCCCTTCAATTGCTCGAAGGCCGCGCGCTGATCCGCTCGCGTCGGGGCGAGATCGTCATTCGTGACCGCGCCGGGCTGCTGGAACTTGCCAATGGCAGTTACGGCGAAGCCGAGGCCGAATATGCAAGGCTGATCGGCGAGATCGGCGCGCCCTGATCAGGAGCGGTCGCCGCCGGCATCCGGCTTGCCCGATGTCGCTTTGCCGGGCGGCGCCGCACCGCCTTCAAATGCGCCTCGGCCAATCGGCCCATCCCTGCCGACCGGCAAGCCGGCATGCTCCAGACTTGCAAGCTTGCACTTCGTCTGCTCGGCCGCCGCTCCGACAAGGCAGTCGATGGTGAACATGGCACCGGCGTGCTCGCTTGCCGCGACCGCCTGGCGGATCTTCGTCAATTGCGCTTGTGTGTAGTCCAGAAGCTCGACCAGGCCGGTATGATCCAAACCGCCCTCCATTGCAGGATGTCGAGAGGCCGATCTGAGGTCGCTCTTGCCACCGAAATACGCCCATTTGCGGGGCTTGCATAGCCGGACTGTCAAAATCGTACAGTCTACGCGCCACGGGATCCTCGCCCTATTGGACAAAGGTCCATCTTCGCACCCTCGCTACGTCATGCAAGTGTATATAAGCTATCGCTTGAATACTGGTCCGTACGTCTGTCGGGGAGATGTCGTGCCAATCCGCGAGAATCTCGCCGCCAATCTCAGGCGGCTGGTCCAACGCCACGCTTCCGTCAGCGCGGTGTGCCGTGAGCTTGGCATCAACCGCACCCAGTTCGAGCGCTATCTGCAAGGCAAGGCGGTTCCCAACAAAGCCACCGCCAGGCTGATCTGCGACTATTTCAAGATCGACGAGGATGAGTTGTATCGTGAGCCGGCCGCCGCGGCAGCCAAGGGCGACAGCAATGCAACGTTGCGCGAGGCACTGTACGAGAACATGGTGCGGCCGCCGTCGCCCGCCATCGCCGGAGGCACCTATTTCACCTATTTTTCGATCCCCGGCCGGCCCGATTTTTTGATGCGCTCGGTCACCTTCGTGCGGCGTGAGGCCGATCTCGTCACCTTCAGGCGGGTAACGCGCTGGGCTCCGGGCGATGGCCAGGGTGGTTCGAGAATGCCCGGCAACCATTACGGCGTGGCGATCTCGCGCCTGAACTGGATCTATTTCACAGGCATCGACCGCCGCCAGACAAGCGAGCCCTCGATCATGACCGTACAGTGGGCGCCCATCTCCGAACCAGTTCTGGTCGGCAGGGCGATCGTCCTCACCGGATCGGGGCCGGCCTTTGTGTCGGTCATCATGCGGCAGGACGTCACCAGGATCAGCATGAGGCGAGCGATGCTGATGGCCCATATCGTCAGTCTCGACGACCCCAGCGTCGATCGGCTGGTGGTCAGTCTTGCACGCGAGACCCGCTAAACTCGCTTTCTACGGGAAAAATCGGGGAAAGTTTCAAGTTTTTCGACTATATTTTTCTTCGTTTCGGGATTTTTGCGCAAAAAATGCCGGAACTTTCACCCAAACCTGTCGTTTTCCAACTGATCGTTGCTTCGACGATCCCAAGCAACAGGAGGAGTACACCATGAACATCAAGATGATCTGTTTCGGCGCGATGACGCTCTCGATGGTTGCCGGCTCCGCGCTTGCGGCAGGCGACACCGGCACGTCGGCTCTCGACGATCCGGCCAAGATGCAGCCCTTCTACACCGATAGCGGCATGAAGACGATGGTCAGCAACGACGACTTCGTTAAAGCTTGGAAGGCCCTTACGCCGGACGACCAGACCGCGATGATGAAGGCCTGCGAGGACGAGGCGAAGGACGCCACTGCGGCCAACAGCCATCCGGAATTCTGCAGCAGCGTGAAAGCGAACGGCGGCAGCAAGTAGCAATCCAGCGAACCGATGAGAAACAGCCCCTTCGCGGGGCTGTTTTGCGTCTGCCGCAGGGCGCGCGGCCAAGCCCGCCACGCAACGATCAAGCCCGGCCGGCGCGCCGGCCCATTTCCATTCCTGCTATGTTGCACTGCGACAAAATTGTTTTATGTTGCACTGCGATAAAATTGTTGCATTGCGATATCGGCCTGCCCGGCCGACGTTGCGCAGGGGCTGGGCCTTGCACGAAGGAGCCGTCGTGGCAGCATCGTTCCGGTCGGACATACAAGGATTGCGCGCGCTCGCTGTCGGCGGTGTCGTCGCCTACCATTTCGGCCTCACCGCGCTCCCCGGCGGCTTTGCCGGCGTCGACATCTTCTTCGTCATCTCGGGCTGGCTGATAACAACCCACCTCATGCAGGAGATCGGCGAGACCGGCCGGCTCGACCTTTGGCGCTTCTATGCCAGGCGCGCGCGGCGGCTTCTGCCGGCAGCTTTGTTCGTCATCCTGGTTACGCTGGCCGCCGGCTACTTCATCCTGGCGCCGCAGGAGCAGGCGCTCTATTCGCGCGGCGCCATGTTCGCCTCCGCCTATGCCATCAATCTCTGGCTGCTGCGCTGGTCGTTCGACTATTTCGCCGCCGACGCCACCAGCAATCCCTTCATCCACTTCTGGTCGTTGTCGGTGGAGGAGCAGTTCTATCTGGCCTGGCCGGCGCTGCTTCTGCTGGCCGCCTGGCTGCGGCCGGGCCGGCGAACGGCCGCAGCCGTGATCGGCGTTGCCGGCCTTGCCTCCTTCGCCGCCTGCCAGTGGCTGACCAGCGCGGCGCCGGCCTGGGCCTTCTATTTTTCGCCGCTGCGCGCCTGGGAGTTCGCCGCCGGCGGCCTTGCGACGCTGGTCCCCATGGCTTTGCTGCAGCACCGCATCTGGCTGCGGGCAGCACTTGGCTGGCTCGGCCTGGCGCTGATCGCGACCGCCTATCTCCTGTTGAGCGAAGACCTGCCCTTCCCCGGCTGGTACGCGTTGCTGCCGGTGGCGGGCACCGTTCTGGTGCTGCTGAGCGGCGTTGGCGGGCCGCAGACCAATAGACGGACCGGCTGGCAAGCCCTTGGCCCGGCTACCGCTTTGTCCCTGCCTCCCTTGCGATGGATCGGCACGCTCTCCTATTCGCTCTATCTCTGGCATTGGCCGGTCATCGTCTATGCCGGGATGCTGGCGCCGGACCTTTCCGTGCCGCAGCGCCTTGGCTGTGGCGTGCTGGCGCTCGCGCTGTCGGTGCTCACCTATCATTTGATCGAAGACCCGGCGCGGCGCGGCGCCTGGATGGCGGTGGGCGCCCGCGCCTTTCCCAGGGTCATTCCAGACGCAAAACCGCTTCGCGCTTTTCCCGGCCTTGTGCTGGTTCCCGCTCTGATGCTGACCGGCACCGGCGTGGCGGTCGCCTATGCCAACGCGCATCTGGCCACGCGCAATATCGGCCCCGAGCAGCGCGGCATCGAGCAGGCGGTCGAAAGACCTTCCATCGCGCGGGCCGTCGACAAGAACTGCCTGGCCGACTTCCAAACGGTGACGCCGAAACCCTGCATGTTCGGCCCGGCCGATGCCACCCGCACCATCGTGCTGTTCGGCGATTCGCACGCCGACCAGTGGTCGACGCCGCTGATCGAGGCGGCCAAGCGCAACGACACAAAGGTCATCACCTATCTTAAATCATCGTGCCGCGCCTCGCGGCTCTCCACCTTCAACACGGTGCTGAAGCGCGACTACACCGAATGCGACGCCTGGCGCGAGCAGGCCATATCAGAGATCATCCGCCGCAAGCCGCGCCTGGTGGTGATCTCCGAATTTTCCATCGGCAATCTGACCCGCGACCTGCCCGCCGCCGAACGCACCGCCGAAGTAGCGCGCTGGCAGGCCGGCCTGCGCTCGACCTTGCAGGCCTTCAGCCGGGCCGGTGTCGAGACGGCTGTTATCCGCGACACGCCGATTAACGCCAGCTTCGCCGGCTCCTGCGTGGCGCGCACCCTGTGGTGGCGCGAAGCCCCCTCGCCGCACTGCGATACGCCAAGGGCGGACGCCGCCAACGACAGCACCGCCGCCGCCGAGCGCGCCGTGGTGACCAGCGTACCCGACACCCGCTACATCGACCTCACCAACCAATTCTGCGGCCCGACCACCTGCCACGTCGTCATATCAGGCAAGCTGGCGTTTCGTGACAGGCACCATCTGGCGACGGGCTTTGCCGAGACACTGGCGGGGCCATTGGAGAGGGCCTTGTTTTAGAGGTTCCCTTCTCCCCGTCTATACGAGGAGAAGGTGCCGGCAGGCGGATGAGGGGCGGCGCGGCGCGGCAAATCAATGCGCCCCCGCGAACAGCTCGCGATGATGAGCCAGAAACGCCGGATGTGGCATCAACCGCGCATCCTTGGGCCAATGCAAACCCTGGGATTCCGGACGGAAGAGATTTCTCAATTCGCTCGGCACCCGGTTGTGCGCGACCAGCAGTCGATGGTTTTCGTCTATCGAAATCAGATGCCGATCGAACAGCCAATGCACGGTGGCCGATAGCGCGATGCCGTTCCGGACAACATCCGGCCCGCCGACCGCGACAGGTTTGATATGAGCGGCCTGAACCTCGGCCCTGCCGCCACCATTGATAATGCGCAAGCCGGTGACTGCGCATTTATCCTCATAAGCACGGCAGACTTCCAACCGGAAGGTGGCGTCGCGGATTTTGCGGTTCAGCAAGATCTGTTCGACCCGACGATCGACCGTCTCGGCAAAACCGGGCTGTCCGGCAAAACCAGGCTGGATCGGCCATGGAACATCCAGCGGCAGCATGTCGGGGCTGAGCCTTCTGGCGTTGGCAGGGTCAAGTGTCTCATTCAAACCAGCCAGCACGATGTTGTCGAAATCCTCACTCAGGATCGGGCGCATCGACTTGCCCTGCACGGCTTGGCCGACGTGGCTGGGGTCGAGAACCTCGCGCAACAGCGCCTCCGCGTAGCGGCCATCCTTAACGAAAGGCACCGGTGTAGGAAATTCGAGATAGTCCGTCACATGGGCATAGTAACGGTCGGATCGGTCAGGATCCGGCAAGACATCTGTTACACGCGCATAGGCGATATACGCACGACGGCCGCCATTGCGCTGCGGTTCGCGAAACAGCACCCAGTCGCCAATGGCGTTCCGGGCAGCGTCCAGATAATTGCTGCGAGCGGGGAATTGATAGCGGCGGGTGATGTCATCGTCGTAGCCAGAACCCGGCTTCACATCGAAAACGGCTTTCACGATTCTATTCCTGGGAATGCAAACGCCTAGGCTAGCGATGTTTTACGCATCGTGCGAGCCATCCGTTGCACCATCTCACCATCTCACCACCTCACCACCTCACCTCCTCATCATCATCCCGTAATGCACCGCCAGCAGATCCAGCCCCACCTTCAGCAGCTTTGTCACCACATTCCGGCCCTCGCCGGTCTGCTCGGACAGGCGCTTGAGGGAACCGTCAGCGCAGCAGACTTGTCGCACCACGGCGGCCACCTCCCAATGGCCTAGCGCTCTTGTGGCGGCGGCATAGGCCCTGCCGGCGTCGAGAACGCTGTCGGCGATGCCGCCGCCGTCGCGGCCGCCGTCGACGCGCTCGCTCCAGCGCATCGGCTTGACATCAGCCTGCTGGCTGCAGCGGAAATCCTCGCGGTAGCGCAGGCCTGCCTCGCGCTGCTGGCGCGACAGCGAGGTGATGCCGATAAGCGCATCGATGGCGCGCACCCGCACGATGCCGCCGGTGGCGGCGTAGCCGTCATTCGACACCTCGTAGACACGGGCAGCCTCCAGCGTTCCCGCCGCCAGCCGCTTGCGGCCGAAGGCGTCATCCCTGAGCGCGAAATCATGGCCGATCTCGCGGCGTATGCGCACCTGCTCGGCCTCGCCCTTCGGCAATTTCGGCGCCTGCGGTTTTGCGGGTTTGGTCTTTTTGCTCATGGAAGGCTCCTGGTTGGCTTGGGATGATGGAGGACGGCAAAGCGGCGATCCTTCGCGCTGTTGGGCATCTCCCCACATGGTCGGCAGGGCGGAGAGGGCCGCCGTTCGGTTGGCCTTCGTTGAACCGGAGGTCGTCGCCTCTTCGCCGCTGCGCCACCATCCTTGCCGCCCGGCATCCAGGCTGATGGAACCGGCGCGAGCTTTCGACGTTATGTCGCGTCCACGCCAAGGGGAGGTTCGCCGATGACAGCCTTCATGCCGGTTACCGTGCGCTTTTGCGACAACAAAACCATGCTGGTCAGTTCGGTGGCCGGCGCCGCCGAGGCACTGCGCCACCAATGGCCCGACAAGACAGCACCTGGTTATCTCGAGGCGACGCGGCTGGTTACGCTCGCCGTCGACGGCATTTGCTGCCAGCGCATCGCATTCGACGCCTTCACCAGGGCGGCCAAGCAACAGAACATACTGGTGGCCAGGCCCAAAAGCCGCGCCCATGACTGGCTGGACGCGGTGGCTAGTCCATGAGGATCGCCAGCCAGCCGAAAAATTGATGCAACCGCCCGCCAGCGGGGCGCGTTTAAGGATGCGGTAGACAGAGCCGCGCGCAAAGCGAAGGTGAACGCCGTGGGTACGATGAAAACCGGAGTGCCGCTCAAAGTGCGGGTGGAGGATGAGGTCGAAGAGATCGACAGCGTCAGCGAAGCCGCCGATTTTCTGCAGCGCTGGCCGCTGGAGCGACGCGGCCATGTCTACCGCAGCGCGCTTAACGCCTGCAGCGCGGCGATCGCCGCGCAGATTTCCGAAGCCGACGCCATGAAGGTGTTTACCGGCTTTGCCCGGGTGACCGGCATATTGATCGCCGAAGGCAACCCGGCGATGGCGATGGACGCAAGGAGCATGCAGAGCCGCACGCCCAAGCAGGGCCGGCAGATGCCGAAGTAAGATTCTGGCGATTTTGCTCCGGGCTTGATTCATCTCAGATCCTCCACCTCTGTGCGGGAGGCAGCCCCCTCACCCAGCCTCCGCTTCGTTCGGCTGACCATTCCGGGGCGAGCCACCTGTCCCGCCCGTCCTTCGGACCCCGAGGGGAGAGGAGACTTGCACCGTCGGTGCCCTCCTCTTCTCCCAGCGGGGAGAAGGTGGCCCGAAGGGCCGGATGAGGAGGCTGGCGCAGCAACGGGGGAGCGGGCTCATCCCGCCACAAATACGCGGCGCTGGAAGCGCGCCTGATGATAGGTGCAATAGCTTTTCAGCGCCGTGGTGCGCATGCCGCAGCACAGCATGTCGGCGCCCGGCCGGCTGCCTGGCGCATCGTTTTCAGAATCCTCCTCCACCGTCAGATCCAGCGGCGCGCGGCAGCGTGAAAACAGGCAATCGACGAAGCGCATCGCCACGCCATGCGGCTGCCGGCCGATGGCCGCGCGCGGCGGCGCCGGCACCTCCAGGCGATAGGCTACGCCGTCGGCGATCAGCACGCCCGCCTCGCGCACGAACGAATGGGCGCGCCTGGGCCGGGCCACTTCATGCGTATGGATATCCTTGGCGGCAAGCACGCCATGCATCTTGCCGACGGCAGGCGTCGCATTCGCCGACATGCCATCGGCCCGCTTGCTTCCAGCGCGCTTGCCCCCGGCCTGTCTGGCTCGCGGCGGCGGCCCCTTGCCATTGGCAAAGCCGATCGCGCCCAGCATGGCGTTACGATGCACGATGCCGATGATGGCGTCGCGCGACACCGGACTGCCACGCAGCGCGGTGAACGCGACTGCAATCCTGGAGGCTGAAAGCCCGTCCTTCAGCCAGCGGCCGATCTCGTGCAATTCCGCGTCGCTATAGCTTGCCATATACCAGCTCCATCCAAAGTTCGGCCGCGCGCCGTCGGGCAGCGTCAAGGTTCGACCCGGTGGCCGGGCCGCGGTCAGGTTGTTTTTCAAGAGCCGGCTGTCAGCCGGCCAGCCTCAGCCGGATTGGGCCGATTTCCCGCCGGCAAGGTGCAAAAGCCGCGCCTCGGCCGTGTTTCTGTCCAGGGCGGAAACCGCCCTGCCCGTTAGCCTGTCCAACAGGATGACGGTGCCGTCCTCGGTGCGGATGCAGGATCGGCCAGCCGAAAAAACAGCGCCGGCGCCATGCCGGCCGAATTGGGGACCGGAGCCGCTGGGAGCGGCGGCTCCGGCCGTTCCGGTCGCCGGAGACAGGCGGACCGGACCCGAGGCTGGTGCAGTCAAGCACTGAGCCTCGGGCTTCATCCCGGCCGGGGAGGAGGACGGCCGGGGCGGAAGGGAACGAGTGGCGGTGACGACCGCCGGATGCGCCTCGCGTGAGGCCGGCGACTCGGCGCCATCAAAGCTGGACAGGTTTTGCATGACCAGATATAAGCATAACTCGAAAATATATGCAAGCCATTCTTTCATAGACGAGGGTCGCTTTCATCGCTCACATGGGCGCCATGGCAAAAACGGAACTGTCGATCAAGGTCGGGGCGGCGATCCGCAAGGCGCGCAAGCAACGCGGCCTGGTCATGCGCCACATTGCGGAGCACAACGACACCGATGTCGCCGCCGTCGGCAACTGGGAAACCGGCCGCAATCTGCCCAAGACCGAGAACCTCCTGAAGACCGCCGCCTTCCTGCGCGTCGACCCGGTGGCGCTGGGCCAAGGGCAGGTCGTGTTTCTCGACGATGCCGGACCGGTCGCCGACGCGGAGATCGTCACCGATGCCGGTCCGCTGCCCGCCGGTTCGATGGATATCGAGGTGCTAGGCGCGGCCGTCGGCGGCGACGATGGCGATTTCACCTTCAACGGCGAGCCGGCAGGCTACGTCCAGCGCCCGCCGGGCGTGCGCAACCTGCCGAAGGTGTTCGCCCTGCACGTGCTCTCGGATTCCATGGTGCCGCGTTACGAGCCCGGCGACCTGATCTATTGCGGCGGCCGCGACGCGGTGCCCGGCGACCACGTGGTGATCGAGACCTTCCCCGAAGAAAACGAGCGCAACGGCAAGGCCTTCATCAAGAAGCTGGTCAAACGCACGGCGGGCGAGTTGGTGGTCGAGCAATACAATCCGCCGAAGACGCTGACCTTCAACCGCTACGCCATCAAACATGTCTGGCGCGTGATTTCGCTGAAGGAATTGCTGGGGTATTGAGGAGCGCTTCTTGCCTTCTCCCCTTGCGGGGGTGAAAGGCGGTCCGCACAGCGGACGAAAAGCCAATTGCTTGGCTTTTCGAGCCTTGAACGCCCTGAGCTTGCGAAGGGCCGGGTAGCGCAGGATCCACCTGCCGGGTCCCCGCTACTTCGCAGCGCCCCGGCGTTCGCTGGCCTTTGATCGTGCCACTGGCACGATCAATTCGCTTACGCGAACCGGCCGTTCACCCTTTCGACAAGACTCAAGCCCGCCGCGCTCCCTCCAGCGGCACCTCGCGATCGCTCAGCATCTGCGCTTCGCTACGCACGCGCTGGCGCTCGTCGATGAAGGCCGCCTGGATCGTAACGGTCGCCCCCGGCAGTCCGTCGGCACGGCAGGCCGAGCAGACGATGCGGCCCGACAGAGCGGCAAGCGGCGTGTTCCTCGTCACGCCGAACCGCTTCAACTGATCGGGCCGCCACCAACGGTTGCGGCCGCAATCCGCGCACTCGACCGAGATCGAGGCGACATGCGCCATTGTTGGTTCCCTGCCCGGCAATGCCATCGCCCCTGCCTCGTCTTTGTTCCTGATTTGTTCGCATATTCCTGTGTTTTGCGCCCGGAGTCGAGTCGCAGTTTTCAAACTTTCCCAGAAGTTTTTCTTCTAAGGTAATTTGAGTTATGCTTTCACGCTGGATATGCAAATGTGAGTCGGAGCACGAACCCGCCCATTGCATCAAACCCGGGAGCGATAATGGACGCCCTTGCCGCCGATTTTGCCCGTTCCTGCGGTTACGCCGGCGACAGCCTGGCCCTGCTTGAAGCCTTCGAAGCCATCCGCCGCAACGGCATCGCCCACGCCCGTCAGGATCACGTCAGGCGCAAGGCGGTGATCGACGCGTTGAAACCGTCGGAGGCGCTGTTCCTGGCCGCGATTGGCCCGGCCCTCTCGGCGGAGGAGGCCATCGAGGACGCCGTCCGCTTCATAGCCTGCTGGCGCAACATACCGCGCTGGCGCCAGGAGCGGCGCCTGCCCGACCTGATCAGGGCCAAGCAACAGCGGCTGGTGGCGCGGTATTTTCGTCGCCATGGCCATCTTCTATGGGCGCGCGAAGCAGCGTGAGGCTGGACCAGCCATTTGCGGGTTCCATCAGCAATTTTTTCTTTCTAGACTGCGCAGGGGTGGCTGATCGTCGACGTGCATAGTTTGGAATGTTCAAGACTGCCCGCTTAAAATTTCAAACCTGGATAACGGCCGGCGCGGGAACCATCGCCGCCCTGTTCGTCGCCGGCCTGATGGGCGCGTTCGGCGCCCTGCCCCCCCCACGCCCCGCCGCAATTGCCGCCCGATGCCGGCATCGATGCCGGGCGTTGGCATCTCAAGCCGGTGCGTGCATATGTCAGCCGCGCCAAGGTCTATGGCGTGCCGCTGAAACCAGGCCAGAAGGCGCTGGTGCTGGAGGTCGACCTGACCAATCGCACGGCGCAATCCGACAAGGCCTATTTCAATGTCTTCACGCCGGACGGACTCGCTCTGCTCGACGGCCTGCCGATGATCGCGCTGACCCGTGATTCGACTCTGACGCCGGAACTGCATCCCGGCATGACCGAACGCATGGCCTATGTCTGGCCGCTTGCCGGCGACGCCATCGTGCCGGCAAATCTCAGCTTCGGCATCATCGCCGAGATCTTCAAGCCGCGCGACAACCTTTACGGGACGCCCGGCTGGTTCAATCCCACTCGGCTCGGCACCGTCACCTTGCCCGTCGTCGACCTGCCCGTGGCAGACTCACGGAAAGGCGGCTCATGAATATCCGGGCCATCGGCAATCTCCTGATCCTCGCCACCACCGTGGCGCTGAGCTACGGCATGCAGGTGTCGAAGCCGCATTATGCCGAGCTCACCGCACCGATCCCGGTCGACGGCGCCGTCCACGACACGGTGCGGGCGCGCAGCTTCGCTGTCCGCCTCGACAGAGTGGTCTTTGCCCGCACGCTGAAGAGCGACCAGTTCGGCCAGGAGAAGCTTTTGACGACCAGCGGCCTGTGGGCGGTGGTGACGACCAGTCTCACCGCCACCAGCACCTCCACCACGGTCGCCGACGGCACCTGGCAAGGCCCGACCGGCCTGCGCTACCACCAGAGCGAACGGCTGGGCTACCGCCAGGACATGCCGCCGCACGCGATCGACCCAGGGCTGGAGAGAAGCGGCCTGTTCGTCTTCGAGGTGCCGGCCGACCAGATCCGAGGCGCCAGCCTCTTGATCGCCGCGCGCCAGTTCGGCCCGCTTGACGCCCAGGCCCGCCTCAGCCTCGATGCCGTTCCGACCGACGCCGACGGCCAGCCGGCGGATATCTTGCCGCTATACGATCTCGACGCCCCACCACCGCAGGGCAAGGCACCGCAGGGCAAGACATGAGCGCGGTTTCAACCGACCCAGCCGACGGTGGCGAGAAAAAATGGCGACGGCGCGGTCTTGCCGCGCTCGCTATCCTGCTGCCGCTGACGTTGGCCGAGACCAGCTATGACAGCGTCCGTGAATGGCTGCACGGCGACGACCTCATCGCCAGGGATGTCGAGTTCGGCCAGTCCGTGCCATTCGGCGGCAGCGAGTGGCGGCTGGCCGATCTGCGCGGCGGCAAGGCCGGCCGCTTGCCCGACCACGCCTTCGCCGTCATCGCCACCTTTGCGGTAACGGTCGGTGATCCCGAGCTACAAAAGCAGTGGCTGGGCTGCAAATTGATGCTGACCGATGCCGCTGGCCGCCGCTGGCTGCCCGACTTCATCTCCGGCGTCAGCCTGCCGGACGGCGTGATGAACTGCACCTCGGCGATCTTCTCCGGCGCCAAGAAGGGCGAAATCATCACCGTGGGCGAAACCTTCATCGTGCCCGAGGATGCCATCAAGACCATCCGCCCGGCTGTCGGATTGGGCAGCGAGCGGCCGTGGTTCCTGCGCTTTCAGAGGCCGCCGAAGTGAGCGTCCTTCTCCCCGTAAACGGAGAGAATTCACTTCTCCGCCCCGTTCACCATCGAAAACGCTGTCTCCAGCACGGCGGCGAGAAAGCATATGCGCAGCGGCTCGATCAGGATGCCGGTGGAGGAATCCTGGAACGGGCTGCCGAACAGCAGCGTCACGCCGTGCGAAAAAATCTGCCAGATATCGAGCTCATGCGGACCGATCAGCCGCGTCGTGCCCAGCCATAGCCAGGCAGCGCCCCAGTCGAGCAAGCGGTAGCCGACGACCAGCGTGCACAAAAGCACCAGACTGGAGCTGACTGTCAGCCGAACCCCGTTGGCGATCGGCAGATAGCGCGAGCGGTAACCGGCGATGAAATGCTCGACGAAATCACGCAGGAATTTCGGCAGGCCGGCATAGCGCCGGCCGGCGCGCTCCAGCCGGCCGTGCACGCGCATCAGGGCGGCATCGTCGCGCACGTCATAGCCATAGATCAGCGCCGCCATCACCAGCCAGATCAGCGGCAGGAGCATGAAGAAGAACAGGTTGACGGCAACCGTCGATGGCGCGATCGACTCGACCGGCACCATGGGGGCGGCCGAGGCCATCGGCACCGGGTTCGCCAGCCCGTCCATTGAGGCCTGCAGGGGCGACCAGAAATTGCGGCTCATCAGCCATTGCAGCGCCGAGTCCTTCCAGCGGCTGATCACATAGAGGCCAACGAAGATCCAGTTGGTCTCGCAGATCACCACGACGATCTGCCAGAACGAGGCGGCACTTGTTTTAGCCTGCATGAATTTGGCCAGCCGGCGGATCAGCCACGACACCGCCACGGAGACCAGCAGCCAGCGTGAATCGAGCACGTCGAGCACATCAGCGCTCTGGCCGAAATCGGCCTGGTCGAGCGTGGCGCGCGAATATTGCCGCACGATGTCGCCGAGGAATCCCCAGGCGGCGTAATAGGCGAAGAACGGCAGCAGCGCGATGGTGATCATCCGCACCAGCCGCGAACCGCGTCGGTTCGCTGCCGCGCCCGGCTCCGTTTGCGCCGCGTCGGTTGCGGCCTTGTCGGCGCTGCGCTGCGCGGACAGCACATGCGGCAGGCCGGGGCGCAACACATGGAACATCGCCACCGTCACCACCAGCTGCGCCAGCGCCACCAGCGTCAGCATCGCCAGCCCGGCGAAGTGATTGGCCAGCGCCACCTTCGCCGCGAGCTGCATGAGGAGATCGCCGACCAGCACGCCGGCCAGCACGAGTGCCACGAGTTGCGGCCAGAACCGCATGAGCAGCGAAAAACTCAAGGTGATCGGTCTGATGATATTGGCAAACATGAGGTTCTCTCACGATGCCACCCGCCCCAAGTCTTTCTAGCAAAGCATGCTTGTTTTGCAAGAATGGGGGTCCCTAGCAAGCGCAGGTGCGAGGCACCCCCCTCTGTCCTACCGGACATCTCCCCCGCAAGGGGGGAGATTGGACGTCATGACTGCTTTCGCCAATTTTCAACGTTGAAGAGAAAGCGGCGAGGACGAAGCTGCCAATCTCCCCCCTTGCGGGGGAGATGTCCGGCAGGACAGAGGGGGGTGCCTGGGCGCCAACCGCTCCTCCCCTTTGCTCCTCACCTTCTCACCCGCGATTTCAGCCACCGGTCGAACGCCACCGCCAGGATCAGGATGAGCCCGATGACGATGCTTTGCGTGTAGGACGAGACGTTGTTGAACTGCAGCCCGTTTTGCAGCACGCCGATGAGCGCCGCGCCCACCACCGTGCCGCCGACAGAGCCGATGCCGCCGAACAGCGAGGTGCCGCCGATGACGACGGCCGAGATGACCGTCAGCTCGTAACCAATACCGGCGACTGCTTCGGAGGAGTTCAGCCGCGCCGACAGCACGAAAGCGGCAAGCCCGGCAAAGAAGCCGACGATGACATAGACCGAGATCAGGATGCGGTCGACGCGCAGGCCCGACAGCCTTGCCGCCTCGGCATTGCCGCCGACGGCATAGACGGCTCGGCCGTAGCGCGTGTAGCGCAGCACGATGTGGCACAGGATGGCGGCCGCGGCGAAGATCAGCGCCGGCACCGGCACGGGGCCGATCAGCCCGGTTCCGAACCAGCGCATCGAGGCGTCGAAGCCCGAGATCGGGCCGCCGTTTGAGATGGTCAGCGTCAGCCCACGAAACACCGTCAGCCCGCCCAGCGTGACGACGAAGGGCGGCACTTTTAGCCGGGTGATGACAAGCCCTTGCACCCCGCCGGCAGCAGCGCCCACAACGACGGCGGCCAAGAGTGCTGCGAACCAGCCGAACCCTTGCGTGCCGCTCGTCGACAGCGACAGCGTGTTGGCGGAGCCGCCCTTGGCGACCACGGCGGCGACCATACCGCAGAAGGCGAGCAGCGAACCGACCGACAGGTCGATGCCGGCGGTGAGGATGACGAAGGTCATGCCGAGCGCAATCAGCCCGGTGATCGAGATCTGCCTTGTGATGTTGAACAAATTGATCGGGTCCATGAAGCTCGGCTTCAGCACGGTGAAGACGATGATCAGCGCCACCAGGAACAGCAGCGGCCCGAAGCTCATCAAAAGCCGCGCGAAGTTGATACCGCCGCGCTGATCCTGTTCCCCCGCCACGCTCATAGTATCTCCTTGCGGTCGAGTGCCATCAGTTCCATCAGTCTTTCCTCGTTTGCCTCGACGCCCGGCATCTGGCCGGTGATGCGTCCCCGGCGCATGGTGACGATGCGGTCCGACACCGCAAGCACCTCGGGCAGCTCGGACGAAATCATCATCACCGCAATGCCGCGCGCCGCAAGCTGCACCAGGATCTGGTGCACCTCTGTCTTGGCGCCGACATCGACGCCGCGCGTCGGCTCGTCGACGATCAGCACTTTCGGATCACGCGCCAGCCAGCGCGCCAGGATCACCTTCTGCTGGTTGCCGCCCGACAGGCCTTCGATCGCCTGCTCGGCCGAAGCCATGCGGATCGACAGCATCTTGCGAAACGCGGACAGCGCATCGCGCTCGCGCCGCTCGGCCATGAAGCCGAAACCGTTGCTGAAGCTGCCCAGCGAAGCGATGGAGAAATTCGGCAGGATGCCCAGCGCGGCAAAGATCGCCTGGTGCTTGCGGTCCTCCGGTAGCAGGCCGATGCCGAGCGCAATGGCATCCGCGGGTGATGCCGGGGCGATCGGCTTCCCGTCGAGCGTGATGGTGCCGGCCGCGATGCGGTCGGCGCCGAAGATGGCGCGCGCCAGTTCCGTGCGGCCGGACCCCACAAGCCCGGCGACGCCGAGGATTTCACCGGCCTTGAGGTCGATGTCGACGCCGTCGAGCACGATGGCGTGGGGCGCCTCGGGGTCGCGCACGGTGCGCAGGCCGCGCACCGACAGCACGACATCGCCGGCAACCGCGCGCTGCGCCGGCCGGGCGTAGAGCTCGGACGCCGCGCGGCCGACCATCTTCTCGATGATTTTGGGCAGCGCGATCGGGCCGCCCTCGCGGTTAAGATGCCCGGCCAGCCGCCCGTCGCGCAGCACCGTCATGCGATCGCATATGGCGGACGCTTCCTCCAGCCGGTGGGTGACGAACATGATGGCGACCTTGTCCTTGCGCAGCCGATCCATGATCGACAGCAGCCGCTGCACCTCGGTCTCGGTCAGCGCCGAGGTCGGCTCGTCCATGATGATCAGCCGGCTTTTCAGCGACAGGGCGCGGGCGATCTCGACCAGTTGCTGTTCGGCCACCGACAGCGCCGACACCGGCGTCATCGGGTCTATGGAGAGACCGACGCGGGCGATGATCGAGCGCGACTCTTGCTCCATGCGCCTCCAACTGACCAGCCCGAGCGGACCGATCGGCGCGCGGCCGATAAAGATGTTTTCCGCCACAGTCAGCGTCGGGATCAGGCTGAGCTCCTGGTAGATGGTGACGATGCCGAGCCGCTTGGCATCCTGCGGGTTGGATGGATGATAATCGGCACCGTCGAAAGTGATGCGGCCGCCCGACGGCGGCATGACGCCCGAGAGGATTTTCAAGAGCGTCGACTTGCCGGCGCCGTTTTCGCCCAGCAGGCCGAGGATTTCGCCGGGGCGGATGTCGAGCGAGACATCGCTGAGCGCGGTGACGCCGGCGAAATGCTTGGTGATGCCCTCGACGGCGAGCAGGACGGGTTCGGGCGATGCGGATTCAGCTGGCAAGGGTTGCTCCTCTGATGCAGTTCATGCCGGCACGCTCAGCACTTGAACACCCCCCTCTGGCCTTGCCGGCCATCTCCCCCGCAAGGGGGGAGATCGGCAGCTTTGCTGATAGCGCTTTTCCTGCGGTGTGGAGATTGGCGAAAGCAGGACGGACAGCCAATCTCCCCCTTGCGGGGGAGATGTCCGGCAGGACAGAGGGGGGTGCTGTCCCACCGGCTTTGCCAATCGGCCGATCCCCGCCAAACCCCTACTTCGTCTCGCCAATCCGCTCCGCCTTGTCGAGATTGTCCTTGCCGATGACGATTGGCGTCAAAAGCACCAGCTTCTCCTTCGGCTCGGTCTTGTCCTTGGCAAAGGCCACCGCGATGCGCACCGCGGTGCGCGACTGCTCGCCGGGAAACTGCTCGACGGTGCCCGCAAGCTTGCCGTCGCGCACCGCGACCAGCGCTTCCGGCAGTGCATCGAAGCCGTAGATCTTGACGTCGGTGAAGTTGCGCGCGGCGCAGGCCTCCATGGCGCCCAGCGCCATGTCGTCATTGGCGCAGACGATGGCGTCGGGCTTGCCGTTGGCGGCAAGCCCGGCCTCGGTCACCGACAGCGCCTCGGCGCGGGCGAAGTTGGCGGTCTGCTCGAAGACGATCTGATACTTGTCCTTCAAGGGATCGAGCACATTGTGCACGCCCTTGTTGCGGTCGATCGCCGGGCCGGCACCGGGCTGGCCCTGCAGATGGAACAGCTTGGCGCCGTTCGGGAACGCCGCCACCACGGCGTTGGCTTCCGCCTCGCCGCCCTTCACATTGTCGGCGCCGACATGCGCGAGGATGCCCTCGACGCCGTCGACGCGGCGGTCGATCGTCACTACGGGAACGCCGGCCTTGACCGCTTCCTCGATGGCCGGCGCCAGCGCATTGACGTCGAGCGGCGAGATGACGATGGCGTTGACCTTCTGCACCAGGGCGGCCTCGATGTCGGCGGTCTGCTTGGTGGCCGAGTTCTGGCCGTCGCTTTCGGTCAGATTGACGCCTTGCGTGGCGGCTTCCGCCTTGATCTCGTTCAGCATGTGCACGAAGAACGGAAAGCCGAGACTGGGCACCGAGCCAAGGATGGTGAGCTTGTCCTGCGCAAACACCGAGGGCGCGGCAACCATCATGGCGCCGAAAGCCGCGGACGACAGCAGGAATTCACGTCTGTTCATGGGATCCTCCTCCACAAGAACGCACGACCCGAAAACCGGATCGGTTTCAGGAAGGATCATGCGTCGGTTCAAAGTGTGGAGCATCCTCCCTGCGCCCGAAAACGCATGCCGCTCCAGCTGGCCGCCGCTGTAAAAAGAGCCTCCCACGACGCCTGCGCAGGGATGCTAACCCAGCGCCAACCATTTGTGCAACCTCGATATAACAGCGCCGTCCGGCAAAATTATCGGAATTGTCGGATTTTTGGATCGTGGGCTGGCATCTCACTGAGGCGTCTGGCTTCCATTCCCTCGACCCGGCACTACCTTGGATTGACCCGCGAAGCTTTTGTGATCTGGAGAACCCGTATGAAGCCGCAAATCATCTGCCATATGCTCGCCTCACTCGACGGCAGCCTTCATCCAAGCCGCTACACGACAAGTCCGGACGGGACCCGGGCGGAGTGGTCGAGCCTCTACGAGCATATCCACAATGATCTCGCGGCTGACGCCTGGATCGTCGGCCGCGTCACCATGGCCGAGATGAGCAAGGCCGGCGCGCATCCGCCGGCCAATACCGGCAAGGTCGACCGGCCCTATCATTTCGCGCAAAGGGATGCGGGCAGTTATGCCGTGGCGCTCGATGCCTCGGGCAAGCTTCATTTTTCCAAACCCGACATCGGCGGCGACCATGTCGTGGTGCTGCTTGGGCGTGACGTTGCCGACAGCCATCTGGCCGAGCTCGCATCCGACGGCGTGTCCTATATCGTCGCGGAAACGGCGGATATGGATCTCGCCGCGATGGTCGAGGTGCTCGGACGCGAACTCGGCATCCGCCGGCTGCTGCTCGAGGGCGGTGCCGGCATCAACGGCTCGTTCCTTGCGGCCGGGCTCGTCGATGAACTGAGCCTTCTCGTCGCACCCGCGATCGATGGACGGGCCGCGAACCAGGCGTTCGTCGAGTTCGGCGAGAGTGGCCTGCCGGGCAAGATGCAGTTGTCCCTGAAGAGCTGCGAAGCGCTGGCGCATGGACTTGTCCATCTGCGTTACGCAGTTACTCCTGGATGAGGGCTGACCGCCTCGTACAGAAGGGCCGGCAATCTGACTGAAGATTACCGGCCCCTGTATCGTCAGCTTCAGCGCCGATGCTTCAGTCGATCAAGCAGCGTATCGCATGGCGTCGAGATCGGCGATCAGCGTCGGGCCGGTCGGATGCCAGCCAAGCCGTAGCTGGGTCAGCGCGCTGGAGGCCGGCAGATCCATCGGCGCGAACATCGCCATCCAGCCGAAATGCTCCGCCGCTCTTTCCGGCGCGATGGAAACGACCGCCAATTTCAGGCCCCGGCCAAGCGCCTCGGCGATGGCCCGCACCTCGACGCCTTCCTCGCCGACCGCGTGATAGCGCGCGCCCGGCTGCCGCTTTTCCACGGCCAGCCGGTAAAGCCGCGCGGCGTCGAGGAGATGGCCCGCGGAGAAGCGGTTGCGGCCTTCGCCGACATAGGCCGAGACGCCTTTTTCACGCGCGATTTCGATGAGCGGCGAGATAAGCCCTTGCTTGACCGGATTGTGGACCTGCGGCAGCCGCACCACCGACACATTGATGCCGGCGTCCAGCAAGGCATTACCGGCCAGCTCCGAGGCGATGCGCGGATTGGGATGGCCGGGATTGAAGACGTCCTCGATCGCCAGTTCGCCATGCCCGGGGCTGCCCATGCCGACGCCGGAGGTGATCACCAGCGGCCGGTCGGAGCCGGCCAGGGCGGCGCCGAGTGCGGCGATGACGCGCTTGTCCTTTTCGCAATTTTCGGCAAACCGCGAAAAATCGTGGTCGAACGCTGTGTGGATCACAGCCTCCGCCTTGGCCGCGCCGTCGCGCAGCCCCTCGGGATCCTCGAGCGTCCCCCGGAGCACTTCGGCGCCCGCGGCGGCCAGCGCCTCGGCGCCGGCGTCGGAGCGGGTCACGCCGACCACCTGGTGGCCCGCCTGGATGAGTTCGGGAACCAGCGCCGAACCGATGAAACCGGTCGCGCCGGTGAGAAAGATACGCATGCAAAATCTCCTGCACAGTTGCCTGCGTAATATTGCTGGTCTATTATTCTATTAAAGTAGTGATCTTATCATGGTATAATGGCTAACAGGATGCCCTCCAGTTCCGCCGGCTCACTGGCAGCGTTTCTGAAAGACCGGCGCACGCGGCTCGATCCGGCTTCCTTCGGCTTTTCGGGCCGCCGACGCACGCCGGGACTGCGCCGGGAAGAGGTCGCCCAGCGCGCCAACATAAGCCCGACCTGGTACACATGGCTGGAGCAGGGCCGCGGCGGCGCACCCTCGGCCGATGTCCTCAATCGCATCGCCAAGGGGCTGCTGCTGACCGAGGCGGAACGCGAACATCTTTTCATGCTCGGGCTGGGGCGCCCGCCCGTGGTCCGCTACAGAGGCGACGAGGGCGTCAGCCCCCGGCTGCAGCGCCTCATCGACACACTCGATGCCAGCCCCGCCATAGTCAGGACCGCCACCTGGGACGTCGTTGCCTGGAACCGCGCCGCGCGGGTCGTGCTGACCGACTACAGCGCCCTGCCCGAAGGCGAGCGCAACATCCTGCGTTTCATGTTCCTGCGCCCCGTCATCCGCGCCAAGCAGCACGATTGGAAAAACCTGGCCCGTTTCGTGGTCGCTTCGTTCCGTGCCGATGCGGCACGCGCCGGCGCTGTCTCCGAGGTGCGCGAACTCGTCGACGAGCTCTGTAGCGCCAGCCCGGAATTCGACGCGCTGTGGCGCGAAAACGACGTGCTCAGCCACGGCGACGGGACAAAGCGCCTGAAACACCCGGAACTCGGCGATATCGAGCTGGAATATTCGGGCTTCGCGGTCGACGGCCGGCCGGATCTGAGCCTGACCGTCTACAACCCGGTCGACAGCGCCGTCGCCGACCGTATTCGCGCGCTGGCTCTCGCCCGACACCCCAAAGAGTAAGGGCCGGACGGCCCGTCCGCGGGGATGACGCCCGCCCTCAAGCGCGCTCGCAGACCGCTTTCAGGATTTGCAAGGTCGGCCCCCAGTAGAGATTGGCATGCGGACGGATCGCCGGTTCGGCGAAGTCGCTGAGCGTCAGCGTCAGCTTCGTCCCCCCATCCATCGGCGCCAGATCGAAGCTGACCACGGTGTGGTTTTCGGGCACATCCGCCAGCCGCGAGGCCGACAGCGTGCTCCAGTAGCCGTACGCGAAGCTCTTTCCGGCACAAAAGCGCGGATGGTGCCATGGTTCTCGAACGGCATTCCGCGCAGCAGTCCGCGCATCACGATCGCGCCGCCGGCATGCCCTTGCAGGCTGACAGTCAACTCCTCGTCGGACATCCATTGCGGGATCATTTCTGGCATCGTCAGTATCCGCCAGACCTTGGCCGGCTCGGCACTGATGACGACGGTCTTGGTGATCGGCGAGATGTCGAGAGACTCACTCATGCGAAGCAAGTTTATCGCGGATGCGGCGGCGACAATATCGCCGGTCCAAGAACTGCGGATGCCGCCACTGCCCCCTTGCTTTGCGCACGATTGCAGCAGCGCGTCTTGCGAAGCCATTGCAGCCCGTGGCATTTGTCGGCTCCACCAGCACAGACGGCAGCATGACACCACGGCAGACACGACAAAGCGGCAGGCAGGCGGCGCCCGGCGTCAGCCTGAACCGGGCGCTGTCGAAGCTCGGCCTGTGCTCTCGCACGCAGGCCGAGGTGCTGATCGCCGAAGGCCGCGTGCGTGTCGGCGGCAAGGTCGTGCGCGATGCAGCCCTGCGCGTCGACCTCGACCGTGACCGCATCGTTGTCGACGACAGGCCGGTGGTTGCCGAGCGCAAGGTCTATCTCGTCCTCAACAAGCCGCGCGGGCTGGTCACCACCCGTGACGACCCGCAACAGCGCGACACCGTCTATGCCTGCCTGGAAGGGCTCGACCTGCCCTTCGTCTCCCCGGTCGGTCGCCTCGACAAGGCCAGCGAAGGCCTGCTGTTGATGACCAACGACACCCGGTTTGCCAACCGGCTGATGGATCCGGCCTCGCATTTGCCCAAGACCTATCACGTGCAGATCGGCATGGTGCCGGACGCAGCGATGCTGGACAAATTCCGCGCCGGCGTGACCGTCGATGGCGAGACCCTGAGCGCCAGTTCGATCGAACTTTTGCGCAGCGGCGGCCGCACCGCCTGGCTGGAGATCGTGCTCGACGAAGGCCGTAACCGCCACATCCGTCGCCTGCTCGCCGCGCACGGCGTCGAGGTTCTGCGCCTCATCCGCATCGCTATCGGCCGCCTGCCGCTCGGCGACCTCGCCAAGGGTACGGCACGGCATTTGACGCCGGAGGAACTGGAGCTGCTGGCGGGGTGAGCCCCGCGTATCGTCGATGTCGGCGGCCTTGCATCCGCGCCACCTCCTGACAGGAAGCTGTCAGGAGGCCTGGCCTATAGGTGACTCATGGGCCGGGCTGCGGCTCCAGCAATCCAGGAGCAAAACAAATGAATTTCGTCTCTGTCCGCATCATCACGTCGGACGTCCAGCGTCTCGTGCGCTTCTATGGCGAGATCACCGGCATGCCCGTGACTATGTACACAGAAGACTTCGCCGAACTCGCGACACCTGCCTGCACGTTGGCAATCGGCAGCACGCGCACCTTGATGCTGTTCGGCGGCGACATCGCCCGCCCCGCCGACAACCACACCGTCATCCTTGAGTTCCGCGTCGGCGACGTCGATGCTGAATTCGCCAGGCTCTCGGACCTACTCAGGGATGTAACGGTGCAAAAGCCGACCACAATGCCCTGGGGTAATCGCTCGCTGCTGTTTCGCGACCCCGATGGCAATCTGGTGAATTTCTTCACGCCGGTAACCGCCGAGGCGATCAGGAAATTCGACAGGTAGGGGGAGCGGTACCGCCGGCCGATGCCGCACTACTTCTGGTTCCATTTCCGGATGACCGGCTCGCTCAGATCATGCTCGTAGCCGAGCACGCTGATGCTTGCCGTATCGAGCACGAACAGCGCGCCGCCTTCGGGCGGCAGCCCGATCCAGCGCGCCGCCAGCACGCGCAAAAAATGCGCGCTGGAAAACACCAACATGTCGGCATTGGCCTTGCGTAACCCGTCAATGATCCTGTCGGCCCGCGCGCCCACATAGGCCGCCATCTCGCCCTTTGGACAACCATCGCGAAACACATTCCAGCCGGGGCGCTCGGCCAGGATCTGTTTTGTCGTCAGCCCCTCATAGGCGCCATAGTCCCACTCCTGCAGATCGTCCTTCTTGACGCTCTGCGCGCCGAAGCCGGCCAATACGCTGGTGTTGTAGGCGCGCTGCGACGGGCTCGACCATACGGCCGAAAAGGACAGGCCCTTGAGCCTATCCGCGACGCCCCGCGCGGCGGCCTCGCCAACCGGGGTCAACGGCATGTCGGTGCGGCCGGTATGCTGCCCCGAAAGGCTCCATGCCGTCTCGCCATGCCGGACCAGATGGATTTGGGGATACACGCTGCTCATGAGATGCCTTTCGATGTGGTCCGGCACCTTAAGCGACGATGCGGCAAAGGGGAATCCGCTTGGTACAAAACTGCGTGGTCGCCTGGCCTTGATCCGCGGCGGGCCGGCCCTGTGATCATCCTGGTGCCGCAACTATATCAAGGCCAGCCTCTACAAGGCTCCCGCCACCACAAGGGCACGGGCCCTTGCACAACAAGTCGAGATCATCATGTACAAACATCTGCTCATCGCCACGGACGGATCGGAACTGGCCGACAAGGGCGTTGCCCACGGCCTGACATTGGCCAAGGACCTCGGCGCCTCCGTCACCTTCGTTACCGTCTCGGAACCATTCCCGATCTTCGCCTGGGGCGGCGCCATGGCCGGCTATGCCGCCGGCGATGAGCTCGTCGCCTACAAGGAAGAGGCAGGCCGCTATGCCAAGGAAGTGCTCGCCAAATGCAAGGCGTCGGCGGACGCCGTTGGCGTGGCCGCGGAGGTGGTCCATGTCGAGGACAAGCGGCCCGCCGAAGCCATCCTGGAACTGTCGCAGGCCCTGCGCTGCGACCTGATCGTCATGGCCTCGCACGGCCGTCGCGGACTGGGCAAGCTGCTTCTCGGCAGCCAGACGGCGGAAGTGCTGTCCTACACGGAGATTGCGGTGCTGGTGGTGCGGTAACAGATTTGGCCCAGCGCGCTCCTCACATGCCCGTGAGGCTAAAGCGATAGGATTTATATTGTACGGATTCAATCCGTACCATATAATAGCAGACAAAGGAGATAGCCATGCCTCGCAACGTCGGTGATAACGGTCGAATCGATTTCCGGATTCCGCCCGAAGCGAAAGCCGTGATCGCACGTGCGGCCGCCCTGTCGAATGTCGGCCTGACCGAGTTCGTTACGCGCTCCGCACTGCGTGACGCCCAGGCTGCGATCGAACGCGCCGAACATCTTGCGCTGTCAGAACGGGACAGTCTGCGCGTCCTCGACCTGCTTGAAAACCCGCCCTCCCCGACCAACCGCCTTATCCGCGCCGCCAAAGCCGGCCAGACTCTCGCGTGAACTCCGTCACATGGCAAGAAGTGCCGATCGGGAGACAACATAACCGTGCCGCCTTCGACTGTGGCGACGCGGACCTCAACATCTATTTGCAGCGCTTTGCGCGTCAAAGTCATCAAAGCGGTGGCGCAAAAACTTTCGTCGCCGTGACGGCGCAAGATCCTTTGCGCATCCTCGGCTTCTACTCTCTCAGCCCGGCTTCGATCGACTTTGCCAGGACCCCGGCAGTCGCCAAACGCGGCCTTGGCCGCTATGACGTGCCGGTCTACCGTCTGGGTCGGCTCGCCGTAGACCGTACGATACGAGGCCGCGGCCTTGGCGGCGGTTTGCTGCTCGCCGCCGGGAAGCGCTGTATGGCAGTCGCGGAGGAGCTCGGCGGCGTTGCCTTGCTAATCGATGCCAAAGGTGACCAGGCTGCCCACTGGTATGAAGGTTACGGTGCGATCCGTCTGGATGACGCGCCGCTGTCCCTGGTCCTGCCTTTCGCCGCGATCGCCAAGGCGATAGCTGCATTCTGAACGCCTGCCGCAAGCTACAGAATACCGTCCTCCACAAGATAGACACCCAGCGCCAGCAATCCGACGAAGAACACTTTCCGGAAGGTCTCGATGCTCATCCTCCGGCGCAATGCCTGGCCGGCGAACATGCCGGCCAGCGCCGGCGCAAGGGCTGCGACCGATCCCGCCAGTTGCGCGCTCGGCGACGCCAGGGCACCGGTCCTGAACAGCCCGATGGCGAGCGCCGCCGTCGACACGGTGAAGGATAGGCCGAGCGCCTGGATCAGGTCTTCTTTCTCCAGCCGCAGCGATTGCAGATAGGGCACTGCCGGGATGACGAAGACGCCGGTGGCGCCGGTGACCAGTCCGGTCGCCACCCCGACCAGCGGTGACATCAAGGCCTCATGGCGCACCGGCGTGGTGAAGCCGGCCTTGGCGAGGCCGAGGATCGCATAAAGCACCAGTGCCGCGCCCAGCCCGGCAGAAGCCGCGCCCGTATGCGTGCCGGTCAGCAGACCGGCGCCGGCAACCGTGCCGAGCATCACGCCGGCCATCATCGTCCACAGCCGCTTGCAAAGGCGGCCGAAGGACGGGCCGGTCAGCAATTGCCAGAGGTTGGTGACCAGCGACGGGATCAGCAGCAGCGCCGCGGCCTGCGCAGGCGGCATCGTCACCGCCCGCAGGCCCATCGCAACGGTAGGCAGCCCCATGCCGACGACGCCCTTGACGAAGCCGGCGGCGAGGAAGACGGCGCCGATCCAGGCGAGGACGCCAGCGCTCAGCATGGTCGTATCTTCAAGGCGGGATCAGTCATGCAGCAGCATATCGGTTGCGTCGGCATCCAGGCTGGCGGCCTTTGCCGGCGCCGCATCGCGGCTGGTGGATACGACCGTCGCCGCGCATCCCCGCAGGCCTGATCCCGCTGGCGCCATGGCAAGGCCAGCCACGGCAATGGCCAGCACGATCGCCGTGCTTTCGAGAATGCCGAGCCGGCCTGACGTTCGTTTGTTCATCACAATTCTCCTTCGAAACTGTTTGACGAAGATCCCGGCCGATCACAATGTGGAAGTTGTGCTGCCAACCTTCGGCCAGGACGAAGGCTGGAGGGCCGATCGCCTTCCCGGGCGCTGAATATTCGCAGGAGCAAAAGAATGCGCTTCGATCTGGTCGATCTCCGCCTGTTCCTGCTGGTGGCCGAACGCGGCAGCATCACCCATGGCGCCGAGCTTGCCGGCCTGGCCCTGGCGTCGGCCAGCGCCCGCATCAAGGGCATGGAGGAGCGGCTCGGCGCGCCGCTCCTGGAGCGCCGCCGCCGTGGTGTGGTGCCAACGCCGGCGGGACAGGCGCTGCTGCATCATGCGCGCGCCGTGCAGAACCAGATCGAGGCCATGACCGGCGATCTGGCCGCCTATGCCACCGGCCTGCGCGCCCGCGTCCGGCTGCTGGCCAACACCGCCGCTACAGCCGAGTTGCTGCGCGACATCCTGCCGGCTTTCCTTGTCGCCCATCCCCAGATCGACATCGATCTCGACGAGCGCCCCAGCCATGAGATCGCGCAAGCCGTGGCCAATGGTGCGGCCGATCTCGGCATCGCCGCAACCTGGGCCGGCCTGTCGCATCTCGAACAGAAACCGTTCTTCACCGACCGGCTGGTGGTGATCGCCGCGCGGAACCGGCCCGGCCTTGAAGGCCGCACCGTCAACCTCACTGAGGTTCTCGGCGAATCTTTCGTCGGCCTCAGCACCGGCCATGCGCTGCAGGAGCACATCACGCGCCAGGCGGCCCGCCTTGGCGGCCATCTGCATGTCCGCATCCGCGTGCCTGGCCTCGACAATGTCTGCCGGCTGGTCGCGCAAGGCGCCGGCATCGCCATCGTGCCGGAAAGTGCGGCGGGTCGTTCCGTGCGCACACTGCGGCTGACCGACGACTGGGCGACGCGCCAGCTCAACCTCTGCGCCCGCCGCTTCGAAGAGCTGACGCCACAGGCAAAACTGTTGGCGGCAGCGCTGGTCTGAGCCCTGACAGCGACCACCTATCCCCAGTAGCGCTGAATCATTGCCTTGCTTTTCCAATATCCGTGACGTAGCTTGTTTGCACATTGGCAAAAAAATCGCCAAAGTTTTTTCCTTTTGTGAAAGACGGGGACTTTGCGAGAACATCTCGATCTGACCGATCGGCGGCTGGTCAAACAGCTGTCGCAGGATGCACAGCCGGGCATCAACCGCATCGCGGAGATATTGGCGATTTCGGTGCCGACGGTGCGCACGCGGTTGCGCAACCTGCTCGACCGCAACCTGCTCAAGATCGTCGGCCTGCTGAATCTGACCGAGCGTCCCGAGCTGATCTCGGCCATTGTCGGCATCAATGCCCAAGGGCGCGGCCGGGCCCGCGAACTGGCGCAGCGCATTGCCGAACTGCCCTTCGTCAACTCGGCCTCGGTCGTCACCGGGCGCTTCGACATCATCGTCGACGTAACCGTGGCGGGTGACGTCGCCGACCTCTACCGCGTCACTAGCGAACTGATCCCGGGTGCCGGCGAGCCCGGCGAAGTCGTGCGCAGCGAAACCTTCGTCGTCATGGCGTCCTGCAACAAATGGGTCAGCCTGCCGGAAGGCTGCTGGTCGGACGACCGCAAGGAGCCGGCATGAAGATCGCGGTACTCGGCGGCCTCGGCCTGCAAGGCCGGGCGGCAATCGCCGACCTTGTTGCCAGCGACGGCGTCGAGGAAATCGTCTGCGTCGACACCGCAGCGGATGGCCCGGCCCGGCTTGCCGGCCTGACCGATCTTGCCCGTGTGCGCTTCGTCGTGCCTGAAGGCGCGATCGGCCCGGCGCTGGCCAATGTGCTTGATGATGTCGACGCCGTCATCGACCTGTTGCCGCAGCCATTGATGCGCGAGGCGGTGCAGGCCGCGATCGCCACGCGCACGCCGCTGGTCACCACCAACTACGCCAAGTCGATCGCCGATCTGGCGCCGGCCGCCGAACAAGCCGGCGTCTCGATCATGACCGAATGCGGGCTCGACCCCGGCATCGACCTCGTACTCTACGCGCGCGCCGCCAGGCAGTTCTCTTCGATCACCGCGATCGATTCCTATTGCGGCGGCATCCCCGAGCCGAAGGCGATGGCCAAGCCGCTGTGCTACAAGGTGAGCTGGAATTTCGACATGGTCCTGGTCAGCCAGAACCGCGACAGCGTCATGATCGAGGGCGGAAAGCGCGTCGCGGTGCCGGCCGGCCAGCAGCACGAAAACCCTTTCATCCATGAGATCGAGGTCGCGGGCCTGGGCAGGCTGGAAGCGTTCCCAAATGGCGATGCGCTGCATTATGTCGAGATGCTGGAGGCAGCCAAGGGTCTGCGCCGTTCCGGCCGCTACACGCTGCGCTGGCCGGGATGGTCGGCCTTCTGGGCGCCGCTAAAGGAGCTCGGTTTCCTCTCTGAGGACAAGGTGCCCGGCACCTCCAACAGCCCGCGCGAATTCCTCGGCCGGCTGCTCGGCCCGCAACTGCAATATGGTCCCGGCGAGAAGGACCTGTGCGTGATGCGCAATGTCTTTTCCGGCCTCGAAGGCGGCCGCGCCAAGACAGTGACGTCGGACCTGATCATCGAGCGGGACCTGGCTTCGGGCCTGTTCGGCATGAGCCTCGGCGTCGGCTATCCCGCCAGCATCGTGGCGCAGATGCTGGCGCGTGGCGAGATCACCAAACCCGGCCTGCTCAACCCGCTGCTGGACGTGCCCGACGAACCCTTCTTCGACGAGCTTGCCAGACGCGGCATCAAGGTCACCGAGACGGTGGCCTGGGACTGAGGATTTTCGAACGGTGGCTGCCGCCGGCAACGGCGCTGCCGCTCAAAAAGCACCCCAAAGGGTGAAAAACAACGAAGACATGGAACAATAAAACAAGGAGGACTACCAAATGAAGATTGCCAAGCTTTTCATCGCCGGACTTGCGCTCGCCGGCCTTACCACTGCTGCCTCAGCCGGAACACTGGACGACATCACCAAGCGCGGCGAACTGCGTGTCGCCGTGCAGACCCAGGGACCCCCTTTCTCGCTGGTTGGCGCCAATGGCGAACGCACCGGCAGTTCGGTTGAACTGGCCGAACTGATGGCCAAGGAAATGGGTGTGAAAATCACCTTCCTCGATTTCGACTGGGATGGTCTGATCCCGGCGCTGCTGTCAGGCAAGGCCGACCTTCTGGTCGCCGACATGACACCGACGCTGGCGCGCGGCATGAAGGTCGCCTTCACCACGCCTTACATGTACACCGGCAGCACCGTCTTCACCAAGGCCGACAGCAAGTTCAAGACCACCGAAGACTGCAAGGCCAAGGGCACCAAGATCGCCGTGCTGCTCGGCGCCACCGGCGAGAAGGAAGCCAAGAAAGCCTTCCCCGACGCCGACATCAAGAGCTACAAGGGCGGCGGTCCGCTGCTGCTCGACGCCGTCAACAACGGCCAGGCCGATTGCGGCGTCAACGACGTCTCGGCGGTCAAGGGCCAGTCGACCGCCTATCCGGCCGGCAGCTTCACCATCATGCCGGACCTTCTGTCGAAGGAGCCGCTTGCCTTCGCCACCCGCTATGACGAGCCGGACCTGCTGGTCTGGATGAACCTGTTCCTCAACCAGGTCACCATCGACGGTCGCCTGCAGAAGAACCTCGACTACTGGGTCAATTCCGACGCCTGGAAGAAAGACCACTAAGCAGCGATAAAACCCAGGCGGTTTCGCGCGCGTCTCAAGCGCCGCGAACCGCCTGGAATTTCGCTTCATCCGTCGTTTCCTGCACTCTGGGGATTGCACCCAACGATGCTCGAAAATTTCAGTTTCCGCACCATCGTCGAATACCTGCCGCTGTTCGGACAGGGCCTGATCACGACCGTCTGGCTGTCGGCGCTGTCCTTTGTAGGGGCGCTCATCGTCGGCATCGTGCTGTGCGCCATGAATCTGCAGCGCGGCTGGCTGTTTCGTGTGCCGGCCAAGGCCTATATCGATGCGGTGCGCGCCACGCCCTTGCTGGCGCAGCTCTATTTTCTCTATTTCGGCCTGCCCCGGCTCGGCTTCGTCCTGCCGGAACTCGTCGTCGGCATCCTCGCGCTGTCGTTGAACAGCGGTGCCTATATCGCTGAAATCATTCGCGCCGGTATCTTGTCGATCCCGCGCGGCCAGGTCGAGGCCAGCGTCGCCTCGGGCATGACCTATGTCCAGCGCATGCGCCTTGTCGTCCTGCCGCAAGCCTTCAAGGTGACGATCCCGCCTCTGCTTGGCCAAGCCATCGTGCTGGTCAAGGATTCCGCCCTTCTGTCGCTGATCTCGGTTGCCGAACTGACGCGCGCCGGCCAGTTGCTCGCCTCCGACCGCTTCATGCCGGCCGAAGGTTTCCTCACCATCGCCGCCTTCTATCTGCTGCTCTATTACGGACTGAAGGGACTGGCTGGCGTCTCCAGCCGCTGGCTCGGCACGGCGGGGGCGCGGACATGATCTGGCAACAACTGCAAAGCCTCGCCGGCTCCTATCCGCTGGCCCTGCGCGGCCTCGGCATGACCGTGATGCTGTCGCTGATCAGCCTTGTGCTCGGCACCTTGCTCGGCTTCGGCCTCGGCATCCTGCGCACCGGCGGCAACCGGCTGATCTCGGGCTTGATCGGGGCCTGGGTCGATCTGATCCGCGGCACGCCATTCCTGGTGCAGATCTTCCTGATCTTCTTTATCCTGCCGGAGTTCGGCATCGAGCTTGACGCCTTCACCGCCGGCATCATCGCGCTGACCAATCTGGCCGCCTGCTTCATCTGCGAGATCGTCGTCGCCGGCATCCGCTCGGTACCGACCGGCCAGGTCGAGGCGGCGCTGGCGTCCGGCCTGTCGCGCTGGCAGCGCATGCGCCAGGTGGTGCTGCCGCAGGCGATGCGCATCGTGCTGCCGCCGCTGGTCGGGCAATATGTGCTGCTGATCAAGGATTCTTCGGTCGTCTCCGCCATCGGTCTCACCGACCTCACCCGCGTCGGCTGGCTGGTGGTGCAGCGTGTGCCCAACGGCCTCTTGGTCTTCTTCCTCGTCGGCGTCGGCTATTTCATCGTATGCTATCCGCTGATCATGCTGGCCCGTCGGCTGGAGCAGCGCATGGGCGCGGCACATGGCGAGGTGCAGTTGTGACTTCCAACCCCAAAGGTCCAGAAAACATGACCACAACGGGCCTTGCCAAGACCGGTATGATCGACTTTCGCGGCGTCAACAAATGGTTCGGCTCGCTCAACGTGCTCAAGGACATCACGCTCAGCGTCGAGCCGCGCGAAGTGGTCGTCGTCTGCGGCCCGAGCGGCTCGGGCAAAAGCACTCTGATCCGCTGCGTCAACGGCCTGGAGGCGATCAAGAACGGCGACCTCGTCGTCGACGGCCAACGCCTGGGCGACCCCGCCACCAACATGACGCAGCTGCGCACCGAGATCGGCTTCGTCTTCCAGTCGTTCAACCTCTACCCGCATAAGACGGCACTCGAGAACGTCACGCTAGCCCCCATCCATGTCCGCAAGATCCCGCGCGCCGAGGCTGAAAAAGCAGGCCGTGAATTGTTGGCCAAGGTTGGCCTCGCCGACAAGGTCAATGCCTATCCCGCACAGCTCTCCGGCGGCCAGCAGCAGCGCGTGGCGATCGCGCGTTGCCTCGGCATGCGGCCCAAGATCATGCTGTTCGACGAGCCGACCTCGGCGCTCGATCCCGAGATGATTTCCGAAGTGCTCGACGTCATGGTGGCGGTCGCCGAGGAAGGCATGACCATGATGGTGGTGACGCACGAGATGGGCTTTGCCCGCAAGGTCGCCCAGCGCGTGGTGTTCATGGACGCCGGCGCCATCGTCGAAAGCGGCACGCCGGACGAGTTCTTTTCACACCCCAAGACCGACCGCAGCCGCGCTTTCCTGAGCAAGATTCTCAGGCATTGATGTCACGCCTTATAAGACATGCTTCTTTTTCGGTGTATCGACGAACCTCCGTTTGGGCAATGCGGGGCTTCCGTCATTGACGACATAGCGCAAACGCGCTGCAAGCCGTGCTTCCGCTTCAGGCCAATCCTTGAGACTTACCGGAAGCCGCGCGATGAGCTTCAGTTCGCGATCGTAAAGATCCACATGGACGAAAGGAATGACGACGACAACGACAATGACTTGTCCAAAGCCTGCCAACTCGGAGAGTGGGATCGTTTTGTTTCTGAAGAGACGACGGTAGATGATGTTTTCGCCTTCGATGCTCCAACGTGCGTATTGGACAGCAATCCCGGCCACCATGAGACCGACAAGGAAAACACCGATGACCACTCCGGACCAAGCTCGGCCGGGGTCTGCGCTTCGGGATGCGTGAAAATACCATAGATCATGGCTGCCAATGCGCCCGCGGCACCCAGACAGACCAACCATCCCAACGTTCGTTTTGCTGACCCGGTCTTGAATACAAAATCATTCTGCATAAGATTCCACCTGGTTCACTGTGACCGCGGGTAGCGGGAACCCCGCGACGCATTGGATGTCGAGCCGGTCTTCCCGGCGCTCCTTAAGAGCCAGGTTTCCGTCGGCAGTACACTGCGGTAGATGCAAAAGGGATTGCGGTCGATCCCCACTCTCAGCGTTCCGGACCCTTTTGCAGACCATCATGATCGGCGCCAGGTGCCAAGTCACGCGAGATGGGTCACGAACGCTGGCAGGCCGCCCCGCCGTCTGAGCAGCACGATGGCGAGGAAGGCGATCACGCCGCTCGCGGCGACGACCACCAGCACCCACAGCGAATTGGCGACGGATGTCCGCGCCATCATGAAGGCGAGCGCGAACGGCGCGAAGGCCGAGGTGAACTGACGGGCAGCGCTCGCCCATCCGAGCCGCGCACCATAGCCCTCGCGGCCGAAGAGTTCGAGCGGCAAGGTGCCGCCGACGATGCTGGTGAGGCCGGAACCAAGGCCGAACAGCAACACGAACAGGAAAGCGCCTGGCAGCCATGGCGTCGTCAGGAGCAGTGCGCACAGCCCTGCTGTGATCAGCGATGCGGCGATGACGGCGAGGTGCGTCTGCTGCAGCCGCCCGCCAAACAGCATGTTGATCAGCCGGCTGGCGACCTGCGCCGGCCCGAACAGGGTCGAGACGAAGAGGCCTGCGGTTCCGAGCCCCAGCGCCGCCGTCAGCGGCACCATGTGGATGAGGATCGCCGACAGCACGAAGCCCTCGGTGGCGAACCCCGCCAGCATGAGCAGGAACGCGGTCCGGCCGCGCCGCGCATCGAGCCGCGTGCCCGCTTCATCGGGGGCGGACCCGCGCTCTTGCGGCATGACTGTTGCATGGCGGCGCGACAGGCGCATCAGCCACGCGTGGATCGGCAGGCATAGGCCGAAATTGAGAGCGGCGAACAAAAGATAGACCTCGCGCCATGTCAGATGCGCATGCAGCGCCGAAGTCAGCGGCCAGAACAGGGTCGAGGCGAACCCGGCGATAAGCGTCAGATGGGTGATGCTGCGCTGCGGTCGGGGAACCCCGATCTGCACGATCGCAACGAAGGCGGCGCTGTAGAGAACGAAGCTGGAGGCCAGTTCCATCGCCAGCAAGGCCACAACGAAGCTCACGCGGTCGGGCGCGACGGCGCACAGCGCCAGCGCCACGGCTGCCGCCACCGAGCCGACGGTCATGATGCGGCCGGCGCCGAAGCGGTCGGCCCACCGCCCGGCAGTCGGCGCGAATAGGCTGCCGGCAAACAGCGAGGCCGACAGTGCGCCGAACACCCAGCCTTCCGTGAGCCCGAACTCCCCAGCCATTGCCGGCGCCAGGATCGAGAAGCTGTAGTAGAGCGTGCCGTAGCCAATGATCTGGGTCAGCCCAAGCGCCCAGATCGCCTTGCGCAGGACGGATCGTTCAGGCATCGGCGCCGGCCGCCATATCCTCTCGCGGCTCGGTGGCCGGCGCGGTTGCGCAGCCGCAACCCGATGCGCCGGTTGCCTTGGCGTCCGCATCCCTGACGCAGCAGGCATCGACAGCGGCCGGCGCGGGCCCGCCACAGCAGCCGGCGCTTGCCGCTACCGTCGCGACACCGACGGCGCAGCACACGCCGGTCTCCGGCAGCACCAGCCGGACCTCGCGGGCCGCGGCATGGTCTCCGGCAATATCGGCCACCACCGAGCGGACCTGCTCGTAGCCGGTCGCCATCAGGAAGGTCGGGGCACGGCCGTAGGATTTCGAGCCGACGATGGTGAAGCCCGGTTCGGGATGGGCGAGCTCTGCAATGCCATGCGCGGGAACCGTGCCGCATGAGTGGAAGTTTGGATCGATCAGCGGCGCCAGTGCCGGCGGCGCCTCGACGGCGGGATCGAGCGCGATGCGGATTTCGCTCAGGAACGACAGGTCTGGCCTGAAGCCGGTGGTGACGACGATGCGGTCGATGGCCAGGCTGAACGGCTTGCCACCCAGGCCGGCATCGACAACAAGCCCCTCGCCCTGCGTCTTGATGCCGTTGACGGCGAAGGGCGCCAGCATGTTCAGCCTGCCATCCGCCATCGCCTGCCTGGCAGCCAGCCCAAGCGCGCCGCGTTCCGGCAACTGGTCGTTCAGCCCGCCGCCGAGCAATCTCTCGATGCTGGCGTGGCGCAGCGCCCAGAAGATTTCGGTGCCAGGCGCCGCATCCTGCAGCTCCATCAGCGCCAGCGCGACGTTGATGGCCGAGTGCCCGCCGCCGATGACCAGGATGCGCTTGCCCGCATAGTCTTCTCTCGCCTTGCCGAGCACGTCGGGAATGCCATAGGCGATGCGTGCCGACGCCTCGCCTTCGCCGGAAACCGGCAGCCCGTCGACGCCGATCGGATTTGGCCGCCACCATGTTCCGGACGCGTCGATGACGGCGCGCGCGAGAACGCGGTGTTCGCCGCCGGCATCGCGATAGCGGATGACGAAGGGCGCGTCCTTGCGGCCATCATTGGCGACCTTGTCGTGTCCCTGACGGGTGATCGCGGTGACCTCGGCGCCGAGCTTCAAATTGGCGGCGATCGCGGGAAGCCGGCCAAGCGGCGTCAGATAATCGCGCACGATCTCGCCGCCGGTCGGCAGGCCCTGGCTGTCCGGCGCCGTCCAGCCGGAGCGGTCGAGCAGCGCCCGCGCCGCCGTATCGATGTTGTATTTCCATGGCGAAAACACCCGCACATGGCCCCAATCGAGCAGCGCCGCACCCACGCTTTCGCCGCGCTCCAGGATCAACGGACGAATGCCGCGCTCGACCAGATGCGCCGCGGCTGCCAGCCCGACCGGGCCGGCGCCGATCACCGCGACGGGAAGGTTTGCCATCATGTCCATAGGTTCGATCCTTCCGGTATGTTCGAATTATAAGTGCAAAAAAATCAAACCAGTGCTTTGCCGACGGCGGGCGCGCAGACGGCGTCAGCGCAGCACTCGTCGGCGAGATAGCCGATCAGCGCATTCATGCCGGGATAGTTGGCGCGGCAGATCAGCGTCGTCGCTTGCCGCTCCTGCGTGACAAGCCCGGTGTCGACCAGCCGTTTGAGGTGATGCGACAGCGTCGATGACGGAATGTCGAGCTTGCCCTGGACGCTGCCGACGGCAAGCCCGTCGTCACCGGCGCGCACCAGGATGCGATAGAGCTGAAGTCGCGTCGGATTGCCGAGTGCTTCAAGCTGGGCAGCTGCTTTTTCGAGTTTCATGGAAATAAACTACGCGGCACTTTTCGCGCCGTCAACTTAATTTCGAAAAATATGGAAATAACATCAGCCGGCGCGTTTGCCCGAGGCGCCTGTGATCACCTCGCCATCCTCCTTGGTGAACGCACCGATCTCCGGGTTGGGCAGGATGTCCAGCACCTTTTCCGACGGCCGTGCAAGGACGACGCCGAGCGGGCTGTCCACGATCGGCCGGTTGATAAGGATCGGATGTGCCAGCATGAAATCGACGATCTGCTCGTCGGACCATTTCGGGTCGGCAAGGCTGAGTTCGGCATAGGGGGTGCCCTTCTCGCGCAGCAGGTCTCGCGGTGTGATGCCCATCGCGGCGATCAGTTCGACTAGCCTTTGTCGCGACGGCGGCGTCTTCAGATATTCGATCACCTCCGGCTCCTCGCCCGACTGCCGGATGATGGCCAGCGTGTTGCGCGACGTGCCGCAATCGGGGTTGTGGTAGATGGTGATGGTCATTTCGAGGCCTTCCCAGTCGACATGGTATTCCGGACGGCGCCACCCTTCTCGTACCAGCCCTTGCTGCGGTTCACGATCCACACCACCGACAGCATGACCGGAACCTCGATGAGCACCCCGACCACGGTGGCAAGAGCCGCGCCCGAATTCAGCCCGAACAGCGCGATCGCGGCGGCCACCGCCAGCTCGAAGAAGTTCGACGCGCCGATCAGCGCCGATGGTCCAGCCACGCAGTGCCGCTCGCCGCTGAGGCGGTTGAGCAGATAGGCAAGACCGGAGTTGAAATAGACCTGGATCAGGATCGGCACTGCCAGCAGCACGATCACCAGCGGCTGCGCAATGATCTGCTCGCCCTGGAAGCCGAACAGCAGTACCAGCGTCGCCAGCAAGGCAATCAGCGACAAGGGCTGCAGCGTGGCAAGCAGGGCATCGAGCCCGACCTGTCCCCTCGCTGCCAGCAGCCGGCCACGAACTAACTGCGCGACGATCACCGGCGCGACGATGTAGAGTGCGACCGACAGCATCAGCGTGCCCCATGGCACGGTGATCGCCGACAGGCCGAGCAGCAGGCCGACGATGGGGGCGAAAGCGACGATCATGATCGCGTCGTTGAGCGCCACTTGCGAAAGCGTGAAATTCGGCTCGCCGCGCGTCAGGTTCGACCAGACGAAAACCATCGCCGTGCAGGGCGCCGCGGCAAGGATGATCAGCCCGGCAATGTAGGAATCGATCTGCACGGCGGGCAGCCATGGCCGGAACAGCCAGCCGATGAAGAGCCAGCCCAGCAGCGCCATCGAGAACGGCTTCACCGCCCAGTTGATGAACAGCGTCACGCCGATGCCGCGCCAATAGGTGCCGACCCTGGCCAGCGAGGCGAAATCGACGCGCAAGAGCATCGGCACGATCATCAGCCAGATCAGCACGGCGACAGGAATGTTGACCCTGGCGATCTCGGCCGACGCGATGGCTCCGAACACGCCCGGCAGCAGATGGCCAAACGCGATGCCCGTGACGATGCACAGTACAACCCACACCGTCAGATATTTCTCGACGAAGCCGATGCCGGGCCGCACCGCCACAGCTGCGTTCAAAGCATGATCGGTCATGATGGCTTTCCTTGTTCGAACGGCGCGCGGCGGACAGTCACAAGCCCCTCAGCAGTCACAGGTCACGGCATTGATGACGGGACGGCAGAGCTCCGGCGCGCCATTGCAGCAATCTTCCATCAGATAGGCCAGCAGGTCGCGCAAGCCGGTCATATCGGCGACATAGCGCACGGTCCTTCCGTCGCGTTCGGGACGGATCAGCCCGGCATGGGCGAGCACCTTCAGATGCGCCGACATGGTGTTCTGGACCGTGTCGAGCCTCGTTGCGATCTCGCCCGCCGGGATACCTTCCGGACCGGCACGCACGAGCAGCCGGAAGACATCCAGCCGCGTCTCCTGGCCAAGTGCGGCCAGCGCATTCAAAGTGCTTTTCTTATCCATATATCCGAATCCTTGGATTTATGGATATCGGCTTCCCAGCGATCTGTAAAGAGTGTCCGCCGCCATCATGTGACGGCAAGCACCTTTCCCGTATCGTGCTGGCGCACGAAGTCGACGCGGGCGCCGTCCCAGTGGTAGCTGTAGTGGCGGCCCTGGACTGGAATGGTGATCGCGTCGGGCCAGAAGATGCCGATGCAGCCGCCGCCCGGCATGCGCACGCTGTTCCACACCAGCCCGTCGCTGCCTGCTGCCCGCAGCGCCCGCCCTTCCGCCTGCGAGGCGGAATAGTCGTCCGGGTCGAGCACGCCGGGCACGGCGTTGACATCATCGAGGTCGCGGTCGACGCTGCCGATCAGCACGCGGAAATCCGCCGTCCAGCCCGGCCCCTCGTTGGTGGCACGCATGAATTTCTGATGGTGGTGGATGGTCTCGGCCAGCGCCACCTCCTCGCTGTCGCCCGCATAGTAGATGCCGTAGCTGCCATCCGAGAAGCGTCCCGGCCGCAGCGTCGAACAGTGCACGAAGGGCGCCATCACGAAGCTGGCGCCGGGGCCGGAAACCCGCCTTGCGGCCGACACCTTGCCGAGGTCGCCGATCTCGAACCTTATGCGCGGGTTGGTCTTCGCCTCGACCGAGGCCAACGCCTCCCAGTCGCGCGGATCGGCAATGTCCTCGAACAGGTCGATCGGCGGGTGGATAGAGCGGATGATGCGGAAGGTCTGGTGCCAATGGACGCCGCGCCGGACCGCAAGCCCACTCACCATGCACCACGCTCCGCATCGAGCCATTCGCGCATCGCCGAGAGATCGGAAATTTCGCCGCGCAGCATCAGATCGAGGGCCGACTGGCCGCCGAAGGCGGTATTGGGCTTGCGTATCCAGGCATAGCCGCGCGCCGGGTCCGTGAACAGATAGCGCAGGCCCTTATGGATGCCCATCAGATGCGCCAAGCGGGTGCGCAGGTCGCGGTCGATCCTGCCGACGCCGCCTTCCTTCGCCCCAGTCTTCCAACGCGCCCAGGTCCGCGCCGACATGCCGCCGAGCAGGATGCAGGCCTCCAGGTCGGTGAGATTCCAGGCCTTGAACAGATTGACCGTGGTGCGCGCCAGCGCGCCAGCTTCTTCATCCGAGATAGCGGCTCCGACCGTGGCCGGCGTGGTGACGATGGACTGAAGCTGCATTTTGTGCCTCGCTGTTGGCAGACATATAGCATGTTTTGCCAATTGGCAAGATAAGTTAAACCGCATCTGATGGGAAGAGGATGGCGGGACGTGGCAGGGTTTGGGTTCCTCGCCCCCACGGAAGTGGGGGAGAGGTGGCTCGGGGAAGCCGAGACGGAGCGGGGGCGGCGCGGCCTTAGGTGATTTAGAGGGAACTTGCCAGCGTCGCAGCCCCCTCTCCGACCGCTTCGCGGCCACCTTGTATCTACACGAGAGAGATTTCGTGGGATTAGAGCGATTGAGCCAAGGTCCGGGCGGCCGCCCGGACCTTGGCTTGGCGAA